>JAJFGD010000125.1 GCA_021776315.1 Hyphococcus sp. | reverse complement strand
CTTTCTCACAATTTTTGGTATCGATGGCACACATCAAAATATATGCCACAGCCATAGATCGCGCTGCGCCTTCGTTACAGTGAATAAGAATTGTGGAATTTTCGTCCTCTCGACACCAACGATGGGCAAGGTCGAGTATCTTTTCACAGCGAATTGTTTTTCCGCCACCGTTTTTTTCGTCACTACGAGCAGAGTTTCCAATGAGTTTGATATGGTTTTTTGCGGGTATTGAATCAAACAATGGCATCGTCGGTTCATCAATATCCAAAATCGAGACGACATATGCCGGGCGATACTGGCGGAACGCTTCCTCTGCAAGGTCGAGTGAACTAACGATGATCATTATTTAGCCTACCTACGCACTATCTCGCTCAAATTACGGTCAGCCCAATTTGTATTTCGTCTTGTATTTCGCGACTGCGATCGAAAGTAACAGCGAAGCCATATTAAGAGTACAAGTTCCAGAGACAGGCCTCTTAATATCCAACGGGGCATACCATAAAAGTTGGGTCCAAAACAGTGTCAATTATTATCCTATATGTTCACAGAATGATGATATCGCGAAAATGTGTAGAACTGGGAATTAGGTTAGGCATCCCCGTCACAAGCATCAAGTAAGGACTTAAACCGGCTTTTGAACGCAATTTGTGATTGGGTGGCCGTCAGCGTTTTAATCGCGATTGGAGAGATACCGCGTGGGGCACCAAAGAGGTTGCGTGCTTCGTTCGCATCAAACCCCGCCAGTTGAGTAGCCTCAAAAAATGCGGAAGCATGATCTGCACGTTTGATTGTTTTTTCAATGGTCATGGGTAAGTCCGGTGGTAAGCCAAAGCGCAAATGAATTGCCTGTTGAAGCCGATGTTCTATTGATTTGTAGCCATTTCCCAGCTGTGCTTTGAAAGGTGATATCATATCGCCAATGACAAACTCAGGTGCATCATGGAGCAAAGCTGCAAGACGCCATTTTGCCGGCCAGCCAGGCTTCAACTCAGTACAAAATTGTTCAACAATTATTGAATGTTGCGCGACATTAAAGGGGAGTGGCCCAGCAGTTTGCCCGTTCCAACGTGCCACTCGCGCTAGGCCGTGTGAGATATCATCTATTTCTATATCAACGGGAGATGGATCCAACAGGTCAAGCCGGCGCCCGGAAAGCATTCGTTGCCATGCACGCGGTGCCGATTTAGTGGCCATAGTTTTGCGAATCGAACCCATTTCAGCGGTAATCCTTGTTGACGGACAAATCGCCTAGCAGAGCCGCGCGAAGGCTGCAAACATTCGATGAAACGCCGTTGCAGTGCGGTAGGTAGCCTTGCGAACCAGGGCGTAAAGGGGGATTATTATTACCAGTAAAAGAGTTCTATTGATGAACCGGAAATGCACAAGAAAAGGCGGGCGGCAATTTCGCTCGAACGGGTAATAAAATGGCGACTACAGATTATGGCGAAGTAAAACGAGGCGGTGGATCAGGCTGGTTTTTTGCGCCCATTATTTTGATTTTATTTTTAGGCACCGCGTTGTCAGTAGGGGCTTTTTTCTATTCTGACCCTCAGCTGACGATATTAGAAGCAATCACAGCAGGCTTTGCTGGTTTGGCCGGCATTATCATTGGATTGATTGCAACCGCGTTTGGCCTTGTTGTTGGATTGCTTGGTGCGCTTATTGGTGTCGTCGCGGCCGGCGGCGCTGTAGCAATGGCCTTGTTTATTGTGGGATCGCCGATCTTAGCAATCGTATTGATCGTACTTCTAATGCGTCGGCCCAAGGCGTCAGCCGATTGTCCCGATCCCGCCGCACACGAATAACAAAAGTTCCCAACAAAAAATCATAATGCCGCCTTCCAAAAACTTGGGAGGCGGCATTTTTTATTCGTCTGGTTGGGCCTCTTCATCATCTTTGCGCAGACCGTCGAAGATACCTCTAATGAGGTCCGCCGCCGCATCTTCAGGCGTTGCTTCTTCTTCTTCTTCTTCCGGGGGTACTTCTTCGCCCTCTACAGGAGCGGCTGAATTGTTGCGTCCACCACCTAGAACCTGTTGGAGCACATTTTCAGTTAAAAGACGGGTAAGAACATCGGGGTCGAGACCAATTGTTGGTTGAGAAAAAGTACCACCGACCCGGACAGGTATAGAAACGGAACGTGAAATCTCCGTACCGTCAGGAGCAACAGTCGCGCGTGGCGAAAGCCGTAAATCTATCGTTTGTGCCGGTAGGTTCACTGACCCATTTCCCGTCATAGTGAGGTATTGCCCATTGAGCGAAATGGTCGGTGCATTCACAAGCCCGTCAGTGATTGTGAAGTCTGATAAAAACTCAGAGAAATCCGTTTCCTCTGCGGGGCCGCGCGCGGTTGCAACGATTGTCGCCAAAGCCGCTGGATTAAATCCTTGTCGCAATTCAGCCGCGGCGCGTGCAATCTTGCTCAAATTGACACCTTTGATTAGGCCATTGGAAAGGTCGAAGCCGCCGGTGCCATCAAGTGAAGACATAATAGCGGCTTGGCTTGCGCCATTTGCCGTGAAGTCAAACTGGAATGCCCCTAAGCCGAGTAGATTGTCATGCTTGAAAATATCTAGCGATAGTGGTTCAGCTTGAACCGAACCCATATCGAAATTTCCGGAAAATGTTGGGGCACTGCCACGGGCATTGACTACGAGACGGCCGGACCCTTGCCCGCCATACATCGAGAGCTCCGGGATGTCGGCCGTCATGCGGCCATTTGTGAGGATCATTTTTAGTCGGCTTTCACCGATCTTTAGATCATTCAAGAAAATCGCGGCGGTCGAAATATCAAATTCCGCATCAATATTGCGCAGGCCACTAAAGTCTAGCGGGGCCGTTGACCATTCCGGAAAACCTGTCGCGGCTTGTGCTGGCGGAGGGAGGTAGCGTCGCAAGTCTAGCTCGTCAGTGGATAGTACGCCATTGGCAAATGGTTTTGCTCCCGCCCAATTGAGCGATAACACGCCTTGTGCGTCAATATCGTCAAACTTTATGTTTGCATCCGACAGTCGAAATGATTGTGTGCCGCCGTCAATGTCGCCGGATAGGGCAAGTTCATCAAAACCCGGAGCATCGGCAATTTCTGTACCGACCAATGCTGCGAAAGCAGGCAGGTCTGGTGCGTTAAATTGAACTGGACCACTATACCGAAGCGTGTCAGCGGTTTCGAGTGTTAGGTCTGCGCCCGCCACGGCATCGCCAATCTGGAGGTCAAGTTTTAGATTGCTGGGTTTGTTATCCATTATGTCTGCAAGGTTAGACAATACGATGTCGACCGTTGTTGGTTCATCTTGAAATGACATCGCCCCTTTCAATTCGAGAGGTTCCGCCAAGCTGGTCAAAATGATCTGGAGGTCAATGTCGCTTGCAACATAGGTTTTTCCCGCAACACCATCTGTAAAGTTCGCACTACCGTCAACGATACGAACGTCACCAAGGCGAATGTCGCGGAGGTTCGGGTCATTATCGGTTTGCGTGTTTTGTTCTGTTGTCGTTGGGCTAGTGAGGTCCCAATTTACCATGCCGTTCTGTTGCCGGATCAAGTTGATGTTTGGTCGGCTTAAGACAAATTGATCAATTTCAACGCTGCGTGATGAAATGAACGGCAACAGCTTAAAGCCGATATCCGCTTCTTCCACTTGTGCGAGGTATGCTCCGTCAAAACCATCCTCATTAGAAATCGTCAGGTCTTCAACGTGAAATGCAGTGCGCGGAAGAATGCGAAATGTCAGATTGTCACTAAATGTGACTTCACGCCCCAGCGATTCCGACGCCGCTGTTTCGATCTGCGATTTGTAAGCGGCCACTGGCACGACACCAGGTGCAACAACCAAAACAGCCAGAATGACGGCGACAAGTGCGACGAGAAAGAAAAGTATGCGACCCATGATGTTTTCAATTCCACTTTATATAGCAACGAGAAACGGCGTGTGCCGAATGCATAGTGACCTAAATATTGCATCTGTGAACCGTGGAAAAGAAAGGCGAGCGCCAGCCGCCACCACAATCCCTGACAGCAGGGTGATCAAATAGGCGCAAATGCGCAGTTTTTGAAGGCGCACCATCATACGAATCGTTAAGTGATCATGGTCCTCCAAGCGGTCTCTAGTTTTTCTGATCGCGCGATAGACAAAAAAAGAACAAACTAACAAAATCGTGATCAATCAATGCCTTATGTGTAGTTGCAATATTGGAACAAAAAGAGTACATACGGGCTTCATTGACAGGGACACGCCCTGTGACACAAGGGAGACGACGATGGCCAGAGGCGGTCTAAAATTGGTGGAGACGGGCAACGTGGATAAATCTAAAGCGCTAGAATCAGCAATCTCACAAATCGACAAAGCCTTTGGTAAAGGGTCGTTGATGCGATTGGGTGATCGCGAAGTTGTTGATATCGAAGCGATTTCCACTGGCTCCCTTGGTCTTGATATTGCACTTGGGATTGGTGGTCTGCCAAAAGGGCGTGTCATTGAAATTTACGGCCCAGAAAGCTCTGGCAAAACAACCTTGGCCTTGCATGTTGCGGCCGAGGCCCAGAAAATTGGTGGAACAGCAGCATTTGTGGATGCGGAACACGCGCTTGACCCGATTTATGCGCAAAAGCTTGGGGTCAATCTCGATGATCTTTTGATTTCACAGCCAGATACAGGCGAGCAGGCTTTGGAAATTGCCGATACGCTAGTGCGGTCTGGGGCCATCGACGTTTTGATTGTTGATTCCGTTGCAGCGCTGACACCGCGGGCCGAGCTTGAGGGGGAGATGGGCGATAGCTTGCCGGGTCTGCAGGCCCGCTTGATGAGCCAAGCCCTTCGCAAGCTCACGGGGTCAATTTCAAAATCAAATACATTGGTAATTTTTATCAACCAAATTCGGATGAAAATCGGTGTCATGTTTGGGTCGCCGGAAACGACAACAGGCGGTAATGCGCTAAAGTTTTATTCCTCTGTGCGTCTCGATATCCGCCGTATTGGGGCTATCAAAAAGGCAGATGAGGTCGTGGGGAACCAAACACGTGTCAAAGTGGTTAAAAACAAAGTGGCACCGCCGTTTAAGCAGGTGGAATTCGATATTATGTATGGTGAAGGTGTCTCCAAAATGGGGGAGCTGATTGACCTCGGCGTAAAGGCTGATGTGGTTGAAAAGTCGGGTTCTTGGTTTTCATATAATTCCGAACGGATTGGTCAGGGGCGTGAAAATGCAAAGCAGTTTATGCGCGACCACCCGGAAATGGCGGCAGAGATTGAGCATGCTATTCGTCAAAACGCCGGCCTTGTTGCCGATGAAATGCTGACCGGCGAAAATGATAAAGACGGTGATGACGTGGATGCGGCGGAAGCATCCTGAACGCTGCTCGCTTCAACGTAATTGGGAGATATAGATGATTGGGTATGTGACGTTGGGGTCAAATGATGTCGAAAAGGCGGCGACATTTTATGATGCGTTATTGGCCGAAATGGGGGCCAAGCGCATGATGGAAAGCGACAGCTTTGTCGCTTGGAATACCGGGCCAGGTCAGCCGGGCGTGTCCGTTATTAAGCCGAATGACGGACAGCCTGCGAGTGTTGGTAATGGCGTTATGATCGCCATTGCCTGTGATAAACCCGAAATGGTCGATCGGCTCTATAACAAGGCGATCGAGCTGGGTGCCAAAGATGAGGGGCCGGCTGGCCCGCGCGGCGATAGTTTTTATGCGGGCTATTTCCGCGACCTTGATGGCAATAAACTGAATTTTTTCTGCATGACCTGATATCGAGATCTTGGTCGAGGTGACGCTCACTCGCCTAGACGGATGAGGCCCATCAGCCTAAGACTTTTCAATGCGCTTGCTCCTTTGGGGCGGCGCATTCGTTCTGTTGAAATTAATTGCTAGATGGGCCTGATACAATGGCGTCGCTGAAAGACATACGATCACGGTTTCTTGAGTTCTTCGCGGCTCGCGATCACATGGTGGTGCCTTCGGCCCCCTTGGTACCTCAAAACGATCCCACATTGATGTTCGTCAATGCCGGCATGGTGCCGTTCAAGAATATTTTTACGGGCGCTGAGACCCGTGATTATGTGCGCGCAGCGTCATCACAAAAATGTGTGCGTGCTGGTGGCAAGCACAATGACCTCGACAATGTAGGGTATACGGCGCGACATCATACATTCTTTGAAATGCTCGGGAATTTTTCCTTTGGTGATTACTTTAAGGAAGATGCAATTGAGTCTGCATGGACCCTTGTACACAAGGATTTCGGGTTACCCGCCGACCGTCTAACCGTCACTGTCTATCATACCGATGACGAGGCCTTTGATCTTTGGCGAAAAATTGCCGGCCTTCCCGAAGAGCGGATCATTCGAATTC
>JAJFGD010000124.1 GCA_021776315.1 Hyphococcus sp. | reverse complement strand
AGACGAAACCTTGCATATTGAACAGGCTGAGTTTCCCTGGTTTGGCGGGAGACTCGGTGTTTACGACGCGCGCGCATCCCTATCAGGCGGTGAAGCGGTTGCGCCACTGCGTGCGGACAATGTCGATCTGTCGCTTGTTCTCGATTATGCGGATGTCGATGGGCTTTCCGGTGACGGGATTCTAAGCGGAGTTTTGCCGCTCGTTGTGCAAGATGGCAAAGCGAGTATAGAAAACGGTTTTTTACAATCGAATGGATCAGGGGCAATCCGTTACCAAGGTCAAGCGGGCGAACAAGCGTCTGCGGCTGGGCAAGATGCACAAATTGCATTCGATCTTTTGCGCGATCTACGATTTGACGATTTAGGCGTCGCGATTGATGGCCCGCTCGATGGACGCCTTCAGTTTCAATTGAAATTTGAAGGCACGGGGGCGATATCACTCAGGGAACAAAATCTACGGGTTCCGGTGATCTATCGCATCAATCTCGACGCTGCTTTGCTAGAGCTTTTGAACCAAGCAAATATGTCACAAAGCATCGAGCTGCAGATCCAGGAAGCGCTACGCAATCGGGAATAAAAGCCAATCAAGGCAAAAGTCTCCTTATTTCGTCAATATTTGGCCCAAACCGCCCAATAAAAGGGTAGACAGTAAGGAGTAAAAACGATTCATTGATAAGACGGTTAGGTTATAGGGGCGAAAATGATGGTCCAAATTGCGCGGGAAAAACTGACGGTATTCCTCCCTGTTATTGCGGTCGTGGCCTTGGCCGGCTGTGGAACAGTAAAGCTCGAGGGCGGTGACAAGCCGATTGAAGTCAATCTCAATGTAAAGATTGATCAGGAAGTTCGCGTTAAACTTGATCGCGAGATCGAGGATCTGATTAGTGGTAATCCGGATATTTTCTAGTTAGGTGCCGAAGTGGAGGACTCAATGAAGCGATTTTTTATTGGTGCAGTGGCGGTAGGCCTACTTGCTATGGCGCTTGTCGTGACAACAACACCAGTTACAGCCGCGAGCGCGATTGTCGAGCAGGCAAAGAGCGAATGTATTGTCGGTGAACAAGCAGACGGCTATCTTGGGTTTGTGCCTGGCGCAAATGCGAGCAGCGCTTTGCGACGTGAAGTGCGTGACATCAACCAGCAGCGAAAATCCGCCTATGCAAACTTGGCGCGCAAAAACGGCGTTTCCGTAGAGGTGACCGCTGCGCTGACGGCAGAAAAGCTGATTCGCCAAGCCAGATCTGGGCATTGTGTGCGCAATCAAAACGGTAACTGGGTCGAAGTCTAAAAATTTATTTTTAGGGGGCCGGTTTTCGAAACGAATCTGCGATACTCGCGGTTTCGAATTTGGAGACTCCCCAGCTCATGCAAGAAGCCCGCGAAACCGAACAGTCTGTCGATCAACCCAAAATTGACGAAACGCTTGATGCAACGGCCATGTCGGCCTTGCTGTCATCGCGCATTTGCCACGATTTGATTAATCCTGTCGGGGCGATCGGCTCTGGCTTGGAGGTATTGGACGATCCAACCATGGATGGAACGATGCAAGAGGCCGCTCTTGATCTGATTCGGTCCGGTGCGGGCAAGGCCATTGCGCTCTTAACCTATGCGCGGCTTGCCTATGGCGCAGCGGGTGGTTTCGGGGCTCAAATTGGCCTTGAAGACGCACAAAAGGTGTTGGTCGATCTTTTTGAAACTGTGAAACCAGAGCTTGATTGGCAAATTGCGGGCGATTTTGCCGACAAAGAAAATGTCAAAGTGATCCTCATTTTGGCTTATGCTGCGGCTGATTGTGTACCTCGTGGCGGCGTCGTCCAGATTTCTGGCGATGTTCAAAATTTCTCCATTACCGCGACTGGCAAAAAGGTCATTTTGCAAGACGATCTCGTAAGTGCTCTGCGCGGTGAATCAAAAGATATCGCTCCGAAATTTATGCCAGCGCTGATCGCCTTAAAGTTGGCTGAGGAACGTGGTGGGCATATTTCAGCGTCTAAAGACGATGAAAAGGTCGAGTTTAAGGCGTCATTTGGCGGTTAATCCGGCCCTGGATGGGGCAAATATTAACGCTTGGATAACGCAAAACGGGCAAAATCAGGCACCAACCATTGTCGCCGCCATCTCGTGAGCCGCGGCCAAACGGAGCCTGGTATGAGCGCGCAAAAAACCTGTCTTATCGTTGATGACTCCAGCGTAATTCGAGAGATTGCGATACGGATCGTTGCTGACCTTGGCTTTAAAACCGGGGAGGCGGCCGATGCCGCCGCAGCGATTGAATATTGCCGCAACGAGAAGCCCGCATTGGTTTTACTCGATTGGGATCTGCCATCGATGGGCGCGCTTGATTTTCTAAAAGCGTCAGCAGAGTTTGACCCGGAGTTCAAACCGGAAATCATTTTGTCAGCGACAGAAAATGATCCACAGCAGTTTATGCTCGCCAAAGCTGCCGGTGCTGCGCACCACGTTCTCAAACCTTTTGATCGTGATTTGTTAGCGGCTAAAATTGGCGCCCTTAGCCTTAGTGAAAGCGCGGCCCCAAAGGTAGCTGCCAACCAGTAAGCGTTGGACGATCTGACACTTATTGTGCTCGGTTTCGTTGACGATACTCGCTTGGAGGCATGCTATAACGCCTCTGAAATTCTCGCTGAAAAGCGCTTTTTGAACCAAATCCAGCATTAGTCATAATCTCCGTAACCGTCATTTTCGGTTTAGCGCTATCCATCAATTCGTGTGCTGCATATTCAACACGCCTTAAATTTATCAATGCGGGCACGCTGATGCCGCGTTTATCGTTGACAGCTTGGGAAACATGTTTTGCTGGTGCACCGATGCGTGCCGCGATGTCTGTTAAACTCAAGTTTGGGTTTTGGAAGAGTTTTTCCTCGCCAAGAAGACGATCCAATCGCTCCAAAATCAGACTAATTTCACCATCCGTTACGGTAGACGCCGCATATTTAGTGAACGCTTGTGAGGTGGCTAAAATATTCGGATTGCGCAGAGCGGTAAGTATGATGGCGATCGACAAGGCTAACATGGCCACTAAGATTGCGATGTAACTGCCGCTCATTCTAAAGTCGCGCCCGAGGCTTGTTTCCATTGAAATGGTCATACGAAACAAAACAAGACTAACAAAGAACCCGGCAAACAAAACGACAAACCTGAATAATCCATGTTGTCGATAAAGTTGCCTCTTGCCCACAACAGAAAAGACTGTAGCGACCGCGTAGCTGCCGTGAACAGCTATGACAATTGCGTCTACGGGCATGACGGCAAGCCCCATAAGAAGGAGGGGCCCAAGAATAAGTGGAAAAAGATGACCGAGCGAGCGCCACGTTATGGTTGTGGGGGCGTCGCGAACTTGTTGAACAAAAAGATAGATGGTCGGCCCCATCATTAATTCGAGCACGAGGTTTACCGAGCGAAACCAGGTGAGAAGCCCTATACTTGTTACCGCGTTAATGATGGACACCAAGGCGAAAATAGCCGCAAGGCTTGCTAGTGCCAATCGAACCGGACGCCGTTCACCTGTCGAAAAGAGGTAGATCGCAACCAGGCCCATTTGCCCGGTGATCACCGCCTCAAGCAAAGTTCGAAATAACTCGAATGGGGTCATTGCAACTTCACGTTCGTTTTCGGGGGCTCAAAAACAGGGCCCATATCGCGATATGGAGCGCAACATAGTGATTTAACAGTCATTCTTGGAAGCCTAATTCGCCGATAATTCGAACACAAGGTTGAAAAATATGTCCTGTCTTCTTCGCGCTGCAGCAATCATTTGCTTTGGGGTTACCGCTTGTCAAAGCAGTGCGCCAACTAACCAAGAACACCAATTGCAACACGAATACAAAGAATGTGTCCTCGCGGTTACGAATGTAAATGTCATCCCGATGACAGATAATCTCGTGATATCCGGCCAGACCGTTTTGTTCGGGCAATCCGAGATTATTGAGATTTCGAAAAAAGGGACCGGTGCCGTTGCATGTGATCGTATTGTCGATGGCAAAAACCGATACCTAATGCCCGGACTAAACGATCTGCACACCCACGTGGAAAATACGGCATTTCAACAAGGGTTTGGTCTCCCGACCGAAACTCTACCATACGATATTTTGTTAACGCCTTATCTCGTCAACAGCATCACCGGAATACGCATATTGTCGGGTTCGCCAGATCTGTTGGCATATCGTGAATCCGTTGGTCACAGCGATCGTGCACCGCATCTAGTTGTGGCAAGTCCGATGTTATCGGCAACGCCGCCTGTTTTACCCGAACCGGTCACCCGCATCGTTGACGATCCAAGCGCTGCGCGGGCTGCCATTCGCGACTATGCGGAGGCAGGATATGATTTTATCAAGATCCGCCGCAATCTCAGCCTACCAGTTTACGAAGCCGTCATTGAGGAAGCGCACCTCGTTGGAATGCATGTGGATGGTCATGTCACCCAAGCAGCGGCGGGGCTCGACGCGTTACTGTCGTCAGGGCAAGTCGGATTTGCCCATCTCGATGAATTTGCTTTGCGCATTTCTGATGAGCTGGCGATTGAAAACCTCGCGGAAATGCTTGTCGAATGTGGCTGTTATGTCTCAACGGCAATTGGCGTGATGCCGAATATTGCCGAGCAGATTAAAAATTATGATAGCCTTGTCGCCCGTGAGGAGATGCAGGTGATGCATCCTCTGCTCACAAATGCTTTTTGGTTAAAACCGAACAATCCATATTTGCGGGAAGGGGCACCGGTTGAGTTTTTTGACGACCTCGCACAAAAAACCAGCGATCTCGTAAGACCATTATATGATGCGGGCGTGCCACTGCTTGCAGGGTCAGACGCAATAAATCCGATGATTGTGCCTGGCTATGGATTGCTGGATGAATTGGACTTGCTGGTCGAAGCCGGGCTATCGCCTTTTGAGGCGTTGCGTACCGCAACAGCAATCCCTGCTAAATCAGTGCCGGGATTTGAACAGTCAGGGTTTTTGGAAAAAGGACGCAAATCTAATGCAGTTCTTCTTGCGTCAAACCCGCTCGCGGATTTGGCTGTGCTCGGCGCACCCGACGCAGTTATTCTAGATGGCTCTTACCTTGATCAGCAGACGTTGAAGGGTCGATTGAATGAAGCCATCAAAACCGTGAAGCAGCCTTGAAGTTGCTTTGCAGGGGCGGGTTAATCAGCGCCTTCAATCAGCGCTGATATCTCCCGCGTTTCAGTCAGCGCCGCACTGGCGTTACGGCTGTTAGCAATGGCAGCAAGTGTGCGATAGGCGATTTGGGAGCGCAATTGTGTCCATATCGGGTCATCAGATGGTGCAGATAAAACCTGTTCCGCACTGTGGGTGGTCTCGCCACCGACGACATCTGTGAGCAAGCCGCCATA
Organism: Hyphococcus sp.; assembly: GCA_021776315.1. GTDB lineage: Bacteria > Pseudomonadota > Alphaproteobacteria > Caulobacterales > Parvularculaceae > Hyphococcus. Next base: position 15,686 of record JAJFGD010000124.1, on the reverse strand, counting down.
CACGCACATTTCAGAATAGTCGGCAGTGTCACAATCAGCGCTTGGTGCTGGAATGAAGCCGATCCCACTGTCGCGCAAAAAACCGGTGTAATGTTCGACAAAAAATTCGTTGTTCTTTTCAACGATGCGTTCGGTACGCGGTAATTTATCGAAATAGGCAATAAGCCGGTTTCTAATGTCTGTATCTGAAATGATTGTCAGGCGGCCCGCGCTCTTTAGTTCCGTAAATGTCGGGCTATCAATGGACAATGTCATCCGCCCCCAAATCCCCATCAATGCATGGCCGACAGCCAAGGCATCTTGGTTTTGGCTGCGATCATTGATCAAAACTAATGCGTGTTTAGCCGCGTCAGAAATAGCGTCTTCATGGGCAATCTGAGCACCAAGTGTTTCTTCGATAGTTTTTATATCTTGAGCCAGGAGTGCCAGATATTCCCGTTCCAATGCACGATCATTGCGTGTCTCATTCCAATTGGTGATCTGAAACGCAATCAGAATGCCCACAACAACAATGAAAAAATCGAGTGCGACCGCTGTCCAGTTTTGGGCTTTGACATGTTCTGTGATGCGCCGAAGTAGCAAGCTATTTCCCCTTATATTGCGCTGGTGTGTATAGAGGATTTTGAATGGCTTTATAAGAGTCACACAAGTTTGTCCGAACTGGCCATTTTGAGGACCGAAAACGGCCATACATTTCTATAGATGTCCGTTGAAGGCCTGCGCCACTCTACCAAACCTCACACGCTCAACCATTTGGGTTTTCATTCGTTACAAAACAGGGTTAGGTCGGGTCTTTCCTTGTTGCCGTGAGAGATGCTTGTGCCGTTAATTCAACTGATCGTCCTAGCGATTATCCAGGGTATTACTGAGTTCTTGCCGATCTCGTCTTCTGCCCATTTGATCCTTGCACCGCTCGCGGTTGATGGCTGGGCGGATCAGGGCCCGTTGATCGACATTGCAGCCCATGTGGGATCGCTCGGTGCGGTGCTTCTCTATTTCCGACGCGAGACAGCAATGTTATTCAGGGGCGGTCTAGATACGGTGCAGTTTCGTGCCAGCGATGATCGCAAACTATTCCTCTATATCGCCGGTGCGACGATACCGATCTTATCGCTCGCTGCGGTATTCGTGCTGTTCGATTGGACTGATGCTTTGCGATCCCCGGTAGTGATCGGATGGGTGAGCATCATCTTTGGTATATTGTTGTGGCATGCAGACCGCGCGCCAGCAGAGAAAGACGGCCTTGATCGTATTGGTTGGCGCGAGGCGATGATTATTGGTGCCTCGCAAATGGTGGCACTGATCCCTGGCGTGTCGCGCTCTGGCATTACGATGACGGCTGCACGCTACCTTGGTTGGACCCGGCCTGAGGCCGCACGGTTTTCAATGTTGCTAGCGATCCCAACGATTTTGGCCCTCGGGTTTTTTGCAGGTATCTCCTTGATCCAGGACGGTGCGGAAGCGGATATGACCAGCGCCGCAATTGTCGCGTTCTTATCTTTCCTGGCAGCATTTGCAGCGATCTCTTTTCTGATGCAACTTACGCAACGGATGAGCTTCACGCCATTTGTGATTTACAGAATCATCTTTGGCATCGTGCTGCTGGTCTTTGCAGGCCAGCTAATGGAAGGATAAGAAAATGTCACACGTAACAGGCATCGGCGGCGTGTTCTTTCGGGCCGTAGACCCCAAATCGGTTGTTGCGTGGTATAAAGAACATTTAGAGATTGATATTGGTGGTGAAAATTTCTGGTCCCAGGAAGCGGGCCCAACAGTTTTTGCTCCATTCAAGGCGGAGACTGACTATTTTGGCGACAAAGACCAGCAATGGATGATCAATCTGAGGGTGAAAGACCTTGATGGCTTGATCGTAAAATTGACGGGTAAAGGCATCGCGGTTGAAACGCGCGCCGAGTGGGAAATGCCTGAAATTGGAAAGTTCGCCCGCATACAAGACCCTGCGGGTACACCCATAGAGCTATGGGAGCCGGCACCTGGCTGCGCATAATTTTATTGCCTTTTGATCGCTATTGAATTGCCCCAATTTTCAGGCAATGAAAGATCATTCAAATCCAAAAAACAAAATGGAATAGTTGAGATGTCGAATAATATTGATGCACGCCCGGTCACAGCAGACGGCGTGCGCCGTGCCGCTGAACGTATAAAAGGTCATGCGATCCGCACGCCGCTTATCGAGAATAAGTTTCTAAACGATGCCGTGGGTGGGCGCGTTCTGGTCAAAGCGGAGCCATTGCAAATTGGCGGCTCTTTCAAATTTCGCGGGGCCTTCAATCTGATATCACAACTCTCGGCGGCGGAACGCGAACGCGGTGTTCTCGCATGGTCTTCAGGTAACCATGCCCAAGGGATTGCCCGTGCTGCCCGTCATTTTGGCACGCAAGCAACGATCATCATGCCTGAAGATACGCCAGCGTTGAAAATCGAACAGGTGCGCGCCTTTGGGGCGGAGATCATTTTCTATGATCGCTATAGCGAAGACAGGGAGACGATTGCCAAGCCAATTGTCGAAAAAACTAAGATGGCCTTGGCACCATCATTTGATCATCCCGACATTATGGAAGGTCAGGGCACGCTCGGCTTGGAAACCGTTGAAGATGCACGGGCAATGGGTACCGAACTTGATGCTTTCATCGTTTGCTGCGGCGGCGGCGGGCTGACGAGTGGTTGTGCCACCATTGTGGATGACATGTCGCCGAAGACGCAAATGTGGATTGCTGAGCCGGAAGGGTTTGATGACACTTGGTTGTCGATCCAAAAAGGTGAACATGTGTCGATCGATATTTCACAGCGTACGATCTGCGATGCGATCGCGACCCCGACACCGGGGCGGCTGACATTTCCAATCATGCAAAAATTAGTGCGCGGGGGCGTGAATGTTACCGAAGCCGAAGTCGGTCAGGCGATGATTTTTGCATTTAAATATTTGAAGATCGTTGCTGAACCGGGCGGTGCTGTTGCCCTCGCTGCAATCTTGTCGGGCAAATTTGACGGAAAAGGGAAAACAACCGCGATCACAATCTCGGGAGGGAATGTGGATCCAGCATTGTATGAAAAAATATTAGGACAACAATCCTAAAAAATTAGTTAGCATCAATGGGATTTTTGTCACCTTTTGTTAAAAAAAATTCTGAAATGATCAGTTCCCGCAACAATTTCCAAGTTCAACCGACCATTGCATTGTTATTCTCTATCCTTACATAGTTGGCATAGATATTCGTTGGTTGCAGGTGAAAAAAATCGAAGCCCAAATCGCGTTACTTCAATAACGTTCACTGTTTGCTAGCCAATATCGTGCAAGTTGAACGAACGAATGGATGATTAAGAGGAACGCTTCACCAAATGGCGACCCCAAAGGACGACACAATGGAATTCACTGCGGCGAATGAGTCTATTACCGCCCGCGAATTAGCGGAATTGGGTGGGCGTAAGCTTGTCTATATTCGCACTGTTGTCGCGCGCGATGTGATGGATGATATCACTGACGAATATGGTGATGTCGAGTTCGACATTGAGGATGGCGCAACGCTTTACTCTGTCCATTCAGCCAGTGGTGAACGTATTGCGTTGGTCGGTGATCGTGAGCTCGCTTTTGCAGCGGCCCGTCAACATGAAATGAATCCGGTGAGCGTTCACTAGACCCTTAGTGTCCGCGACCACTGACGATCAATTCTCAAAAATTTGAATTCAAGACCGCAGAATTTAGGCTGCGTGATGTTTGCGATCGGCTGCAGCAATAGCAAATAACGCCTCAGCTGAATCCGCGCCACGAAGGGCCGCACAAGAATCACTATCTTTCAACAGGCGTGCGACACGGGCGAGGGCTTTTAGATGCGCGGCCGTGGCGTTTTCAGGTGCGAGCAACAAGAAAATGAGATCAACAGGCTGATCGTCTAGTGCGTCGAAATTCACCGGCGTTTCAAGCTGGGCTAAAAAGCCAGTGATCTGACCAAGGCCCGCAATCTTCCCGTGTGGAATTGCGGCACCTTCACCAACCCCAGTGGAACCCAATTGCTCACGTTCAAGCAAGGTCGCCAAAATGTCTGACGGCTGTTCGCCAATAAAATCGCCAGCGCGTTCCGCCAGCGCTTGAAGCGCTTCACGTTTACACCGAACTTTCAAATTGTAGATGACGCCCTTCGGGCTCAAAAGATCATTTAATCCCATCACACTCACATAACTCTTACTGCGGCACGTATCGCTTTTCGCAGGCCCAAACGTCAATTCGATCAAGTCTACTGTTCGTTATTATAATCCGCGGTACTTGCCGTTACCTTACCAAAATACCCGACAGATTTTTGTCCCATAATGGCACCAGGGCCAAAGTGGAACTCTAATCAGGCGAAGCTGGGTCAATCCAGCCTATATGGCCGTCCCGGCGCCGATACACAACATTGATTCTGCCGTGTGCAGCGTTCTTAAATACAACCGCAGGTTGCTCGGCAATATCAAGCTGCATGACGGCCGCCCCAACGGTCATCTCACGCAATGCGGTTTCGCTTTCAGCGACAATAATCGGGTCAGGGTCACTGCTATCATTGGCGGCGGCCTGTTCATCGCTTTCTTCCTTAAACGGCTCCAGAAGGAAGTATGAGGCCATTTCGGCCGGTAATGGCTGCTTACCAGTCGCATGGTGGTTTTTCAGACGGCGTTTATAGCGACGAATGCGCTTTTCGAGTTTCGCCAGGCTCTCATCAAAGGCCCCATAGGCGTCTCCGCCTTCGCCATGAGCGGCGAGGAAAACCCCAGATGCTAAATGTGCAGTGACATCGCAGCCTATGAGATGGCGTTCTTTGGCAAAAGTAACCGATGCTTCGGCGCTGCGATCAAAATATTTGCGCACGCCGTCTGCCAGCTTTTCAGTGACATGGATTTGCAGGGCATCGCCGAGTTCCATGTTTTTTCCGCTGACTTGAATATCCATTGAGCCTCCTCATCGTCGCAATCTGCGCCATGCAGACCTACGAACTTTATATTGGCCGAAGGCGCGCGAATTAAAGGGTTATATCGCGCTTTGCAACATCGCGCGTCGGCGCTGAACTGAGGAAGGAATATTCAATGTTTCCCGGTACTTAGCGACAGTGCGGCGAGCGATCTCAATGCCTTCCTTTTGCAATGTCTCAACAATCTTGTCGTCAGACAAGACTGAGTCCTTGGTTTCTGCCTCGATTAGGTCGCGAATATGCTGCCGGACGGCCTCTGCAGAATGGGCCTCGCCGCCGGTTGTGGAAGCGATGGAGGCGGTAAAAAAGTACTTCAACTCAAATAGACCGCGCGGTGTGGCCATATATTTATTGGACGTAACGCGCGAGACCGTCGATTCGTGCATTTCGATTGCGTCGGCGACGACTTTCAAATTCAGTGGGCGCAGATGTTTTACGCCGTGAACAAAAAACGCATCTTGCTGTCGAACGATTTCACTGGCGACTTTCAAAATTGTGCGCGCGCGTTGATCTAAGCTTTTAACCAACCAATTCGCACTGGTGAATTGTTCAGTGACATAGGTTTTATCTTTTTCGTCGCTTTTTGCCGTCGAAATCTCTGCGTAGTAAGTTTGGTTGACCAAGACGCGGGGTAGGGTCTCGCTGTTCAGCTCAACCTTCCAACCGCCATCTTGTGATTTGCGAATGAACACATCTGGAGCAACGGCCTGAACCGTTCCGCCGCCATACGCGTAACCTGGCTTTGGTGTTAGCGCACGAACTTCCGCAATCATATCGCGAACGTCTTCTTCGCTAGCCTCGGTGAATTTTACCAAACCCTTTAGATCGCCTTGTGCCAGCAATTCGATATTCTCAATGAACGCTTGCATCGTTGGATCAAAGCGATCCGCTTCAATGAGCTGCAATGTCAGGCACTCTTTCAAATCGCGGGCACCAACGCCGATAGGTTCAAATGATGTAATTAATGCATGGGTTTTTTCTACATCAGGAAGATCCGCACCCAGCCTTTCAGCAACATCTTCGAGCGTGTCTCGCAAATACCCAGCCTCGTCGATCAGGTCGACCAAATAGGCACCAATGAGCAATTGAATGGGGTCACGGGTCGCGACTTGTAGTTGTTCCGTCAGATGTTCCGCGAGGGAAATTTGTTTGCTCAGCGTTGCGCCAAATTCGCGGTCGCCGCCATCAAAACTGCCGCCACTGCTGCTCGCACTCGCCCAATCATTGGTGCTGTAATCGCTTGGTGCCGCATCACTGCCGGAATCGCCTGGGTTGACGTCTTCATATTCAACGTCGAGGGAATCGCGCGCGTCTGTTGTGCTGTTGGCGTCTGTGAGGTCGACCTCTTTGCGTGGACCCGTTTCTTCAGGCGTGGCTTCTTCTTTCTCGCCACGGCGTTCGGATGGTCCGTCAGGGCTGGTTTCATTGCGTTCGAGGAATGGGTTTTCCTCAAGCTGTTGCTCAACAAATTCAGCCAATTCAAGGTTTGATAATTGCAACAGCTTAATTGCCTGTTGCAATTGCGGCGTCATGACCAGCTGTTGCGATTGTCTAAATTCAAGCTTCGGTGCTAACGCCACAAATCCCCCCGGACCTTACATTTGAAAGCGGTCGCCGAGATAAACTCTGCGAACGTCTTTATCGCCGACGATGTCGCCAGGCGCCCCTTCGATTAATACTTCGCCTTCGTGAATAATATATGCACGATCGATGATATCGAGTGTTTCTCGAACATTGTGGTCAGTGATCAAAACACCAAGGCCACGTTCTTTGAGATGTGAAACGAGTTCGCGAATATCTGAGATCGCTAGCGGATCGATGCCGGCAAATGGCTCATCGAGCAGCATGAATGATGGTGCTGTGGCAAGCGCACGCGCAATTTCAACACGACGTCGTTCACCACCCGATAGTGCTAGGGCAGAGGCACCGCGCAAGTGAGTGATGTGAAATTCGTTCAGCAAATCATCGATGATGACTTGCTGCTTGTCTTTGTTTTTTTCAACAAGCTCGACCACGGCGCGCAGATTTTGTTCGACCGAAAGGCCCCGAAAAATCGATGCTTCCTGGGGGAGGTAACCGACCCCAAGGCGTGCCCGTTGATACATCGGTAGATCAGTGACGTCGTGACCGTCGATAGAGATTTTACCGCGATCGGCAGGGATGAGTCCCGTGATCATATAAAAACAGGTGGTCTTACCGGCACCATTGGGGCCGAGCAGGCCAACCACTTCGCCGCGTTTGACGCTCATGGAAACGCCGCGCACCACAGGCCGCCGCTTAAACGATTTGCCCAAATTTTCGGCGCTTAACGCACCACCACCCTCAACGACTGTTGCTTTCAGTCGCTTGGAGGCTGCCGTTTTTTTGACGGTTGCCGGGGTATTTGGGGTCGCTTCCATATCGTTACTCATTAAGGGCGCCTCTCTTTAAATTTCGGTGAAATTAAAACTTTAAACTTCAGGTCTCGTCTTCATCTGAGCCGGTGTAGAAAATACCACGGATCCGGCGGCCTGGTTCCGGCAAAAACTTCACTTTTCCGGTATCGATCCAATAAGTCACAGCCCCCGCAGACATAACTTGTTTACCTTGTGTGACAATCACGTTTTCCGTGATCGTGATTGTGCGCGCGACATTGTCAAATAACGCCCGCTCTCCGGTAATCGCTTCATTGCCATTGGAATAGCGAACGGATCCGATGGCACGGATATCGTCAAAATCGCCTTCTTCCGAAAGATCGGCCTCAAGGCGATCTGTGGTTAAAATGCCTTCACCCTGAAGTACCCGGACATTGCCGGTCCAAACTGCCAAATTGTCCTGAAACTCAGCCGTGTCACCGGTAATGTCGATTGGTTGGTCACTTTCGGCAACCAACTGGGCTTGAGTAGACGTGGCAACCAGACTGGCGAGGGTGATTGCAGACGCAATAGATAAAATTTTAATCATGGCTATTGGGAAGTTTCCTCGTTGGGGTCGGGCGCGCCATCGGTCGATGCATTCGCGTTTTCCTGACTCGATTTTGGGTAGATACGCATACGAACATTACCTTCGAAGACGACCCGGCCTTCGCTATTGTATGATTTCATTCGGTCAGCGCGAAGCGCGCTACCATCATTACTTTCACCGTTGATCCCATTATTGCTGGTGACAACTTCGTCTTTGATTGAAATCGTCGCGTCAGGCGTACGCAACACATAAGTGTCAGCGCCAATATCGTGGGCGAGGGTCACATTGTCGGTCAGTTCCAACAGGTTGGCTTTGGACTGATAAAGACCCTTGTCAGCGGTGACCACGGTGGTCGCGTCGCCATCCCCTTGAACCGCACGGGGGGATTCCAATTCGACGAGGTTTTGATCTGCTGGCGTTTGCAGCGCTGATGCTGCCGTAATTTCGAATGGCTTGCCTTTGTCGTCAACGCCGGCGAACCGTGGATTGGCCATGCGCCGGTCGCCAGCGCTTGCTGAAATGTCTTTGAGGTCGTCCAAAAATATATCGTCTGGCTGATCAGCTCCGGTGTTGAGCAAAAACACTACGGCAAGCAGCAATCCAGAAACCGGGAGAATGACCCGCAATCGCTTAACCAGGCGCGAGCGTGCGAGCGCTTCGTCACCGGTAGTCCGCGACTTTGTCGGTAGACTATCCAAGGCGCGGCGGCCGGTAATCGGTTGGCCTCGCGCTGGGGTTTCCTCGCCATTATTTGTGATGGCGGCGCTCATTCAGTGTCATTCCTTTGTTTCTTGATCCAGTCGGGCCAGAAGGGGCTCGATTTGGACTTTTCCCCACACCTTATAGTGTCGCGCTCCAGCGGCCTGGATTCAAGGGGAATAGCTGGTTTGCCCCCAATTTGCCTAGCTTGGGGTCATGAATGGGCGAAAATATCAGTTTCGGGCCATCCTGCGAGGTCGAGTGCCGCCCGGGTGGGGAGAAAATCAAAGCATTTCTGAGCCATCTCACTGCGGCCCTCACGGGCTAGCATGACCTCTAATTTTTCTCTCAAGGCGTGCAAATGCAGGACATCCGAAGCCGCATAGTCAATCTGGGCTTTCGACAAAGTCTCAGCACCCCAATCGGAGGATTGTTGTTGCTTCGACATATCAACGCCGAGGAGCTCACGGGAAAGGTCTTTGAGCCCATGCCGATCCGTATAGGTTCGGCAGAGTTTGGAGGCGATCTTAGTGCAATAGACCGGCGTGGTCGTGACCCCGAGCCAATGCTCGAAAGCCGCCACATCAAACCGGGCAAAATGGAAAATCTTAAGGACGGCAGGGTCTTCAAGAAGCGCCTTTAAACGTGGGCAGTCATAACCGGCACGATCGAGCTGAACCACATGGGCATTGCCGTCTCCGGACGACAGCTGCACGACACACAAAGCGTCGCGGTGGGGATTTAGACCCATGGTCTCACTATCGATTGCGACGACTTTTCCAAGATCGAGACCCTCGGGAAGATCGCCTTTGTGCAGATGGTTGGTCATTGACCCTCTTTCGCCATAGTTGTTTGTCGGTCGCCATAGCACCCTGACACCATTTGTGAAGTCAATTCACGCGTCAAAATGATGATCGTTAGGCCACTTTGCGCACGATGACGGAGCCAGCAGAATAACCAGCCCCAAATCCACAGATCACCCCTATCTCACCCATGGCGATATCTGCGCGATGTTTATGAAAGGCGATGATCGAGCCGGCTGAGGACGTATTGGCGTAGTCATCAAGGACGACCGGTGCTTCTTCTTGGGTCGCATCGCGGCCCAAGACTTTTCGCGCAATAAATTCGTTCATCGACAAATTCGCTTGGTGCAACCAAAAGCGCTTAACATCGGCCGCTGCAATGCCGACGGTTTCCAGATGGCCAGAGATGAGGTCGCCAACCATTGGCACCACTTCTTTAAAAACCTTGCGGCCTTCCTGAATAAACAATTTGTCTGTGAAGGGATCGTTTTGTGCGTCTGCCTGATCACCTGTTTCGCGTTCACAGTGATTGAGGAAACCAAAATTATTGCGGATATTATTGGAAAATTTTGTTTTCAGGCGCGTGCCAAGAATGTCCCAAGCTTCACCAGTGGGCGCATTGTCAGCACGTTCCAAGATCACCGCCGTCGCGACATCGCCAAAAATGAAATGACTGTCCCGGTCACGAAAGTTTAAATGGGCGGTGCAGATTTCTGGATTGACCATCAAAATCCGTTTGGCGCCGGCGCGGATTAATCCAAGCCCAGTCTCAATACCAAAGGCTGCCGATGCACAAGCGACATTCATGTCAAAACCAAAACCGTCAATACCCAATGCGTCTTGGATTTCAACCGCGATCGCCGGATAGCCCCGTTGTAAATTTGAAGCCGCGCAAATCACACCATCAATATCATCGGGGCCGAGATCTGCATTGCGCATGGCATCTCGTGCTGCGTTGACGGCGATTTCTGCTAAGACTGACAGTTGCTCATTGGGGCGTGCTGGGATGTGCGGTGCCATCCGCGCCGTATCCAGAATGCCCGCTTTATCGAGCACAAATCGCGATTTGATCCCTGATGCTTTCTCGACGAAAGCGGCGGAAGATTTTTGTAGCGGCTCAATTTCGCCCGCATCAATTTGATATGCATTCTCGTCGTTAAATCGCTCGACATAGTCATTGAAAGCGGTGACGAGTTCGTCATTTGAAATCGCATGGGGCGGCGTGAATAGACCGGTGGCAACAATGCGAACGTCTGCGGCGGCATGGTCAGTCATGGTATCTTCTTTCAGGAACAATTCTGTTTGGTCATATTTGCGCCGATCTTATGCTGGGTGCAACTCCGTCGGGCCTAACGCGCCAATTTTTGCACGTCTTTCCAGCGCGGGCAGGCATGTTCGTGGTCATTGATCATGCCTACCGCCTGCATAAAGGCATAGACAATGACGGGTCCACAAAACTTAAAGCCTTTGGCTTTGAGAGCCTTTGCCATCGCCTCACTTTCCGGTGATTTGACCACATGGTCCTTGTAGTTTTTGATTTTATTGACGATCGGAGACCCATCGACGAAATCCCACAAGAAATCACGAAAGGCACCGTCGCCATCTTCCATGATTTCTAAATACGCCTTTGCATTGCCGATGGTGGCTGCAATTTTGGTTTTTGACCGAATGATACCAGTGTCATTCATCAAGCGGTCGATTTTTTTTGGCGTGTAGCGAACAATTTTCTGAGCATCAAAACCGTCAAATGCTTTGCGAAAATTTTCGCGCTTATAGAGAATGGTGCGCCAAGATAGCCCGGCTTGAAAGCCATCGAGGACGAGCTTTTCAAATAGGGCGCGGTCATCATATTCCGGCACGCCCCAATCTTCGTCATGATATTGACGATAAAGTGCATCGCCTTCAGGTGCCCAAAGGCAATGGAGTTTTTTCGCAGCCATTAAATGCTAATCAACTGGGTCAGCCAGTATAAAACCACAAGCAGTTGAACCAAGAAAAACCCAAAACGGATTAGCACAAACACATGGCTCGTCGAAATAATATGAGTGATGGATTGGGCGATGCGTGCGCCCAAGACGACAAAAGCGAGACCATCAGTGATCACAGCTTGTCCGGTGGCAATTGCGTATAACATCACGATCGCGATGAGCGGCAAGCATTCATAACAATTTGCATGGGCACGGGTCAGGCGTTTGCCGAAACCGTCAAAATCTTCACCTGAAGCGCTAAACGAATTTGCTTTGCGGTTGCCGCGCAATACCAGCATGCTTCTAAAAATGCCTAGGCTCATGACCAAGGCGATGCTCCATCCAACGAGCGCCAGCAATGTAAAAGCGGTGTGGGTCATTGATCTCTCCCTCCAACAGGTTTGGTTGGCGCGACCCTAGACCGTTTCGAGATAAGCAGGAAAGGAAAGGTTCAGTACAAGACCCCCACAATTTGGGTGATCGCCTTTTTCGCGGGCTTTTTCCCACCGATCCTGCCGTACAAAAGCAAGCGCCTGTCCGTCATTGCCAGAAAGAATTTCCCCAATGGTTGATTCGCCAGCTGTAATGGGTGTTCCTCGCGGGGGAGCAGCACCGTCAAAGCTCGCTATGATCGTGCGACGACGGATTTCGCCTTTTCGCTTCATCCGGCTTGTGACCTCTTGGCCAACAAAGCATCCCTTTTTGTAGCTGACGCCAGCCAGCGCATCGTAATTGACGTCAAGCAAGAACATTTCTTCGGCGCTGAAATCACTGCCACATTCAGGAACGCCGAGGGCGATCCGGCGCTGATGATATGATGCGGTGTCTGCGCCCTGGTTTGTCGTTGATATCGCGCGCCACCCCATTTGGGTCAGCCGTGGATCAACAAACGCGATACCGGTTTCGACACTCATTTCATCGACTGATGTCGTCACGAAAAGTGAATCATCGACCGCAACCGTCACCTTTGCGCGCAGCTTATAAAGGGTCAAACGCTTTACGAGCGCTGGTGCCATCTCAGCCTGACAATCGATCCAAAAATCGTCTCCTGTATCGACAACGAAAAAATCGAACAAAATCTTGCCTTGCGGGGTCAGCAAGCTGGTGAAAATCGCGCTGCCGGCACTCAAGCCATCGAGATCTTGTGTGACCAAGCCTTGCAAAAACGTCTGTCGATCCTCACCGCTAAGGCGAATAACAAGGCGGTCTGGTTGTTTTTCAATCTTTTCCATAGGCGGGGATGTAGTCGGCTTTTCCCATAATGCAAATCAAGCGGCATGCTGACTGGACGGCAAGGCGGCCGCTGGCCTAGAACAGGCCATGATCCGAAATATCGCCCTTCTTTCTTTAATAGGTAGGTTTATTCATGACTGAACGCTTGGTATTGCGCCGGCCCGATGACTGGCATGTCCATTTGCGTGATGGGGCGATGTTGAAATCTGTCGCGGATTACACCGCGCGCCAGTTTGCCAGGGCGATTGTGATGCCGAACTTGGCGCTACCGATCACCAGTGTCGAAGCCGGGGAGGCCTATCGCCAGCGCATCATCGACGCGACGTCGAAGACATTGTCATTTACGCCGCTCATGACCTGTTATTTGACCGATACACTCGACGCTGCAGAAGTGGCGCGGGGTCACGAATCTGGTGTTTTCACAGCCTGTAAATTGTACCCCGCCAATGCGACGACCAATTCAAGCTTTGGCGTCACGGACATCAACAATATTTATACGGTGCTTGAAACCATGCAGCGTATAAATATGCCCCTATTGGTGCATGGCGAAGTGACCGATAGTAATATCGATATCTTTGACCGCGAAGCAGTCTTCATTGATCAAACCATGTCAAAAATCGTCAAAGACTTTCCCGCGCTGAAAGTTGTGTTTGAGCATATCACCACAAAAGACGCGGTGGATTTTGTTGGCGCGGGTGGAGATCATTTGGCGGCGACCATCACGCCTCATCATTTACATTTTAATCGAAATGCGATGTTCGCGGGTGGCATTCGTCCCCATTATTATTGTCTGCCGGTGGCCAAGCGTGAACAGCATCGCCTTGCCTTGCGTGCAGCCGCGACTTCTGGATCGCCGAAATATTTTCTGGGGACAGATTCCGCGCCACATACGACGAATGCGAAAGAATCGGCTTGTGGTTGCGCCGGCATCTTCAACGCACCTTATGCTTTGGAAAGCTACGCTGCCGTTTTTGACGAGGAAGGGGCTCTCGACAAGCTTGAAGGCTTCGCATCCGAATTTGGGCCGCGTTTTTACGATCTCCCAGTCAATACAGAGCAAGTGACATTGGAAAAAACAGAGACATGTGTGCCAGAGACGCTGGACGCCGCCAATGCTGTTATTTCGCCTTTCCATGCCGGTGAAACCCTTGCTTGGCGAATGAGCAATCCCGGTTGAACACGCCCTTACTCCCGTAAAAAAGCGATAGGAATGATGATGAAAAAAATCTTATTGATGAGCGTGGGCCTTTTGCTTGTTGCTTGTAGTGGGTCCGAACCCACACAAAATACGCAACCAACTGTCGCGGAAGCGGATGTGGCGGTTTCAGAAAACGCGGATGCCACGGCCCCTCATGATTTCTTTGACGGGTCATGGGGTGACAACGACGCAGCGGCGATCCTCGACAAAACAATGCGTTTACATTTAGCTTTTGACGATGCGCAATTGACTGAAGGTGAACGTGCGGCGGTGACAGAACTACTCGCCGCTGGTGCGCGCTTACATTCACTTTATCTCAATCAACGGCATCCCCAGTCACGCGCTGCAGAACAAGCATTGCAATCTGCGCCGGAACGGCAAGCACTGAACGAGCTTTTCTGGATTATGAAAGGCCCAATTGCGACGACCCTAGACAACCAACGCCAGGCATTTTTGAATGTCGACGCAGAGGCCCCAGCACGCAATGTCTATCCACATGGTGTTGAGCGGGAAGGGATGGATGCGTTTTTGGAAGATCACCCAGAGACACGCGACGATCTTTTGCATTTGCGTGCTGTCGTACGCACCGCGAGTGACGAAAACAAATCTGCAGCAATTGCAGTTCTCGATGCTCGTCCCACTTTGGATGTGTTGCACCCTGGTTTGCGCGAAAACATCGCCAAAGCTGACACCTATTTTGCCCTTCCATATTCCGTCGCTTATGCCGACGATATTTTTTATGTTCACGACCGCTTGATTGCGGCCGCAGCCCATGTGGAAGATGACGACATTGCCTTTGCGCGCTTCTTGCGCTTGCGGGCACGGGACTTCCTGGCCGATGATTATGACGGCGGTGACGCGGCGTGGGTGACCGGTGAGTTTTCTGGTAACCTCAATGCGCAAATCGGCAGCTATGAGACCTATGATGATGCACTTTACGGGGTGAAAAGTTTCTTCAGTCTTTCCTTGTGGCAGCGGGATAAGGCAAAAAGTGATGAGCTGGCGGCAGCGATTGCAGACATTCAAACCATAGAAGATGCGCTACCTTATGGCGCGACTAAAAAAGTGCGTTCCGGTATCCCCGTTGGCGTCTATAATGTTGTAGCGGATTTTGGTCAGTCGCGCGGGACCAATACAGCGACGATCCTTCCCAATGAAGGACATTTATCACGGCAATATGGGCGCACAATTCTCATCCGTTCAAATATTCTAACCAACGCGCAAATTTATGAAGAATCGAAACGGGCATTTGTCGCTGCAACGGCCACGTCGCATCATGATGACTTTGCAACGGAAGGAAATTTTTACCGCACGCTTTGGCATGAGGTTGGGCATTATCTAGGGCCTGACCAAACCAGCGCTGGCGGTGATATTGATGCTGCTTTGCAAGATACTGCAGATTTGATGGAAGAAATGAAAGCCGATTTAGTGTCGCTTTTTGCTGCGCCGCGCCTGCACGAGGCGGGGTATTATTCGGATGCGCAATTGCGCGCGATCTATGCGGCGGGCATTCGACGCGTCTTGCAGAAAAACATTCCACGGCGCGCGCAAGCCTATCAGACCATGCAACTCATTCAGTGGAATTGGTTTCTTGATAAAGGCTTATTGCGATTTGAAGATGGTGTCCTGGCAATAGATTATGATCTCTATCCAGAAACAATTGCCTCACTGCTGTCTGAAATCTTGGCGCTGCAATATGCCGGTGATCGCGACACGGCGAATGCGTTTGTGGATCAATGGACCCAATGGGACGACGCGGTGCATGGTGTCATTGCTGAAAAGATGAAAGCCGCAGAAGGCTCACGTTTTCGATTGGTCACGTATGAGGCCCTTGAATAGGGATTTATTTTGGTTGCGGGCTTATTCTGCACGAGTATTTTGC
>JAJFGD010000123.1 GCA_021776315.1 Hyphococcus sp. | reverse complement strand
CCGATGCTCTACCAACTGAGCTACACCCCTAGGCCAGCCTCTGGATTAGGCCGTGCGCTCGCCGCTTTCAATAGGCAAACCCGCAACTAGTTGGAAATTACAGGTCTAAGACCGATTTTTTTCGACAATCCAGTCTATAATCGCATTTGCCCCGGCTTCAGCAGCCGGCGGGCCACCAACCCCCAAACCAGACAGAAGCCCTGGAAAGGCACTCACCTGTGCCTGTCGTGGGGTTGTGTCCGACAACAAAGGCAACAGGCATTCAGCCATGTCAGGGGGCTGACAAGCGTCCTGTAAAAACTCAGGCACGATTTCGCGCCCGGCGACAATATTTAACAAGGTCACATAAGGGGTCGTGATAACTTTTCGAAACCAAAATTCGCTGATCGGGCTAACCCTGTAAGCGACAATCATTGGTGTATTGAAAATTGCCAACTCTGTGGTTGCCGTGCCTGACGCCGTCAATGCTGCATCCGCAGAGGCAAACAATTCATATCGTTCTTCTGCGTTGATCAAAATTGGCTGGCATTGCCAGGCTGCTGTGGCATGGCGAATATCTTCTTCAACGGCTGGCGCGACGGGGATGGCAATTTTTAAATCGGGGACTTGCTTGCGCAACAATTCTATCGTTTCGCAAAACGGTTGAGAAAGATGTCGTACTTCACCTTTGCGGCTACCGGGCAAAACCGCAAGCAGAGGCGAAGACCCCACCCCTGCTCGTTCCCGAAAGCTTATGGCATCCACCTTTGCAGACGCCGCTTTTTGAAATGATGAATTCCCAACAAACTTGGTCTTGACCCCATGTTTTTCGAACCAGTCTGGTTCAAATGAAAAAAGCGTCAAAACACCATCAAACAGTTCGGCCAATTTTTCAGCCCGTTTCGGCCGGGAAGCCCACACTTGGGGGGCTACATATTTTATCAATGTCGATTGAGGAGATTTCTTTTTGATCGCACCGGCCGCGATCCGTGAAAATGCCCAACCATCAATCATGACTGCCGCATCGGGCTTTTCTGTCAGTGTCACGTCCGCAAGTAACCGCGCCCCTTTTAGGGCCTCTGGTAACGCTTTGAGCGCGTCCAAAGGGCCTACGACCGAGAAAGGGGCGATTGAGAAAAGGCTTTTCAACCCGTTTTGTTCCATGAGCGGCCCTCCACACCCAATGAAATCAACATTGTCTTGCAGTTTATCTTTTAGCGCGGCCATAAGGTCAGCGCCGAGAGCATCTCCCGACGGTTCGACGGCGCAAAGCATAAGTTTGATCGGCGGTCCAGAGACGACAGGTGCAAGCTTTGTCACTGGCCACCTAAATCATGGTGGGTATATCCGTATACAAATATATTCAATGAATCCGCGAGTTGAATCAATTCGCTACGATCTATAACCAATGCCCCATTCGCCATGACAGCCACCCCGGCAAGACCGGCGGCAGCGGCACGGCGGATTGTCTCAACCCCAATAGTCGGTAAATCTATACGAAGTTCTTGGCCTGGTTTTGGGCGCTTCACTAAAACGCCAGCGCGTGTCCCTTTGTCAGGCGTTGCCCCCAACTCTTCACAACGACGCAGCATAGCGTCTGTTCCTTCCGCTGCTTCAATGGCCACGACGAAACCATTGACAACAACCGCCCCTTGGCCAACATCAAATGGCCCTAGCGCTTCCACAATTTTTGCGGCTTTTTGTATGTCTTTAAATTCACTATCGGATGGTGAAATTGATCCAAGCGCACCAGCGGGTGCCAAAAGGCTATCAACAACGTCGTCCGCGCCAACGACTGTAAAACCATCAGACTCGACGGCTTCAATTAGGGCCGACAGGATCGCGCCATCGCCGCGCAAAGCAGCAGCTGCAATTTTGGGCAACATAGAGGCACCACGCCAGTCTACTTTTAGGGACTTAAAGTCAGGACGCTGAACCATTCCCGCAAAGACGATGGCGTCACACCCATTTTCCTTCAGCGTGCCTAGAATTTTTCCGGCTTCGCCAATTCCACACTCTTGGCCAGGAAATTCTTCAATAGGCGTATCGCAAAACCCTGCCAGTCGAATGGCATAATAATCGTCGCCGTTTGATTTACACGTTGCCGCAAGTCGCACAGGAAGGGCCCCGCCGCCCGCAATAATCCCAAGCTTTTGCCATTGCCTCATCACGCTAACGTGCCGGCATTAATGGGCGCTGCGAATCTTCTTCGATGAATTCGATAATTCGCGCCACTTCTTTCATTGAACCATATCGCTCTTTGACTGATTCAATTCGCTCGGAGAATACCTGCTCACTCAAAAATAACTCTTTGTACACAGTGCGTAATTTCTGAATATTTGCACGCGTCATGCCCCGACGCTTCATGCCAATCACATTTAAACCAACAAGGCGCGCATGATTCCCAAAGGCTGAAGCATAAGGAATAAGGTCATTGACGACGACGGCACCACCACCCGTAAATGCATAGGCACCGACACGACAATTTTGGTGGACCGCGGTAAAACCACCTAAGAAGGCCCGCTCTCCAACAACAACATGCCCACCTATCGTTGCGTTGTTTGCAAAAATTACGTCATCGCTGATCTGGCAGTCATGGGCCACATGGGTACTGGCCATGAAATAACTACGGCTTCCAATTCGGGTTACCCCGCCGCCCATTTTGGTGCCACGATTCATTGTTACGTGTTCGCAGATCGTATTATCGGAACCAATAACGAGCTTGGTATCAATCCCTTTACAGCCCAGATGTTGAGGTGGCCCCCCTAAAGACGTAAATGGGCGAATGATTGTGCGGTCGCCGATTTCCGTATCGCCTTCAATGAAAACGTGACTGAGTAAACGAACACCATTTCCAAGGCGTACCTTGGATCCGACATGACAAAATGGCCCAATCTCAACATCAGTGCCGAGTTCGGCACCGTTTTCTACGATTGATGACGGATGGACGCTCATCAAGAATACTTAAATCGGCTGAGACAGCATGGCGGAATACTGAGCTTCGGCAACACGCTTACCATCAACTGTCGCTAATCCCTCAAATTTCCAAACAGGGGCTCTGCGATGGGTGGTTCTTACAGCGATGCGCAGTTGATCTCCCGGAATTACAGGCCGTCGAAACCGAGCCTTATCGACCCCCATAAACAAGACAATCTTACCGGAAGTATCAACGCCTTCCGTATACGAAACATAGGCCGCTGCCGCTTGGGCCATTGCTTCGACGATTAACACACCAGGCATGACGGGCTTTTGCGGGAAATGTCCCTGAAAAAATGGTTCCCCATAGGAAACATTTTTGATGCCAACAGCACCTTCTCCCGGTTTAATATCTACCAACCTATCGACTAGCAATAATGGAAAGCGATGTGGAAGCAATTCCATAAGCTCTTCGACTTCCAGGGTACTCTTTCCAGGCTCAAGTTTTGTCATGACATTAACCGTTTTTCTTTTTCGCGAGTTTCGTTAGCGTCGCCGTTTCTCTCAGCCAGTCCTTAATTGGTCGCGCAGGTCGTCCACCCCATCTCTCACCTGCCGGGACATCGCGCATCAATCCAGACCCCGCTGCAATCTGCGCACCAGCGCCAATATGTAAATGGTCGGCCAAGCCGACTTGACCACCAATCATCACCCCGTCACCAATTTCACAGCTACCTGATATGCCTGTTTGCGCTGCAAGTAAGCAATTCTTCCCTATTTGCACGTTGTGGCCGATTTGAACCAGATTGTCGATCTTGCTGCGCTCTCCGATCACGGTGTCGGCCAACGCTCCCCGATCGATCGTGGCATTTGCGCCAATCTCAACGTGATCTGAAACCATCACGCGTCCCAGCTGAGGCACGCGGACGAGCCCCTCATTGCCCTCGACAAATCCAAAACCAGCTTGCCCAATCCTCGCGCCAGCGAGAATGTGAACCCACTCCCCTAAAACCGCATGCGTTATGGATACACCCGCCTCAATGATGGTATGAGCCCCAATGATGACGCCGGTCCCGATATAGCAATGCGGGCCGATACGCACATTTTCTCCAATTTCGGCACCGACTGAAACAATGGATGTCGGATGGATATCGGCCCCATGATGAATCCTCGCTGATTCTAGCTGTTCCTCAGTTTGGGTTATTTCCTCGCGTGATTTGTGAAGACGTTCTGCAAAAGATGCGAAAACCAATTTTGGTGATGGCATAATGCAAAGAGGAGTATCTTTTAAGTTCGCGGCACATGCTTTGGTCGTTAAGCAAAGACCGATATCTTTTCCGTCGAGCAAATCAGCGGTTTTGGCATCGGCGCAATACACTAATGCATCCGTCAAGTCAGTGTCATCGGGAGCGGCGACACGTCGAACAACCCCTTCGTCAGGCAGGTTCTGGGCTTCGAATCCAGTTGCTGCTTCTCTAATGGTGATTGGTCTTTCTGTCGTAAAGAAGCGTTTATCCGGCATCAATCCTCCGACATCGTAACCCTGCAATAGAAAAGGCCGACGATGCATCGCCGGCCAATTCAACAATAATCATATAGCAAGTCGCAGCGTTAGTTGTTTGCCGCTTGCTGTGCTGGTTGCGCATCTTCAATCTGCTTCATGACCTGTGCCAATGTGATTTGCTCAACGTCAACTTCATCCAATTTTCGGTCAAGCGCCGAAAGAACTTCTTGGGTAATGTCGGTATCAGTCGTTGCGTAGAGCACATCCGCAGTATCGAAAACGATTGTCGCCTTGCGGTTTTTAATAATGTCCGCAATGATCGGCTGTGCCTCAACCAGGATTTTTGCCTGCGCTTGTTGGACAGCAACACCAAAGGCACGTTCCATGATTTGTGCTTGTTGTGGCAACCCATATTGCTGGCGTCCCATCAACTCTTGTTGTTTTTGCTGGCGCACTTCGTCGGACATTAAGGAAGAATTCTTCTGAAAATCTTCGATTTCCTTGCCGAGTTTTGTCGCTTCCCCTTCAAGCTCTTTTTGAATGTTCTCACGAACTTTCCCTGCTTTTTCAGGGATTTCCTTACCAGCTTTGGACTGCTCAATGAGCTGTGCCCGGTTGATAGTGAGGATTATTGGCGCCTCTCCAGCGCTTTGAGCCTCAGCACTCGACATCATCGAACCCACTGAAAGGCCAGTTATTGAGAGGGTTAGCGCCCCAGCAATTGCTAAAATCTGTTTTTTCATCGTTTACAACCTCATACTTTCCTAGAAACTCGTCCCCGCGCTGAACCGGAAGCCTTCTGCGATATCATAGACTTCCTTACGCAAAATTTTCGCAATGTCGAATCTTACCGGTCCAAATGGTGAGTCCCAACTGACCGTAACACCGGCGGTTACGCGCAGCGCCAGATCGTCCTGAACCGGCGCAAGTGTTTGAGAAATCAACGGAATTCCGGCACTATCAAGCATGATTACACCATTTTCATCAGTAATGGGAATGCCAAGAAAAAATGCAGGGTTACTATTGAGAAGCTTCGTCCCATCATCAACCAATCCGACGGTACCAAAATCGCTAAATAGCGATACTTTCACGCCATATTCTTCTGGTAGCGGAAGTGGCAAGAGGATTTCCGCTGTCCCGATAGCATAAACCTTTCCACCGAGTGCCTGTCCAATTGGCTCACCGGTCTCACTGTCTATTCTATCAATAAACCGGGGTCCTACACCTGCTACGTCGAAACCGCGGAATGTGCTGGCACCCTCGAAGAACCGGTCGGTCAATCTGACCTCATCGCCTGCATATCCATCGACATATCCGGCGCGCCCTTTCAAAGAACCAATGAAGTCCCCGATAAGCGGGTGGTACCAAGCAAATGAAGCTTCTGCTCGGTAATAATTTACATCGCCACCAACACCCGCAAAACCAAGCTGTGTTGCTGCGCGCCAGCCCCGTCTAGGGTTGATGGGGTCATCTCGCGTATCGAATGAAAGATTGGCGCCAATGAGGGACGTTAAAAACTGCCCTTGAGACTGGCAAATTGGCGACAAGGCATCTTGGACGAAATCGCAACGAAATCCATTAACGCCGAAACCATCTGCAATTCCATCCGGTGGGTTGGAAGTATCAATAGGGTTTGGATCGACACTAAAAGCCGTTGTAGGTGTACCAGGCACAAACAACGAAGCTGGATCATCACCAATAGCAACAAATGACCTGCGGCGATTATTAAAATTATTGCGGTCGATCGTTACATCATCACTCGTTAGTGTGTAACTAACCCCACCTCGGCCATATTCAGATACCTGGAAACCAGCGTTTAGGCCTCCACCAATTCGGTTTCGGATAAAGCCGGATTCACGGAAGTTTGTACGCTGATTAAATAGCGAGAAGCCCGCTGAAAGATTGCGATCAAGAAAATAGGGCTGGGTAAATCGAATATCAACCTGACGGGTTCGCGAACTCGCTTGCACCCGAAAGCGCAAAAACTGGCCGCGACCGAGAAGATTTCGTTCTTCAATCGACAAATCGACAATGAAGTTTTCCGTTGATGAAACCCCAACCCCAACACTCAATGAACCGGTTGATTGTTCCTCAACATTGACGTCCAGCTCTGTTCGGTCCGGGGC
>JAJFGD010000122.1 GCA_021776315.1 Hyphococcus sp. | reverse complement strand
ACATTCAAGTCATCGTGGCAACAGACAAAACCCGTGCTCTATTGCGCATACTTCGCATGGAAGAATCCCAATGGCATGCATTGCCGCCAATTCGTATCCCCGGGCTACCTGCACAATGTCGTTGGAGGTTATCGGAAATCGCGATAGAGGGAAGTGGTCAGAACAGGGTGATCGGTGAATTTTCATCCGAATGGCTCAGTTTTTCCGGTGTTGAAATAAACCCAGCACATGCCGGACAGGGTCGACTTTATCTCTTGGAAAAGACGTAAATGATGAAATCACCATTCCTTGGCGTTTGTTATTATCCGGAACATTGGCCAGAACATAGATGGATTGAAGACGCACAAAAAATGGTCGCGCTAGGCCTTCGACAAGTGCGTATTGGTGAATTCTCCTGGAGCCGGATAGAGCCAGAACCTGGGCGGTTTGAGTGGAATTGGCTTGATCGCGCTATCGAAACCCTGGGTGATGCAGGCCTCGGCGTTATGCTCGGAACGCCAACGGCGACGCCTCCCAAATGGCTTATCGATGCATACCCTGAGATTCTCGCTTACGACATAAATGGCTGCCCAAGAAAATTTGGATCCCGCCGCCATTATTGTTTCTCATCTGAAAAATACGCCGATGAAACATTGCGCATCGTTGAAGCGATCGCAAAAAGATATGGTGACAATGACTACGTTACGGCCTGGCAAACAGACAATGAATATGGTTGTCATGATACGGTACGCAGCTATTCACCAGCAGCAAAGCTTGCATTTCAAAAATGGCTGCAAGCCCGATATGAAAACGTCAATATTTTAAATAAAAAATGGGGCAATGTTTTTTGGAGTCAAGAATATCATAGTTTTGACCAAGTTGATCTTCCCAATTTAACCGTAACAGAACCCAGCCCTTCACATCTGTTGGACTTTTATCGCTTCTCGTCAGACCAGGTCGTAAAGTATAATCGGCTGCAGACAAAGATTATTCGACAATACGCACCAAACAAAACGATTGCCCATAATTTTATGGGATTTACTTTTTCTTTCGATCATTTTGCAGTTGCTAATGATCTAGATATCGCAGGTTGGGACAGTTACCCAATTGGTTTCTTGGATGTCGGTCCTTTTTCGGCTGCGGACAAAGAACGGTATTTACGGCAGGGGCACCCTGACATCGCCGGGTTCCATCACGACTTGTACCGTGCTGTCGGAAATGGGCGATGGTCTGTGCTGGAACAACAACCCGGTGCTGTGAATTGGGCACCCCATAATCCTGCACCGCTAACAGGTATGGTTCGACTTTGGTCACACGAAGCTGTTGCCCACGGTGCCCAAAACGTCAATTATTTTCGATGGCGCCAGGCTCCTTTTGCGCAAGAACAAATGCACGCCGGATTAGAGCGACCAGACTTCAAACCCAGCCCAGCATACGCCGAAGCCGAACAAACATTCCTTGATCTTGAGAAAACACATCGAAACAACAACACGCCAAAAGCAAAGGTTGCAATAATTGTGAGCTACGAAGCCCAATGGGTATTCGAAGCACAACCTCAAGGTGAGAATTGGAACTATGTTGCGATCCTGTTCGAATGGTATGCAGCCTTGCGCCGCTTTGGCTTAGATGTTGATTTTGTCTCCGCGGATATGCCAATCAACGGTTATAAAATAGTGATTGTCCCGTCCCTGCCAATTCTCACTCAAGCCCAAATTGACCGGTTTTCGAATTCTGACGCGCTCATATTATTCGGACCACGCACTGGTTCAAAAACGCCGACGCTTACAATTCCACATACGCTGGCGCCTGGACTGTTGCAGTCCCTTTTACCAATCAAGGTTGCGCGCGTCGAAAGCTTTCCGGATTTCCATCGAATTGACGGCGACTTTGATGGAACACAAGTCGCAGGCCACTCATGGCTCGACCACGTGGAGAGTGAATTGTCGCCCATCGTATCAAGCACCGATGGTGGACTTCTCTATTGCAAAGACAATTACTACTATCTGACAACACTACCAAATGAGATGTTTTTTGCAGCCCTAGTGGCAACTCTCGCCCAAAAGGCTGGCGTGCAAACAACATTATTACCACCAGACATTCGGTTGAGGCAGCGTGGAGACTTAATCTATGCCTTCAACTATGGACCGGAACCCGTCGACCTGCCAACAAACATTGCGCCAAAGAGCGAAAGCTACATTCTTGGTGCCCAGACATTAGAACCAGCCGGCGTTGCGGCATGGAAAATAGAATAGACTCGGCATTGGGGGCCTCCTTTGAATAGTAGTATTATCCAGATCGGCGTTTTCGCTGCCATCACAATTGGGATAGGTTTGGCGACATATTTGAAATGCCGCACACCACGCGGACATTCTCCCGATGATAACAAAGATTATTTTCTTGCTGGGGGATCGTTAAGCTGGGTCTATATTGCCGGCTCAATTACACTGACTAATCTTTCCACCGATCAACTTGTTGGAATGAACGGTAATCAAATGCTGCTTCTGGCATGGTGGGAATTGGCCGCAGTCTCAGGATTGGTCTTGCTCGCCTATGTGTTCGTGCCTCTCTACTATAAATATCAATGCACCACCACGACGGAACTTCTCGAGAAGAAGCTCGGAGGAAAAGGGTTACGGGCCTTAATATCGTGTCTGTTTTTGTTGGGTGGTTTGTTCATCTACTTACCCATCATGCTCTATACGGGCTCTCTGTTTATGATCTCAATGTTTGACATTGATGTGCCCCTAATATGGATCGCTATCGGATTTGCTGTGGTGGGTGCCGCCTATGCGATATTTGGAGGCCTGCGCGCTGTTGCCGTGTCTGACACCTATAGCGGGGTTGGCTTATTAGGCCTTGGGTTGCTCGTCGTGTTCTTGGCATTTAAGGCAATTGATTTTGATATTTCTGGAATTCCTGCAGAACGCCTGACCATGATCGGGTCAAATGACTCGCCAATTCCATGGCATACTCTTTTGACTGGCATGATCTTTATCCAAATTTTTTACTGGAGCTTCAATCAAACCATCACACAAAGAGCGATGGCTGCACCCAGCCTTAAAGAAGCTCGAAAAGGTATACTTGCCGCGGCAGGCATTCGCCTTTTAATTGTACCGTTGATAATCGCCGTGCCCGGCGTCATTTCCTATAAACTTTATGGCGACATCGGAGATGCTGCCTATGGACGTCTCGTCGGTGATATTTTGCCCCCGTGGTTGTCAGGTGCTTTTGCCGCCATGATGGCTGCCGCTGTTCTCACCAGCTTCAACAGCGGGCTCAATTCCGCAGCCGCGCTATATGTATGCGATATCCATGAGAAGTTTTTTCAACCAAACGTCCATGTTCGAAAAATTGCAACGGTTATTACAATCGTGATTGTTGCACTCTCTATCGCATTGGTGCCGCTCTATTCCGGTGCTGAATCAATTATAAATCTCGTACAACAGCTGAATGGCCTCCTTTCTATGCCGATATTGTCCGCATTTTTTGTCGCGATATTCTTTAAAAATGTATCCCCTTGGGCTGCGGGCATTTCCGTCATTTCAGGAACCGTTGGATATGGTGTATTTTCATTTTTCTTTTCGCCATTCCATTATATCCACACCATGTTCATCACTTTAATTGCATGCATTGCTTTCGCGCTAATTCTCAATCGAATGGTGTTTAGAAGAAATGCATCCTTCTCATTGGAAGATTTCCGTTCATGAACGCGGAAATCCAGAAACTAGGAAACAGCGGTCAATCGGTTTATCGGCGACGCCACGTCAAAACAGATGGTCGTGACGTATATTTGTATGGCTACTCACCGCCTGATCGGGAACCAGTGACGGAAGAATTGCTCGCGGCGGCTAATAGCGCCGAATTGCGCTGGCATCCTTTGCGCAAAGAATGGTCGATTTACGCAGCTGCTCGTCAAAACCGAACCTATAAACCGTCATCTACCGACGATCCATTGGCACCATCACGCCCCGGGCTGCCCCCCACTGAAATTCCATTTAGTGATTTTGACCTCGCTGTTTTTGAAAATCGTTTTCCAAGTTTGATGAGCGGTGCAAAAGCCAGACCATCAGCGCCTGACGATCCCGCAACCATAGCGCCGGCCGATGGGCGGTGCGAAGTTATCGTCTATACCCCAAAATCAACAGGATCTCTTGCGACGCTTACTCAAGAGCGCCGTGAATTATTGGTCCACGCGTGGATCGATCGATACAGTGCGCTTTTCGCACTAGGAAACAAATTTGTTTTACCCTTCGAAAACCGTGGCGATGAAGTTGGTGTGACATTGCATCATCCCCATGGACAGATTTACGGCTTTTCATTTGTCCCAGCGGTACAACAAAATGCTGCTGACGCTTTCAAAGATGGATTCGACCTCGAAGCCAAAATAAAGAGCTGGCGCAAAGATTATGAAATTGAAAGCGCCGGCGGGCTCTCCGCCTTTGCCCCACCTTTTGCTCGGTTTCCTTATGAAGTCTGGCTTGCACCTGTCAAACTCCGCCGTGGACCTTGGGAATTTTCAAAAGAAGAAATAGCTGGCTTTGCAACATTATTGGGTAACGTCACACGACGTTATGATACCTATTTCGGCAGACCCTGCCCCTATATGTTATCGTTACACGCAGCGCCACAAGGTGCAGGAAATAGCTTTCATTTCACAGCGCAGTTTTATCCATTGCTCCGTGCGCCGGGCAAGGTCAAATATCTCGCCTCCGTTGAGCAAGCGACAAACATATTCACAGTTGACGTGCTTCCAGAACAAGTTGCAGCGGAATTAAAGAAGATATGACGGCTACAGAGCTCTTTCAACGGGTTTTCAAAGAATATCCGATTGCGGTTGCAAAAGCACCTGGTCGCATCAATTTGATCGGCGAACATACGGACTATAATGGTGGCATGGTGTTGCCCATGACCTTACCGCTCTACACAGAGGTTGCAATCGGACCATCATGCTCATTACAGGACGAAATCTATTCGGTTCGCTTCGAAGAACCACATCATGTGGCGGTCGACGCCAAAGCAAACCAACACTGGTCGGACTATGCGGCCGGTGCATTGCAGGCAGCACGAAAAACGGGTCGCCTCACTGGCCCCATGAAAATGGTTATTCAAAGCAATGTACCCGATGGTGCCGGCCTTTCCTCATCTGCGGCATTAATAATTGCGATCCTAAAAGCAGCCGCAATTTTTTCTAACAAGCCATACGGGATTATTGAACTGGCCCGGCTCGCTCAAAGCGTTGAACACAACCATATCGGCGTTCCTTGTGGCATGATGGACCAAATGGTCATTGCCGCCGATACAATAAATACAGCCATGCTGCTCGATACGCGTTCACTTGAATACAGCCTCATTCCGATCCCAGACGATTGGAGGATTGCAGTCATTCATTCAGGCATTTCGAGAAAGCTTAATGACGGCCGATATGCATTGCGACGAAAGGAATGCACCGAAGCGGCCAAGCAACTGGGTGCTGAGCACTTATGTTTACTCACGGATGAACAAAAACAACTTGTGGAAACTCTATCGCCCCTTTTGCGACGCCGTGCTGGACATATCTACCGGGACCATGAGCGTGTGTTTGAAGCCGTTAAAGCAATCAAGGCCAAAGATATTTGCGCATTTGGCGCAGTCCTAACACAAGGTCATACTTCTCTGCGGGATGCGTTCGAAGTTACCACCTCCGAAATCGATAGGCTTGTAGAAATCTCTGTTGATGAAAACGCATCGGGCGCGCGACTCTCCGGCGGGGGGTTCGGCGGATGCATCATTGCCGTTTTACCCAAGAAATTTTTCACGAAATGGTGCGACCGAGTACTGACCCGCTTCAACACAGGCACTCTGATCTATTAGCGCGGCCTACTCCAACATTCGAAACCTATTTTATAAGCTCAATTCGTGGAATCGCGCAAAGCGCTCTAACAATGCTGCAAGCCGGAACGATTGTCGCGGCACTGCCATTTACATTTATCGTCTTGGCCAGCGGCGTTAGATTAGCTCTAGGTTTAAAGGAAGCGCCCGAATCAAAACCCTAAAACATTTTTGTAATTGACCAATTAATTGCATCGGACATAGTCGCAATGTCCCTATTCTGCTTTCGGGAGATTCTTTAGCTTCCGCTCGCTTATTTGACCAACGGCTGCTTTTAGATCTTTCATGGATGTTCCGGACCCTTCTGCTTCGACCATAAAAGTTTCAGCAACAAGACGGCCATATCGTCCTGAGCTGGTGGAATTACGCCACTCTTCAATGACCATGCCATCGCCTTTACGCGTCAACCTTTCGTATCCATCATTCGACGACCGGTCATACTCAGCACCCGCAATACCGGAAATACCTACTACTGCAGAGATCATTGGAGAGTTCGTGACTTTCAACGTGATCTCTTCGAAATCACCGCTACCCTCATTTTGGTAGCGTGCAGTCATCGAAACCATCTTAAAGGGTACACCGACACTTTCCACATCAAGTGATTGACGAGTAAGGCCGCCGAGTTTTGTTGGGGCCAAATCGCGCAGACTTGCGGACTCAACAACAGGTGCATTGGCATTACCACCGAGCATACCCGTCGCGGCCTCCATCACCGCGCCAAGGTCGCCACTCTCATTGGCTTTCTCTAACGCATCAGCACGACGTTCGAATTCGGTTCTATTTCCGCTAAATGCATCCATTCCAGGTTTAGGCATAAAAATGCCTGTGATCGCACCGAGAATGATCGAGGCAATGATAGCTGCAATTATCGAAACAATTGTATAGGTGGTTGCCTTCTCAGCGGGCGGTTTCATGAGTTTAGGCATTCCAACAAACAATAAATATAAACTGTATATCCCACCGACAATACTCAGAATACCGAGCATTGGTATGATTGCTAACATGCCGGCGACCCATGCCGCTGTTGGTGCATAAGCAGCAACCTTAAATGCTTGGCCGAAATTTTTGTCCGCACCAAAAGTTGGCGCCAATGCATTTATGATGAATGCAAAAACGAAGACAAAGGCAACACCGAAAGCAATTTGAACAACTGCGCCCGTTAGCGCGCCAAAGAACGGCGTCCTGTAAGTGGAGCCGAGGATATTCACCCCAAAGACACTCATACCAATGAGCGTCGCGACGGCGGCGAGCGCGACTAACGGTAAAACATAGCCGGTGATAACACTTTGCGGCTCAGCCGTTTCATTGTCGATTTTATCCCATTCCGCCTTTGGCGAAAGCAGAATGCCTTTAACCCGATCAATTAATCCTTGCACCATCATAACTGTCTCCCGCTCAGTTTCACCCGGTTTTATGGGCATATTCGGCAGGCATTCCAACCGAGAAAAGTCAGGAAAACTATGATTGTCGCTTTAGAATATCGCTTACCCGTAGCGACACCATTTGCTTGTAAGCATTTGCTACCAAACGATAAAGGCGCAATGACGGCATGGCAATCAGTGTAAACTCTACGTCCATATCCAATTTTTAAGACCAGTCGCTAAACGTCGGTTCAAGCTAATGCGTCTCTCTATGTGCCGCTCTCGACATCCATTCCAAGCAGTTCACCTACCTCAAGCCTAGCAAACAACAGCTTGTGACGCGTCAATTTCTACGCTGACATTGCGTGAAATCGTCTGGAGTAACGCGCCTTCGGAAATCGGCTTGGCAACATGGTCGTTAAAGCCAGTCTTTAGGTAATTCTGTACCTGGTCTTGCATCGCGTCGGCTGTCACGGCGATAATCGGTGTTTTATTTAGGCTATTGTCGCTCTCGTAACGCCGAATAGCGGCAAGTGCTTCGACGCCATCCATTTCCGGCATATGAATATCCATCAGTACAATATCAAAAGTACCATTCTGATAGGCCTCCACGGCCTCTTTGCCATTTTCCGCAAATGTAAGTTTCGCAGTCGATTTCTTTAGGAATGTGTTGACGATAAGCCGATTTGTTGGGTTATCCTCCGCAATCAACACAGAAAGTGAATGAGTGTCAGCGGTTGTTTTTTCCACCTGATCTTGTTGGCGAATAGCAGTTTTACTGGCTAAAGGGAGCGGTAACCGCGCTTTGAAACTGGTACCAACACCTAGTCGCGAGTCTACTGTTATCTCCCCGCCCATGGCATCAACAATCCCCTTAACGATCGAAAGCCCTAACCCCGATCCTCCATATCGCCGTGTAGTCGAGCTGTCTGCCTGAACGAAAGAATCGAAAATATGTAAAACCCGATCATCGGCAATGCCGACGCCACTATCTGTCACACTTAGTATAATAGTCTGATCGCCGCACGCTTCGTTTGCTCTAGAGACCTTTAAGCCAACCACACCTTTATCAGTGAATTTGAAAGCATTTGACAAAAGATTGTGCAGTAATTGTGAAATCCGATGCTGATCACCGAGACGGGCATCTTCAAGGGACGGATCTAACTCCACCGCAAATTTCAAGCCTTTTTCCTCTGCGCGCAAATTATATATAGACTCAAGCGACGAAATCAGAGCGCTCAATCGGAAAGGCGATTCTTCAAGCTCAATTTTGTCGGATTCTATTTTGGAAAAATCCAAAATATCGTTGAGAATATTCAGTAAGTTTGTGCCGCATTGGTCTATGACCGAAACAAATCTCTTCGCTTCAGCGTCAAGCGATTGTTTATTCAAGATCGCTGCCGCGCCAAGAACCCCGTTCATCGGCGTGCGAATTTCGTGGCTCATCGTCGCCAAGAACATAAGCTTGGCATCATTTGCCGTTCTAGCCGCGGATAACGCATCCTTCAATTCTAGTGCAAGATTGTCAGCGCTATCCGTCAAAAGACGCATCGTAATAAACTGTGCAACCGAACTGACGAATGCAATTTCGTCGATGGTCCAGCTTCTGGCGCTGCCAACAGATTCACAACAGATCACACCACGCACGCCATGAGCAGACCGGATCGGCGCGTCGAGCATTGATTTTATGTTTAAGGGCCGCAAATAGACATCAAGAAAACCCGATGTAACCGGATCCGTTTCAGCGTCGATGGCGTTGATAACCCGATAGTTCCTCAACGCATCAAAATATTCTGGGAACGCAGTTTCTTCAAGCCTTAGTCCGCTTTCATGTGAATTTTCGGTGGCCTGATATAGATCATCACAAATTATCGCGCCACCGTCCTCTGAAAAAGTCCAAATGCTTACGCGCGCGCACCCAAGTGCACGACTGACACATTCCGAAATATCACTAAACAAATGCTTTGTTGGCTTGGAATCCACGACGTAAGATTGATAAAGAGCATCAAGCACCTCGTTGAAGAGCCGTGTCTGGTCAAGCGAGGTCTGTACTTTAGCTTCCGATTTTTCCAGCGCATTCATCTGTGTTTTTAGATCATCTTTGTTCCTGAAAATCTCATTTTGTTGGCGTTTGGAGATAATCTCAGTTGCTATTGCGTCATTGGTTGTTGAGCCAATGCGACGCGCTATCGCTATTGTTCCAAATAAATAGATCGACAGCACTACAATAACTGCAAGACTATCAGCAGAAACTGGGTGGGCAAAAGACGACATAAAGATCAACAGTGCCGGCACATTGAACGCAACGACAACTTTCATATGTGTCGCAAATGTCAGACCTGCAGCGGCCGTCATGCCCGCACAGAGAAAAATCGCGACCAATTCGGTTTCATGAGAACCAGATCCGGCAATCAGGTAAGGCGTGATCCCCCAAATTATGCCAGAAATAACAGTTAGCGATAAAACAACCCACATTTCAGCCGCAACGAAAATCCGATTGGATCGCCAAACATTGCTGGCGATAACTGTCCTTATGACCATTGTTGCCGTTAGGGCTGCAATCCAAAGAACACCCGTTTCAAACGAAACGTAATTTATTAGGAACCAGCCCAGAACCAAAGCGTTGGCCGTGCCTATTGCCAAACCAATGATCAGATTTTGGGCTAATAGCCGGTCACGACGCAGCGCGATTTCACCTGAATCTGACGAAATCATGGTGGTTGCTGAGGCATCGGATGTTGCGTTGGCCATGGAATACATTCATTGGCAAAAAGTTAATATTGTTACTGACCGACAAAATAGTAGCGAGAATGCATTTTGGAGTGGTTAATGGACACACCCGAAAGAAACCAAAGACGAGGTTAAGCTTTGGAAAATCAGGTATTCAGCGTAAAAAACTTACAGGGATGGGGAAGTATTCAAATGGCCAGGTTAACAAATCTGGGCAGCGCTATATATTTTTGATTTGTGTCAGCACTAACACTTGTGTGATTCTGGTTGGATTTAAGGTTCAGATTTTTCGGAAATCGTTTTTTCACTTTCAATTTTCCGCCGAACACTTTTTGCCCGTAGATCCTGGCCATCATGGCTCCATCCCGGAGCATAGAAAATATATTTTAATTTGTCGGACAATTTCTCGGCTCGCGTCACCGCTCGCCAGATCGCTGCATATTCATGGAATGCGACATAGGCAGGGTTATACGACGCGATGTTTTTCGTCAGTCCATATACGGGCGGATCATTGTCCAGCTCTTCCGAAAATGTTCCAAACATCCTATCCCAAATTATAAACACGCCGGCGTGATTGCAATCGAGATACCGCGATTGTGAGGCATGGTGGACGCGATGGTGCGAGGCCGTATTGAAAAAGAATTCAATAATTTTTGGCAGCCGGCGGACAAATTCGGTATGCGTCCAATATTGGTAAATTAGATTTACTGCCATCATGACAAAGATCATGACTGCATCAAACCCTAGAATTGGTAGCCATAGCCAAAAGAAATATTTATGTAGTCGTTCGCCAACACCTTGCCGTAAAGCCGTTCCGAAATTGAGGTAACGTGATGAATGATGAGACACATGACCTGCCCAAAAGAGACGCACTTCGTGGTTCATTCGATGAAACCAATAATAGGCAAAATCATCAGCGAAAAGAAGCAATCCCCATGCCCACCATTGACGCCCAACAATATCTCGAAGACCAAGCCAATTTGCTTCATGAATAAAATACAGGGCCATAAATGCGAGTACTTTAGGCACGAATTCAACGATCAAAGACAAAAACCCCATAGATATAGAGGTCCACATATCTTTTGTCTTGTCTTGCCCCCATATAACTGAGCCACAAATTTCGTGATATTCTACGAACATGTGGAGGTTATAGGATGGCGAGGAAGCGTTTTTCCGACGAAGACATATTGAATTTGCTGCGGCAGATAGAGTTGAGCTTAGCGTCAGG
>JAJFGD010000121.1 GCA_021776315.1 Hyphococcus sp. | reverse complement strand
GAGATGAGGAAGCTAAATTTGCGGCGATGGGTGCGCTCTCCTTTGAGCCCGGCGCCACAGGTATTGTAGGCGATATGGGCGGCGGTAGTTTAGAACTTGTGGCCTTAAACAAAGGTTCAATTGGCGATAGTATAAGTCTACCCGTCGGGCCGTTTAATATTATGCGCAAGGCACCAGGCAGTCTCGAAGACGCAGAAGCCTATATCGAAAAGGAACTAAACAAAGTTCCATTTTTGAAAAATCAAAAAAGTGAAACGCTGTACGTTATTGGCGGTGCATGGCGTGCAGTAGCGCGTATTCATATGCGTCTGCGCAGTTATCCGCTTTCGGTGCTGCACCATTATGAATTGACGAGCAGCCAAGTGTTGGAAATTTGCAAGCTCGTCTCCCATCAAAGTCGCCATTCATTAGAGACGATTCCTGGAATACCGCGAAGGCGGCTCGATACGTTGCCTTATGCTGCAATGGTTTTGAAATCAGTGTTGAAACGGACGGGTGCAAAAAAAGTAAGCGTTTCTGCAGGCGGGGTTCGCGAAGGAATTTTGTATAAAGCGCTCCCGAAAGACGTGCGCAAACAAGACCCGTTGATTGAGACTTGTCGCTTCTACGCACGGCAATTGTCACCTGAGCCAGAATATGGCGAGAAAGCCTTTGGTGTTGTTGAGCCACTTTTTGATGATGGTGAATTAGCGAATGCCCGCATCCGTTTTTCGACATCATTGCTCATTGATATTGGTGCATATTTCCACCCGGATTTTCGTGCGCGACACGCTTTTGATGCCGCATTGAGGGCTCCCTTCGTAGCGTTGTCGCATGAAGAGCGTGTGTGGTCGGCATTGGCTCTATTTTGTAGGCATGGAGGGCGCGTAACGTCTCCGCCCGACGAGCAAGTCGCTGGGCTCCTGTCGTGGGAGCAGCAACAAAGCGCTATGCGTTTTGGCATGGCGTTACGATTTATCGGCACGCTAATACCCAAGATCAAATCGCCACTTAAAGGGTGTCGCCTTGAAATCGATTCTGACAAACTCATTTTTCGCGCGCCCAATGACAGGGCTGCGCTTATGGGTGAAACGCCACGCAAGCACTTGGACGCATTAGCAGCGGCGTTTGAGGCTGAGGCAATGGAAATATACGAAAGTTAGTCTTTTGATTCGACGAGTTCGACAGCGCCATTTTTTAACCTGAGCGCAAGGTCACCGGACTTTAATTTTAGCGCTGCCTCACCAAATACTTCTCGCCGCCAGCCCTTCAATGCTTGAACATCCGCGTCGTCATTCGTCGCGATCTCGTCGAGGTCTGCCGAAGTGGCAATGAGTTTCGGTGCAACGTCATAAACCTCACACTGTCGTTTGAGCAGCACTTTTAACAGCTCGACAACATCTGCCGGAGCCTTATTCCGATCTGCAGCGGCAATCTTTGGCAAGTTCTCACGGTCGATAGCCATGCCTTGTTTGATTGCATCCAAAATGGCAGCGCCAGCATTGGATCGTTCGAATCCATTTGGGATACTACGTGCCCGCGATAGAGCTTTCGCCGAATCTGGTTGCAGACGGGCCAATTCGAAAATAGCTTCATCTTTGATCAATCGACTACGGGGAAGGTCTTTGGTCTGGGCCTCACGCTCACGCCATTCCGCCAATTTTACGGCAGGTCCCAATTCCCGAGGGCGCACCGATTTGAGCTTTAGGCGACGCCACGCATTTTCTGGCTTCACGAAGTACAAATCCGGATCGTAAAGCGCTTGTAGCTCCGCTTCGACCCAATGGGCCCGAGATTGTGCTTCAAGCTTCTCCACGATTAGCGGGTAAGCGTCACGCAAATGGGTCACGTCGGAGAGGGCATAGGTGAGCTGTGCGTCGGTTAATGGTCGCCTCGACCAATCCGTGAACCGGGAACCTTTGTCAATTTTGGCGTTTAGCAATCCACGCATCAACGGTTCATAACCGATTTGGTCCCCAAACCCGCAGGCCATAGCCGCTATCTGGGTGTCAAAGAGGGGTGCCGGCACAGCACCTATCAATTTGTAGAAAATCTCCAAATCCTGGCGTGCAGCATGGAAAATCTTGATAGTCCCCTGATCCATCAAAACATCAAGAAATGGGGAAAGGTCAATGCCATCGGCCAAAGGGTCGATGATCGCCTCCACGCCTTCGGCTGCCGCCTGAATCAGACAAAGGATCGGCCAATAGGTTTTTTCTCGCATAAACTCTGTATCCACAGCCACAAATGGCCGCTTTTGGAGTTCAGCAGAGAATTCGGTTAATTCGTCGGTGGTGGTAATAACGCGCATGAAAGCGGCTTCTAGCAGTGTGCGCCCAATCCGTCACCCAGAATTGCCGCGGCGGAAAGAGGCGGCTCAAAAACCGCCAGAACCCTTGACATTATGGGCCGTCGAGGTCACTTCGGCCCGTTATCAACATTCCTCCGTTTAAGCTAATTTGAGAGATCCCATGCACGCCTATCGAACTCATCATTGCGGCCAGCTCCGTAAAGACCAAGTCGGCGAAACCGTTCGCCTTTCAGGCTGGGTACACCGCAAACGCGACCATGGCGGGTTACTGTTTATTGATCTCCGCGATCATTACGGTCTGACGCAGCTTGTTGTGGAACCTGAAATGGCTTTTTTCGACGCCGTGGAGCATGTGCGCCAGGAAAGCGTGATCAGAGTTGAGGGTGCTGTCGTCGCCCGGGCGGATGAAGTGGTCAATTCAAACTTACCGACAGGCGAGGTTGAAATTCGCATTACGGCGTTTGATGTCCTTTCTGAGTCAGATGAGTTACCGCTGCCTGTATTCGGTGAGCCGGACTATCCAGAAGATATCCGCATGAAACATCGCTACCTGGATTTGCGCCGTGAGACTTTGCATCACAACATTATGGTGCGTTCATCTGTGACCAGCGAGATCCGTCGTGGCATGGAAGCAAAGGGATTCACTGATTTCCAAACGCCAATTCTAACAGCGTCGTCACCAGAAGGTGCGCGTGATTTTTTGGTGCCATCACGATTGCATCCAGGGAAATTTTACGCTCTTCCACAAGCACCACAGATCTTCAAGCAATTGATCATGGTGTCAGGCTTTGATCGCTACTATCAAATCGCACCTTGTTTCCGTGATGAAGATGCGCGGGCAGATCGCTCAGCTGGTGAATTCTATCAGCTTGATTTGGAAATGAGCTTTGTTGAACGCGAAGATGTGTTTGACGCCGTTGGACCTGTGACACACGACACCTTCGCGAAATTTGCAGGCGATCGGGCTGTCACAAGTTATCCGTTTCCGCTCATTCCATTTGATGAAGCGCTGCTGAAATACGGTACCGACAAACCGGACCTACGCTGTCCCATCGAAATGCAGGTTGTTTCAGATCATTTTCGTGATTCTGGCTTCAAAGTTTTCGCGTCAATCCTAGCGGCGGACCCAAGTCACGAAATCCGTGCCATTCCAGCCCCTGGTGGCGGTAGTCGCGCATTTTGCGATCGCATGAATAACTGGGCCCAAAAACAGGGTTTGCCTGGTATGGGCTACATGATTTTCGATGAAAACGAAGTCAAAGGCCCATTGGCAAAAAATATCGGTCCGGAACGCGCGAATGCTGTGCGCGAACAGCTTGGCATGAAAGCTGGCGATGCCGCTTTCTTCCTAGCCGGTAAACCAAAAGACTTTTTGCCTGTTGCCGCAAAAGCGCGCGTGTTGGTCGGTGAGGAATTAAAGATCACGGATCTGGATCGTTTCGAACTTGCTTGGATTATCGACTTTCCAATGTATGAATGGGACGAAGAAAACAAAAAGGTTGAGTTTGGTCATAACCCATTCTCAATGCCGCAAGGTGGTTTAGAGGCTTTAGAAGCGGCGAAGACCGACGAAGAAAAACTTGCGTTAAAAGCATATCAGTACGACCTTGTTTGCAACGGATATGAGCTTGGTTCCGGTGCTATTCGAAACCACCGTCCTGATATCATGTACAAAGCTTTCGAGAATGCCGGGTACGGGAAAGAAGTTGTTGAAGAACAGTTTGGTGGCATGTTGAATGCCTTTAAATATGGCGCGCCACCCCATGGAGGTTGTGCATTAGGACTTGAACGGATTGTGATGTTGCTTTGCGACCAAGAGAACATTCGTGAAGTCACTATGTTCCCAATGAACCAGCAGGCTGAAGATTTGCTTCTAAGCGCACCAGCTGAAGCCTCAGCTGCGCAGCTAAAAGAAGTCCATTTGCGCGTGACGCCGCCAATCGTTGAAAAAAAGACGTAACCGGCATTTGCAATACGACAAGACGGGAATATCTAGCGAATAGTTGAGTAGGGCTATTTTAAACCCGGTGGTATAGGGGGCCGCCAATAAATATTAGTAAGCAGGACTAAGATGATTAGGATTTCCGATGATTTTGACCACGGCAATATTCATTGCGTGGACACATCAGACCAGAGCAATATTCAGCTCGAGATTAAGTCTGACGGTAAAGCAGACTTTTTTCAGTGGTTTTTTTTTCGCGTCGAGGGCTGTGCCGACCAGAGCTTAAAAATGAGTATTCTGAATGCTCACAAATCCTCATATCCTCCAGGGTGGTCAGGGTACAGAACAGTTGCATCTTATGATCAAGAATATTGGTTTCGCGTTGATACGTCTTATGATGGCAAGGCGCTGACGATCGAGCACACACCGGAGCAAGATACCATCTATTATGCGTATTTCGCGGCCTACCCGACGGTTCGATACAGAGAATTCATCGAAACGATTAAGCCATCACCGCTATTAACCCATGATGTCCTTGGAAAGACACTCGACGGACAAGATATCGATTATTTCCGTACCGGAGACGGTCCACGCGTTATGTGGATCATTGCCCGCCAACACCCAGGCGAAGACATGGCTTCTTGGTGGATCGAAGGGTTTTTAAGGCAACTGACTGATCCAAATGATGAAATGGTTGCTGAACTAAAACAGAAGGCAACCTTGCATATTGTGCCATGCATGAACCTTGATGGCGCAAAACGCGGTCATTTGCGCACAAACGCAGCCGGAATTGATTTGAACCGTGCTTGGCAAAACACGACAGAAGACAAAAGCCCCGAAGTATTTTTTGCCCGTGAGGCGATGCAAAAATCAGGCGTTGATTTTTTCCTCGACGGTCATGGCGACGAGGCACTTCCTAATAATTTCCTCGATAGCGGCAAAGGCATTCCTTCCTGGACTGACCAACACGAAAAACGGTTTGATCGATATTCCGAACTCTTACTAACGACGAGTAAGGATTTTCAAACCGTCGTTGGATATCCGACGGCAGCGCCAGGAAAAGCAAATTTAAATATAGCGACCAATTATGTCGCTGAAACATGGGATTGCTTGGCAATGACGTTAGAGATGCCATTTAAGGATGCCGACGTGAATCCAGAACCAACCCAGGCGTGGTCGCCGGAACGTTGCCGTCAACTTGGGAAAGACAACCTAAAGGTTATGGCGCAGATCGTTGATGACCTCCGCTAGCGCCTAGATCCAACGGCGCGTTCGTTGACAATAGTCAATATACGCGTCGCCAAAAATCTCTTTCAAAGCTTCTTCTTCTGGTTTTATCTGGAGGACATTCATTGCCTGAATGAATCCCGCCAGCACCAAAATATTGAGCATAGAACCAAGAAAGATACCCCAACCAGCTAGTAGCAATGCCATGGCTAAATACATTGGATTTCTCGACACCCGGTACAATCCAGTCGTTACCAATGTCTGCGCTTGCGAAGGAATTGTCGGATTGACGGTTGTTCGCGCTTTGAAAAACATCCGAACTGCGGAAAAGACGATGAAAAGTCCCGCTGATGCAATTACTGCCGCTAAAATTGACTGACCTGGAAAGTCAAAACCGAACGTACTTGCACCTTTCGTGATAAACCACATGGCGATGGCTGCAATAAAAACTTGTGCGACGGGTGGAATTTTCAATTTCATTTGCGGTAACCATCACTTTTCATCTTGGAGCCGCCATGGTGGAAAGCGGCGATTTTCACCGGCATTGTATATGCTAATTCGGTAGCCGTCTGGATCAGAGGTCCACGCTTCTCGCCACAACCAACGCTGGTCAACGGGCTCTGTGTCAAAGGTGAGGCCGCAATCTTTGAGCTCTTCGAC
>JAJFGD010000013.1 GCA_021776315.1 Hyphococcus sp. | reverse complement strand
CCACGAAAATTGCCTCCATCCTTGAGAAAGAACCCAAGGGCGCAAAGCTACGCGTCGCGGTTGAAGGCGGCGGCTGCTCCGGCTTTCAATACACATTCGATATTGTTGAGGCCCGCGATGATGACGACCTCGTCCTCGACGCCAATGGCTTCGATGTGTTGATCGATGAAGTCTCAGTTCAATATCTGAGCGGTTCAGTGATTGATTTTTCTGACGAGCTCATCGGCGCGGCATTTAAAATCAACAATCCCAATGCCACTGCAAGCTGTGGATGTGGGACGAGTTTTTCACTGTAAATTTAGCTCGCTGACCGTTCATACCCAAAGCGATCAAAATCCTCGCCATATAAGTCGATGACCATGTCCCGCGTTGCTGGCGTGTAAAGATCGTCATAGTCGATCGGCAATGGGTTCGTCTTCAACCGTTGAACATTGATTTCGCGTCCGAGAGTTGCGGCAATGGTTTTGATATCCTCATTGATGTTTTCAATTCGGCAAATCTTATCGATAAGGGGCTGCCCATTTTCATCACTCAACCACCAGCATTGTGTATTTAAAGCGTCCGGAATGGTATTTTCGTTTCGCGCCGTTTGCCAGCGAAACAACCAATAACGATATTCTTCCTGCAGATCCGCAAGCGGTTTTTCTTTAGGATTGTGCAAATAGAAAAAGCTTGATGCTAGTCGTGTATAGGGATTGCGCACAACTGAAAAGACTGTGCGGTTGCGCCAGCGTTTTTCGCCAAGATATTGCTTCCGCTGCAGCGCTGTATCGTGGTTTAAAACGGCCAACCCAAGCGCACGCTCGACGCTGGTCCCACCACATTTAGGGATGTGGATGAAGACGTAATCTTGAAAATGTTTCGCATGGAACCTGTTGACCCTGCTCGTCACAAATACGCGCGACTTCGCATCCAATGGCAAGAAATCACGCAGTTGCGATTTCCATTGCTCAAAACGTTTTGGATTATTGCTGATGAATTTTGACAGCATTGGCAGTGGTCGCTCACATAATTACAAAATCATCAGCAGGACTGATTTCTATGACAGCCTTAGCTATTTCGTCAAACACCAAGCGTTTGCTTTAGCTTATCAACTTCCTGCCAACTTGTTTGCGCATCATCGCGTTTCACCGCGAGCCGCATATCACGCAATATCTCCAATGATCGCAATAAAACCTCTAATGGCGGCCCACTGGCCGTGACTTGTGACAGATGTTTTTCATCAAGCGCTGTGGATGGTCTAGAAATGAAACTATCAACCAACTGGTCATGATGTTGTGCAGCCGCCTCACCGTGCAAATTACACACGTCCAAAAACACCGACGCACTTTCTTGGAACCAAGGCTCTTTGCCGTGACGATCAGCGAGCAAAAGGAATTCGTCGAGTAATGGACGACGGCGCAGGCAATCGCGCAAACTCGCCTGATCCTCTGGCAATAAAAATTGCATCTTGTCGACCATCAGTTGCGCATAATAAGGATCATTGCCCCGGCATAGACCCAATAATAGATCCACCTCATTGATACCTGCGAAATCACCCGCATTGGCGCCGCGATATTCCTGTCGCCCGACCCGATAGGGCTTATAATAAGGGCGCACATTCCAGAAGAAGCGCTCCACATCAAGATCGGAAAACAATGTGGCATTAGCGGCTTTGACATCGCGCATTGCGTCCGCTGCATTTTTGAAAAGGAAAATAGAAACCGGATTTGAAACCCCTAAATGGACAATCCGTTTCAGTGCGTCGGCTGCACGCTTAAACGCAAAAATCCCAATTGTGTTGTATTTCAAAAATAGGATTTCATCTGGAAGCGATGTAAAGCTTTTTATCGTGCCGTTTTTTGCATAATTGTGTGTCGAAAGGTGGCAGGTTGCAAAACGCGGCGTCACCCCTAGAGAGGCACCAATATGCAATCCCAGCGCAGACGCTTCGCGTAATGGCGATTTTGCTTCCCGCGCTGGATTGGTAACCTCATGACGGCGCATAGACGCCATATAAAGACCAAGATTGCCGAGAAGATTGAAGGCATTTTCAAAACCTTCATCGGTGTTGCCTTCATC
The DNA here is from genome assembly GCA_021776315.1 of Hyphococcus sp. GTDB lineage: Bacteria > Pseudomonadota > Alphaproteobacteria > Caulobacterales > Parvularculaceae > Hyphococcus. The sequence goes on along the minus strand of JAJFGD010000013.1, from coordinate 2,447 downwards.
AGCCAGTTTAGCAATGAAGACATGCCCGTCATTTTGGATTTGCGCTTTTATCTCAGTCCCGACATCCTCGACCGCTGCACGGTTTTCTTGAGTGAAATACACGTCCTCTAAGGCGGTATTCAGCTCAACAAAACTTGACCGAATCCAGGCGTCAAAAGCTTCAGAATTTGCGCTCATAATATTACTTTCAAAAAATTATGCCAATCCAACAATTTCACCATGTTCGTCAAGGCCGATTTCCAATGCTGCTGGTTTTCGCGGCAGACCAGGCATGGTCATAATGTCACCGCAGACGGCGACGACAAACCGCGCACCCGCAGAAAGTCGGGCCTCACGCACATTGATCGTATGGCCTGACGGCGCACCGAGCTTCGTTGGGTCAGTTGAAAAACTATATTGTGTTTTGGCTATACAAACCGGCACATCACCATAACCCAGCTCTTCGAACTCACGCAGTGATCGCGCCGCCGGCCCCGACAATGTAATGTCAGCGGCCCCATAAATTTTGGTCGCGACCGCTTTGATTTTATCAGCCAAAGGCATGTCGTCTGGATAGAGGAATGTTTTTTCACCAGCATCTTCACCAAGCGCTTCTTGAACGCGTTGCGCGAGGTCCGTCGCCCCATCGCCGCCTTCAGCCCAATGTTTAGAAACGGCAACCCGCGCACCAAGCTCCTTACAAACACTCTCGACAACGCTGACTTCTTCGTCAGTATCGGCGACGAAGTGATTGATTGCGACAACCGGCTTCAAGCCATATTGGCGTAGATTCTCGATATGGCGTTTTAGATTGATCGCACCGCGTTTGACCGCTTCCGCATCCGGCGTCGCGAGATCCGTTTTCTTCACACCACCCTGCATTTTCATCGCACGGATTGTGCAAACCAAGACAACAGCATCTGGCCATAAGCCCGATTGGCGGCATTTAATATCGAGAAACTTCTCAGCACCGAGATCAGCACCAAACCCAGCTTCCGTCACCACAACATCACACATAGAAAGCGCGGTCTTCGTCGCCATCACCGAATTACACCCATGGGCAATATTGGCGAATGGCCCGCCATGAATGAAGGCAGGGTTGTGTTCAATGGTTTGCACCAAATTTGGCGCTAATGCGTCTTTTAACAACACAGCCATCGCGCCATGTGCACCAATGTCCTTTGCTGTGACTGGTGTTTTATCATAGCGACGCGCCACGATAATATTGCCCAAGCGTTCCTGCAAATCCGTTAGATCTGACGCCAGGCAAAAGATCGCCATGATTTCCGACGCAACCGTGATGTCAAACCCGTTCTCACGCGGCACACCATGTGCCGGTCCACCAAGGCCAACATTGATGTTACGCAGCGCGCGATCGTTCATGTCGACAACCCGGCGCCAATTGACCCGGCGCGGGTCAATATTTTGTTCATTACCCCAATGAAGGTGGTTATCGAGCATCGCCGACAACAATGAATGGGCTGATGTGATCGCGTGGAAGTCGCCATTAAAATGGAGGTTGATATCTTCCATCGGGATGACTTGTGCACGACCACCACCAGCGGCCCCGCCCTTCATCCCAAAACACGGCCCCAATGACGGTTCGCGCAAACACACCATGGCGTTCGCACCGATTTTGTTTAGCCCATCAGTTAACCCGACGCTGGTCGTTGTCTTACCTTCCCCGGCTGGGGTCGGCGTCACAGCCGTCACCAATACAAGTTTGCCTTTCGGGCGATCTTTTAAATCATGAATATAATCCAGCGACATCTTCGCTTTGAAATGTCCAAAAGGGACGAGCGCTTCGGCAGGTGCGCCTAAGCGGTCTTCAGCAAGCGGTAAAATAGGTTTCATGGTAGCAGCGCGCGCAATATCGATGTCGGGCGCGCCGGGCGGCGGCAATTGATTGTTTTGTGACATATAAATACCGAGCGGGTATCCGCCCGTTCCTCCCTATGGTGCCTGCCCAATTGGGCGACATTTCTTTATTTTCTATTCGCGGGCGTTTTCCGCCTCTGGGGAGGTTATGAAATGTCATGTATCAAGACACAAGCTGGTGCTTGGTCACATTAGAAATGCAATAATTTCAATGACTTAGATCATGCGCGATAGGTCATTAGCCTGTTTCAGCAAGGCCTTTTTCACTGGATGCGATCGTGCGCTCAATGATCTCAAGAAGGGCGGCGGATTTTACCGGCTTGCTGAGATATGCAGACATACCACAGCCGAGATATTTATTGCGATCATCGCTCATCGCATTGGCGGTAACAGCAATAATCGGAATATCACTCACCTCCGTTGAGAGCGCCCGTATTTCCCGTGCGGCCGTAACGCCGTCCTTAACCGGCATCTGTACATCCATCAAAACGATGTCGAAGTCCTGGGTCTGAACAATATCGACGGCTTCCTGTCCATTATTGGCAATCGTGATCGAATGACCTGCTGCTTTGAGGAAAGCATCCATGATC
>JAJFGD010000120.1 GCA_021776315.1 Hyphococcus sp. | reverse complement strand
GCATAATTTTGGTCCGACATACAACGCTAAAAGTCGCGGCGGGTACGTGCTATGGCCGAACGGATCTACAGGTCGCCGATACATTTAATGCAGAAGCGGACAAGGTCGTCCAAAACTTACCCAAAGCAAACACCATCATTTCTAGTCCATTGACGCGCTGCAGACAGCTAGCAAAAGTGATTGCATCGGCACGCAAGCTTGATGTGAAAACGGATGCGCGTTTGCAAGAAATGGATTTTGGTTCTTGGGAAGGCCAACGTTGGTCCGATATTCCAAGAGAAGAGCTTGACGCATGGGCCACAGATTTTTTGAACGCCCGCCCCCATGGGGGTGAAAGCGTTACCATGCTGCGCGAACGTGTGATTGACGCTATTGCTGACTATCAGGCTTGCGAAGGTCCGCATCTATTGATTACACATGCGGGTGTTATCAAAGCCGCTTTGTCCGATGGTGATGGCGCGGATAATTTTTCAACCCAAGTGGATTTTGGCGGCATCGTCCGCTTGCCGAAAACAAATCCTCGGAGTGTCATGTGAGCGATCGCGAACAGCATAAAAAAGAGATGCAAGCCTTAAAGGCTGAACAGAAAAGAAAGACAGCGGACGCACAAGATCCGGGTCGTGGTTTGGTTTTAGTGCACACGGGTGACGGAAAAGGCAAATCAAGTTCTGCCTTTGGTGTTATTATTCGTGCGCTTGGATGGGGGCATCGTGTCGGCGTTGTTCAATTCATCAAAGGCAACTGGGTCACTGGTGAGAAACAGTTTTTCAACAAACTTCCCGATCAAGTTGACTGGTTCACTATGGGTGAAGGGTTCACCTGGGAAACACAAGATCGTGAACGCGACGTCGCTGCCGCAGAAGCGGCATTCGCCAAAGCGAGCGAGATGATCAAAAGCGGTGATTATGATTTGGTTGTGCTTGACGAGATCAACATTGCACTCGGTTACGATTATTTGAGTGAAGAGACCGTTCTCGACGGATTAAAAGCGCGCTCTGATCGTACCAGCGTGGTGTTAACGGGCCGCGGCGCGAAACCCAAAATCTGTGACTATGCAGATCTGGTGACTGAGATGCGTGAAATTAAACATCCGTTTAAGGCGGGCATCACTGCGCAACGGGGCATTGATTTTTGAGGGAGATATCCAATGTATATTTCAAAACTTCTTGCCGGTGGAATGTTGTGTTTAAGTGCGGCCTGTAGTCATGCGGTTGCACCACCATCGGTTGATGAATTATTTGCAATCGATCGCGCTTTTTCCGCACGCTCGGCGGAAATTGGCGCTGGTCCAGCCTTTGTTGAATTTGCTTCAGATGATGTGCGCGCATTCCCTGGTGGCGGCGTCACATTGAAAGGTATTGATGCCTTAGCGGATTGGACAAGTGGGTGGTCAAAAGAACGGTCAATTACTTGGGAGCCGGAAGAGGCCTTCATCAGTGCGTCAGAAGATTTTGGCTACACTTGGGGCTATGCAACATTTGCCGGAAAAGACGAGAACGGCGAACCGACTGAAAGCTACGGAAAATATGTCACCATCTGGCGAAGACAGTCAAATGGTGAATGGAAATGGATTGCTGATTTGGGCAATTCCGCGCCGCCGCCGGACGAGCGATAGGGAATTCGCAACAGATTTGTTCATTTTCGCGCTCAACAAATCTTTTTATTGCACAATGAAAATGAGAAATTAGCCGTCAATTCCCTTTTCCTTCGGCAGGGAGTGACATTTTTCGTGTCCTGGCGTCAGCATCTAATTAGTTGATGCATTCTATTGTAATTATCAATTGTTCAGATGCCCCCTAGTTTGATAGGAAAACCCATCACCAAAGGCTGCGGCTCAATTTCGAAAACCGCAACAAGGTGAGGGACTTGTGATGTTTCAGTAGCGTTTTGCACACCAATCCGCCTCGCTCGTAAGAATGAGGGTCAATTAAACGACTTATCACCGGAGTTAAAAGATGATCGACAGCCGTAAAAATATCCTGCTTGCCTCTGTGGCTTTGCTCGCCATTGGCACAAGCGCTTGTTCACAACGTGATGCTGAGGCCGATACAACGACAACACTTGAAAATGACAATGCCGTGTCTGCCGACATTCGTCCGGCAGCGACCCCTGCCGAAAATGCTGAGATGGATGTCGCGGCACCGTCAAATCAAAACTGGTGGCCCGAGCAAGTTGATTTAACCGTTTTGCGTCAAAATGCTATTCAACATGATCCCATGGGTGATGGCTTTGACTATGCTGCCGCTTTTGCATCGCTCGATTTGGATGCTGTAAAAAGTGATATCGAAGCTGTCATGAATGAGTCACAAGATTGGTGGCCAGCAGATTACGGACACTATGGGCCCTTCTTCATTCGCATGGCGTGGCATAGTGCGGGTACATACCGCACTTTTGACGGGCGCGGAGGTGCAGGCGCTGGGCAACAACGGTTTGAGCCGCTCAATAGCTGGCCCGACAATACAAATCTCGACAAGGCACAACGGCTATTGTGGCCCGTCAAACAAAAATATGGGCGACAGATTTCCTGGGCTGATCTGATGGTTTTGACAGGCAATGTGGCGTTGGAATCGATGGGTTTTGAAACCTTTGGATTTGCTGGCGGCCGTGTTGATGCTTGGGAACCCGATCTTGTTTACTGGGGTCCTGAAAATGAATTTCTGGCTGATCAACGTCACAGCGGCGATCGGCAATTGCAAAAGCCACTTGGTGCGACCCAGATGGGATTGATCTACGTTAATCCGGAAGGACCCAATGGGACGCCCGACCCCCTTGCTGCGGCGGATGATATTCGCGAAGCGTTCGGTCGTATGGCCATGAATGATGAAGAAACAGTCGCGTTGATTGCTGGCGGACATACATTCGGAAAAACTCACGGGGCGCGCAGTCCTGAAGGCTGCCTTGGTGCTGAACCAGCCGGAGCAGGCATTGAAGAGCAAGGACTTGGTTGGAAGAATAACTGTGGCACCGGCAATGCTGGCGACACGATTACCAGTGGCTTGGAAGGGGCCTGGACGTCCAGCCCTGCGCAGTGGACGCATCAGTTTTTTACCAACCTATTTAATTTTGAATGGAAGCAAACCCGAAGTCCTGCCGGTGCCGTTCAGTGGATCCCAACGGAGGAAGCAGCAGGGCAACTTGTACCCGATGCCCATGACCCTACAAAACGACACGCACCAATCATGTTGACGACTGATCTCTCACTTCGTTTTGATCCGGAATATGAAAAGGTCTCTCGACGTTTTTTAGAAAACCCAGACGAGTTTGAACGTGCATTTGCCAAAGCTTGGTTCAAACTGACCCACCGGGATATGGGCCCCAGAGGTCGATATCTTGGTGCAAATGTGCCGGACGAGGCGCTTCTTTGGCAGGACCCAATCCCATCCGTGGACCACACGCTTATCGATAGTACTGATATTCAAACGATAAAAGGCAATATCCTAGCATCTGGCCTATCAATTTCCGATCTTGTGCGCACGGCATGGGCTTCCGCATCAACATTCCGCGATACGGATATGCGCGGCGGGGCAAACGGTGCGCGCATTCGATTGGCACCGCAAAAAGATTGGGCTGTAAATGATCCAAATGCACTTGCGGAAACATTAAGCGCGCTTGAGGTGATACAAGCTGAGTTTAATGCGGCGCAATCTGGCGATAAACGAGTATCCTTGGCTGACGTCATTGTTCTTGGCGGCGCTTCAGCGATCGAACGAGCTGCACAAAATGCAGGTCACGATATTTCTGTGCCATTCCTACCTGGTCGTGCTGACGCGACGATTGCACAAACTGATGTGCAATCCTTCTCTGTCCTAGAGCCGTTAGCAGATGGATTTCGCAATTACTTTGTCGATGGCGGATATGGTGGCTCGGCCGTCGAAAGGTTGATTGATAAAGCAGATGTATTGCGCTTAACAGCGCCGGAAATGACAGCCTTAGTCGGTGGCATGCGTGTTCTTGACGCAAATGCTGGTGGCGCAGATCATGGCGTGCTGACTAATGCACCGGCAACATTGAGCAATGATTTCTTTGTTAATCTGCTCGACATGGGCACCGTTTGGTCTCCAACATCTGCAGGTGGCATTTATGAAGGACGTGATCGTGATAGTGGCGAACTGAAATGGGCGGCGACGGAAGTCGATTTGATCTTTGGTTCAAATTCACAACTTCGCGCTGTGGCAGAAACCTATGCCTTCGAAGATTCGGAAGGTGTTTTTGTTCAAGACTTTGTGAGCGCATGGACAAAAGTCATGCGCCTTGATCGTTTTGACCTCAACTAAGCATCGTTGATGATCGCGCGCCAGGTAACCGGGCCCCCGGTACTCTGGCGCGCAGTTGTTCATTCTTGGCCAAGCCAAACAGCCAACTCAACTCTTTGATCGCTCAATAAATGCGCAATCGTCCCTATAATTCGGGCGGTTGCGCATATGATTGACAATGGCTCATCTTTACCAGATACGCAGTGATAGATGGTGTTGCCGTAAAGGCGACTGAAAAGGGAACCCGGTTTAAATCCGGGGCTGTACCCGCAACTGTCAGCCAGGAGCTGAAGGCCAAAAAAGCCACTGGGAAAATTTTTCCTGGGAAGGCGGCCTTAAGCGTTGATCGGCGAGCCAGGAGACCTGCCATCGCGTCGTTCGTCCGGGAACCGGGAAGAGTTCTTTGTTGGCGGGATGGTCTGAAGACTTTCCTTTGAAACGACAACTGAAAACCGTCTGATTTTTTTTGTGCCGTTTAACCGGCGCGGTCAGGCTTGTCGTCGTTGAAAGGGTCCCGTTTACGGGGCCGAACTCGGAAAGTTGTTTTATGGTCTATCATTTTCGAAAGCGTAGGGTTGCACTGGTTGCGGCTTCGCTTCTCGCCTATACCCAACCCGTAACTGCTCAAACCAACCATAGTGGCGATACCATTATTGTAACTGGTACGCGCTTTAACACCCCCCTCGATCAGGTGGGGCGCGCAGTTAGTGTGATCGACAAAGAAGATATTGCGCTACGCCAACAACGGTTTTTGTTCGATGCATTGCAATCGATCCCTGGGATACAGGTCACGCGATCGGGTAGTTTCGGTGCGCTCGCTAGTGTCTCTCTGCGTGGGTTGCCAAGCAACCAAACATTAGTTGTTCAGGACGGTATCGTTTTGAACAACCCATCGTCATTTGGAAATACTTTTGATTTCGCCAATTTCGATACAGCCGTAATCGAACGAGTGGAAGTGTTGCGTGGTGCGCAATCAACGCTTTATGGGTCGGATGCGATTGGTGGTGTGATTAATATCGTCACCAAAGATGGGCGCGACGGTTTTGGCGGCGAAGCCTTTACTGAAGGCGGTTCATTCGGTACATTCCGTGGCGCGGCAACCCTGCTTGGGGGCAATGATATTGCGTCTGGGCGGGTGACGTTGAGCGGCGTTCAGACGGATGGCTTCTCGTCCGCGGATGAAGCCAATGGCAATACCGAAGATGATGGGTTTCAAAACATTTCCCTATCTTCTAAGGCGCGGTTTGCGCCGAGTGAAAATTTCGATGTCGTTTTTGTGGCTCAATATCAAGACAGCGAAAATGAATTTGATAGTTTCACGACACTGCCTGTCGATGGCAATGAAATTGGAGAAAGCGAAGAATTATCAATCGCCGGTATCGCGACCCACAAATCCTTTGACGGGAAGTTGGAGAACCAGGTCTCCATAAGTATTCTTCGCAATGATCGATTGAATTTGACCAGTGGTATTCCATCCTTTGATGCGTTGGGTACGCGCATTTCTTACGAGTACCAGGGAACAGCAAAACCAGCTGAATGGATTTCTTTCATTGCCGGTGCTGAATTTGATCAGCAAGAATCAGAGGTAACTGTGGGCTTTGGCGGCAACCAGGAAATCGAAACCATCAGTGGTTTTGGGCTGGTTCAGCTTCAACCCATGCCATTTGTAACGCTGAATGCGGGTGTGCGTCATGATGCGAGTACCGCCTTTAGTGATGAAACGACCTTTAGTCTTTCAGCGGCGGTCGCGTTACCGCAAACCAACACGATTTTTCGCGGCAGTTTTGCAGAGGGCTTTCGGGCACCGACAGCCGGGGAGTTGGGCTTTAACCCAACTCTTTTCGCCGAATTTAGTGATGGGTGGGATATTGGCATTGAGCAACCGTTGTTTGATGGGCGGGTGCGTTTCACTGCAACCTATTTCAATCAGAATATTGATGATCTGATCGCGTTCGATCTCGCCGCATTCACCTTTGTCAATGTGCAGGAGTATTCGACGGAAGGGGTGGAGATCGCCTTGGATGCTTATATCAACGAATGGCTGAGCATCGCCGCGAGCTATACTTTTACGGATGCTGTCAATCTTTCAACCAGTTTGGCGGCGGGAAACCAACCAAAAGACAAGGTGAGCGTTGAGCTGGCGATGGAACCGACCGATAGGCTAACTGTTTCGGCCGGTGGGCGGTATAATGGCGAAGAAATAGATGGTGCGGTGGTGCTAGATGATTTTTTTGTTCTCTCCTTGCGCGCTTCCTATACCGTATCAAATCAATTTGACGTTTTTGCCCGCGTGGAAAATGCAACCGATGCGGAATATCAAGACAATTTTGGATATGGCACCGCACCCCTATCCGTCTTAGGTGGCGTCAAAGCGAGGTTTTAAATAATCCAAATGGAACGGTCGGGTATCCTTTCATTATTCGTCAGCCTTCTGGTTGGGTGTGGCGTTGTGCCGTCGCCAAAGGAAGCTGATGCGCAAACGGTCGATCGGCCGGTCCGTATTGTTAGTCTCGATTTTTGTGCAGACCAGTATGTATTAAAACTGGTCGACCGTGATCGCATTCTTGCCGTGTCGCCTGATGCTGATGCGGATTTTTCCTATATGCGCGAAAGCGCGACGGGGCTGAAGACGGTGCGGCCCGTTGCAGAGGACGCGCTGGTTTTAAAACCCGACCTTGTGGTGAGCTCTTATGGTGGTGGGCCGAATGCGGCACATTTTTTTGAACGCGCCGGTGTGCCCGTTCTCAATGTCGGCTGGGCCAATGACCTAGAGAGTGTGAAACGCGTCATTCTTGAAATGGCGGATGGTCTCGGTGAGTCTGAACGCGGTCGTCACGTTGTTTCCGAAATGAATGCGCGTTTATTGGCACTTCAGGAAACTGAACCTGAAACAGCGCTCTATATGACACCGGCTGGTGTGACAACGGGTTCAGGATCGCTCGTGCATGAGATGTTGCTTGCTGCCAATCTTGAAAACTTCCAAACAGAGCCGGGGTGGCGTTCCATCCCGCTGGAACGTCTGGCCTATGAGCAACCCGACCTAGTGGTGACGGCTTTTTTTGATAGCAAAACCAATCACCCGAATGCGTGGAGTGCTATGGCGCACCCAATTGCGCGGGCGCAGCTTCGCGACCGACCAACGGTTTCATTAAATGGTGCGTGGACCGCGTGTGGCGGGTGGTTCTTGATGGATGCCATTGAAGCACTCGCGCAACGACAAACATCACGAGTTGGCAATGAATAAAGAACGCTTTCTCATACCGGTGTTGGTTGTTGCATCGCTGCTCAGCATTATAGCGGCCTGTTTGCTAGGCTCAACACCGCTCGGGCCCAACCGGGTTTTGGCCGCGTTGTTTGGTTTTGCTGACGCGGGAGACACCCTTGTCATCTGGCAAATTCGATTACCGCGTGCACTTGCCGCCTTTGTTGTTGGGGCGGCACTTGGTACAAGCGGCGCTGCCTTGCAAGGGCTTTTGCGAAACCCATTGGCTGAACCTGGCGTGCTTGGCGTTTCCGCTTCCGCGGCGCTCGGTGCGACATTCGCATTATATTATGGGTTGGCAACATTGGCGTCATGGGTTTTGCCTCTGGCGGCGATCATTGGGGCTTTGGCAGCAACGACATTGATTGCCTTTGTTGCCATTCGAACCCGTTCGGTCGTGACGTTAATTCTTGTCGGCGTTGGGCTCTCCAGTTTTGCTGGGGCGGCGATGAGCTTGTTGATGAATTTAGCGCCCAATCCATTTTCGCTTTCGGATATGATCAACTGGATGTTGGGGTCAGTCGCCAATCGCAGTTTTGATGATTTGGCCATGGCATTCCCGTTTCTGCTGTTGGGTTTGGGCATACTGTTTTATTTTCGCCGTGGACTGTCCGCATTGACCCTTGGCGAAGAGGCAGCCAGTGGTATCGGTGTCGATCTAAAGCGATTGCGCATTGCTGTGGTGATGGGTACAGGCCTTACCGCTGGTGCGGCGGTGGCGATTGCCGGTGCGATTGGGTTTGTCGGGATCGTTGCCCCGCATCTGGTTCGGCCTTTTGTTTCTCATGATCCGGCGCGATCACTTTTACCATCGGCTTTGTTGGCGGGCATTATTTTGGTTTTGGCTGATATTGCCGTGCGCATCTTACCAACGACAACGGAATTAAAGCTTGGCGTCGTTGCCGCATTGATCGGTGCGCCGGCATTTGCCTGGATTGCCGCGCAGCGGAGGGCTGGTCATGACTGAACTTGTTGTTGATCAGCTCGGTGTTTCAATTGATGAGGTGACGCTCGTCAAAAATGTATCGTTTACATTGAAGCCGGGCGCGTTCGTGACTGTGTTGGGACCCAATGGAGCTGGCAAAACCAAAATGTTGCGTGCGGCGCTTGGTCTTGAAAACCCCACATCTGGCTTGGCGCGGCTTGGCAGCGTCGACACCAAGATTCTTGATCCCATTTCACGAGCCTTGAAACTTTCTTACTTGCCGCAAACACGGCCGCTCGCTTGGCCGAACATCGTGCGCGATATTGTGGCGCTCGGACGGTATTCTCATGGTGCTACACTCAATCGTTTGTCGGGCCTTGATCTTGACGCGGTTGAAACAGCGATTAGCGATTGCGACATCGCCCATTTAGCGCACCGCAAAGCAGATACGCTTTCTGGCGGAGAATTAGCGCGGGTGCATTGCGCGCGGGCATTTGCCGCGCAGGCACCGTTGTTTGTTGCAGACGAACCCGTTGCAGCATTGGACCCGCGACATCAGTTTCGGGTTATGGATTTGATTGCTGCTTATGTGAAACGTGGCGGTGGCGCGCTTGTGGTGCTTCACGATATTGGACTGGCTGCGCGATATGCAGACCGCATGATATGGATGGCAAAGGGTGAGGTGGTTGCTGATGGCCCCCCCCATGAAACCCTAACCGAAAAACGCCTGGCCGACCTCTATGGCGTGAAGTCAAAAATTGATGGGTTGCGCATCGAAATTGATGGTGTGTTATGACGGCCAAGGCATTGATGATCCAAGGCACCGGATCTGATGTTGGAAAATCTATCATTACAGCCGGCCTTTGCCGTCTTGCGCGACGCCAGGGACTACGCGTTGCCCCTTTTAAACCTCAAAATATGTCGAACAATGCAGCCGCGTGTATCAATGGCGGTGAAATTGGGCGTGCGCAAGCCTTGCAAGCGAAAGCCGCTGGTATTGCGCCGCATACAGATTTTAATCCGGTACTATTGAAACCACAGTCAGATCGCACCAGCCAAATCATTCTTCACGGAAAAGCGATCAATGTCTTGGATGCGCAATCCTATATGGCGACGCGGGACAATATGTTGGCCCCTGTGTTAGAGAGTTTTGATAGGTTGGCCACTGCTTATGATCTGGTTTTGGTGGAAGGGGCGGGTAGCCCCGCAGAGATCAATTTGCGTGACCGCGATATTGCGAATATGGGTTTTGCCCGCGCTGCAGGTGTGCCGGTTGTTCTCATCGGTGATATTGAAAAGGGCGGTGTGATTGCCAGTCTCGTCGGAACCAAATCCGTGTTGTCCTCTGATGATGCGGCGATGATCACCGGGTTTATTGTCAATAAATTTCGCGGAGATCCGAACTTGTTCACCGATGGTGTTAAAGAGATCGAAACGCGCTGCGACTGGCCCTGTTTTGGCGTCATTCCCTGGCTCGATGCATCTGCCCGATTGCCCGCAGAAGATGCCGTTGCACTGACTAAGCCAACAACAACAAACAGTGGCAAGATTCGCATCGTTGCCCCGATGCTCTCGCGAATGGCAAATTTCGACGATGCCGATCCATTGCGGTTTGAGCCCAATGTGGATTTTGATTGGGTTGCCCCTGGTGCGATTATACCAAGAGACGCCGATGTCATCATTTTGTTTGGTACCAAATCGACCATAGGCGAATTGGCTTTTTTAAGGGCACAAGGCTGGGATCATGACATCATTGCCCATGCGCGCGCCGGTGGTCATGTGCTTGGCATTTGCGGTGGTTATCAAATGCTTGGCGACATTATCGACGACCCTAGGGGTGTTGATGGTGTTAGCGGATGTACCAAGGGGTTAGGATTGTTACGTGTCGAAACCATGATGAACGGTACAAAGACTGTCCGTCCAACAACGGGCTACTGTGCTATCACGCAAAAACCAATCAACGGTTATGAAATTCATGTCGGTAACACGACCGGTGCCGACATCGCGCGCCCGATGCTGACATTGAGTGACCGCCACGATGGTGCGCGAAGTCAAAATGGCCGCGTCGAGGGGACCTATGTCCATGGTTTATTTGCAAACGACCAATTCCGTGCCTCATGGTTAGAGCGACGACAAAAGGGCGCATCATCGATACAAGCATATGATGGTGCAGTCGAAGCTGCGTTGGACAATCTCGCAGACGGTCTTGCGGAAGCGCTGGATATCGAAAAACTATTTGCTGCTGCCCGCCCGCCTGGGTGGTCGCCTGCACTTTCTGATTTTTAGCGACAGGGTCAATCGGTCTCTAGCCTTTAAGTTTCAAAGGAATACCCGCAACAACAAACTCAACGACATCGCTAAGGGCCGCTATTTTTTGGTTTAACCGGCCTTGGGCATCCCTGAAATTTCGGCCCAAAGATGTTTCGGGTACAAGCCCAAGCCCGATTTCATTGGAAACGAGAATGATGTTCCCCGTTGCAAGTTCAATACAGTCAGCAAGCGATTCAATTTCGTTTCCTGGATCACGTTCATGATGGAAAATATTGGACAACCACAAGGTCAAACAATCGACAAGAACGGTGTTTCCTGACACGGCATGTTCTGAAAGAGTTGCGACAAGGTTGAGGGGTTCTTCTATTGTTTCCCAGCTGTGCTGGCGTTCCGCGCGGTGACGCTGAATGCGACCGGTCATTTCGTCGTCGAGGGCTTGGGCAGTTGCGATAAAAATATGTGCCCCAAGGTTAGCCGCTCCGAGGTGTAACGCATGGGTGCTTTTTCCAGATCGGGCACCACCAAGGATGAAAGTTACAGTCACTTGCGCAATCTACTCTTTTTTGGCGAACCAAATATATTGAATATTAGCTTGGAAAATTATCGATGAGCGGTGCGGAACGGGCGATTTCAATAAGTTCATCTGATGATGGTACAGAAATCTCTGCACCAGAAACTCCGACGCCATTTTTTCTGAGCATTGCAAATGCCCGTGACAAATTTTCAGGTGTCATCCCAAGCATCGATGCCAAAGTCTTTTTGTCCACAGGTAATGTGAGCTTTCCATTGGCGCCTTGGCGCAAATGCTGATGGGCAAGGTAGCTTGCCAGACGTTCAACGCCAGTGCGTAGTTTTAGATTTTTCTGATTGCGCACCACACCACGATAACAAGTGGCCAGCTCGCTCACGATTGACCGTGCAAAAGCAGCATCTTCCGCCATCGCATTGCGTACATTTTGTGAAGGGATCATCAAAATTTGCGAAGGTGTGCGTGTGCGCGCTGACATCAGATATTGCGCGTCTTTTAAAACCGCTGCCAAAATAAAAGTCGAAATAGGCGTGAGCACTGTCATCGTACTTTCGCGTTTTTCGAGGGTCGCGAATAATTCGACCGTGCCGTCAATCACCACATGTAAAAAATCAGCCGAACCGCCTTCTTGGATCAAAACCACCCGTTCGGGGAATCTCTGAAAAAATGCAGCCTTCAAAAGCCCCTCAAAGCGCGCTTCATCCATATCGCGGAACAGGGCCAACTCGCGAACGAGCTTTTTGTCTTCTTCCCGCAAAACTACGCTCTCCCGCCCGATGCCAATTGCCAGTCTTGATATTTGTGCCCATGCGCCTTGATAAATGTCAAGGTCACATATCCCACATTCAATTCCCACTCGCTTGAATGGCAAATGGCCAATCCGTGACCAGACGCCAAATGTAATCGGCACTC
>JAJFGD010000119.1 GCA_021776315.1 Hyphococcus sp. | reverse complement strand
CCTCCTCAGCGGAAGCCCCTGGCTGTACCCCAAGTATGAGATGTGGGTCATCCTCGCCCAGCCCAAGATGAGCGGCTTTTAAACGATGAAACGCTGCCGGAGACATCGAGAATGATTCAGCCGCCCGCTCCAAAAGCTCTAATTCCCGTGGGTGCGCCACACCATCGGCAACAGCCACATGGAAAAGGCAATCCAGAACATCCTCTAATACCTCGGGTGCATCATCAAATATTTTGGCAATCCGTTTCAGATATTCGTCGAAACCGGCCACATCCTGTTGGGCGAGCTGATAGATCATCCGAACCTTTTCGGCTTCGCTGTCTGGGAATTGGAAAAATTCGCGAAATGCGGCTATCTCATCGTCGGTCACAACACCGTCGGCCTTAGCCATCTTCGCCGAGAGAGCGATCAAGGCCATTGAGAATGACGCTTCGTTGCGCTTTTGCTTTTGCTCTGCCAAGCGCTCGAGCACCGATCCCAGCGTTCGATTGCGCGCCTCGGTGATCCCCGCGCCAATTTTGTCCCAAAAGCTCATCGGCGACGGTTTAGAACCGGAAAGCGGGAAACACCAGTCCGTTTTTTCAATTGCGGTCTATTTAGCCGAATCAGGTGTGGAAAAGTTTCTGGATGGCATATTACTGAGGTTTTGACACGGGTTACGTCACAGCCCGCGCACTCTTTGCGCATCGTGGGAGAAACTAGGTTTTGCAAAAGCCTTATTTTGAGGACAGAATTCAATTCAAAGTTCACTGAACAAGGAAATGGGGACAGTGATGGAACCTGCATTGCGTGAATTTGGTGTCTTACTAAGTGGTCTGGCGTGCGGTGCGGGATTCATGGTCATCGCGCTTTTTATTACCGGCGTAATTAACTGAACCCACTTAATCTGGGTCATAATTCAGTATTGGTGACAACCACCGTTCAACTTTGTCCAACGGCATCCCTTTACGATCGGCGTAGCTTTCAACCTGGTCTTTCTCAATTTTCCCGACACCAAAATAAAGCGACTCGGGATGCGAAAAGTATAATCCGCTTACGGATGCACCGGGAGTCATGGCAAAACTCTCGGTCAAATCCATCCCCGCATTTTCGCCAGGCTCCAATAGATTAAATAATGTCCCCTTCTCAGTGTGATCCGGTTGTGCTGGATACCCTGGCGCTGGTCGAATGCCGCGATAACTCTCCTTGATTAGATCGGCTGGCGAAAGTTTTTCATCAGGTGCAAAACCCCAGAATTCACGACGAACACGTTCGTGAAGGTGTTCGGCAAACGCCTCTGCAAGTCGATCGGCAAGCGCCTTCGACAAAATCGCTGAATAGTTATCATCGCGACGATCAAATGACCCAGCAAATTCTTCTGCGCCGACACCGGCCGTGACAGCAAACCCACCGATATAGTCCAGACCACCACTTCTTTCAGGCGCAATAAAATCAGACAAACAGTAGTTTGAAGCGCCATCGCGCTTACTAATTTGTTGGCGCAACCCATGAAAAGTTGCCAGCTGCTCGGAGCGGCTGTCATCTGTATAAAGAATTACGTCATCATCGCGTGCGTTGGCTGGCCAGAATCCAAAGACACCATTTGCCGTAAGTAATTTTCCTTCAACTATTTTTTGCAACATTTCTTGCGCGTCATCGAATAGTGCACGTGCCGGTTCCCCAACAATTTTGTCGTTAAGAATTTGAGGGTACTTCCCGTAAAGGTCCCATGCCGTAAAAAATGGTGTCCAATCAATGTAATCAACGAGAGAACCAAGGTCGTAATTTCGAAGAGCTTTTACACCTGTAAAAGTGGGCTTCGGGGGTATATATTCCGACCAATCAATTAAAAATTTATTGGCACGTGCATCTTCAATAGTGCGCCGTGGGCTTGCCCCCTTTCCTTTCTCGTAGGTTTTGCGCACTTTGTCGTAATCGTCAGAGATGTTTGAAAGATAATCACCTCGCCTCTCATTGGAAACGAGATTGCCTGCAACACCCACTGCTCGGCTGGCATCAGTGACGTAAACAACGCCATGATCGTAGTTGGGGGAGATCTTCACTGCTGTATGCGCACGACTTGTCGTGGCACCACCAATGAGCAAAGGAATTGTGAACCCTTCACGCTTCATTTCCGATGCCAAATGACGCATTTCATCAAGGCTAGGGGTAATCAGACCTGACACACCAATAATATCAACATTGTGTTCTTTTGCTTCTGATAGAATTTTATCAGAAGACACCATGACACCGAGGTCGATAACTTCGTAATTGTTACATTGGAGAACAACGCCGACAATATTTTTACCGATATCATGGACGTCACCTTTAACGGTCGCCATCAATATCGTTCCGTTTGGCTTACCTTGTTCTAAACCTTGTTCTTCTTTTTCCTTTTCCATAAATGGTGTCAAATAGCTGACTGCTTGTTTCATAACTCGCGCAGACTTAACCACTTGCGGCAGAAACATTTTACCGTCACCAAAAAGATCCCCGACGACATTCATTCCATCCATCAAAGGACCTTCAATAACAAACAGCGGTCGTCCAAGCTTTTGACGAGCCTCCTCGGCATCTTCTACGACAAATTCGGTTATACCTTTTACCAGCGCATGCCGAAGGCGTTCTTCGACGGAGGCCTCGCGCCAACTAAGGTCTTTTTCTTGAACTTTGCCGGCTTCTCCTCGATAACTTTCTGCAACCGTCAGAAGACGATCTGTAGCATCGTCACGACGATTGAGAATGACATCTTCGACCGGGTCACGCAGGGAAGGCGCAATTTCGTCATAAATCGCAAGCTGCCCGGCATTGACGATCCCCATGTCCAAACCGGCTTTAATTGCGTGATACAAAAACACCGAATGCATCGCCTCGCGCACGGGTTCGTTACCGCGAAAAGAGAAGGAAATATTTGAGACACCTCCAGACACTTTCGCGTGGGGTAGGTTTTCTTTTATCCGCTTCGTCGCCTCGATGAAATCAACGGCATAATTGTTGTGTTCTTCAATACCCGTCGCGACCGCAAAAATATTTGGGTCAAAAATAATGTCTTCAGGTGCGAAACCATTGTCCGTTAACAATCGATAAGACCGATCGCAAATCTCAAACTTACGGTCCGCTGTATCCGCCTGGCCATTTTCATCGAACGCCATGACAACACTTGCTGCCCCGTAGCGCATCACTTTGGTGGCTTGTTCAAGGAATTGAGACTCACCCTCTTTGAGCGAAATTGAATTGACAATGGCTTTGCCTTGAACGTTTTTTAAACCGGCTTCGATGACTTCCCATTTCGAAGAGTCAATCATAATCGGAACGCGAGAAATATCTGGTTCAGATGCAATCAACCGCAAGAAGGTAACCATTGCCTCAACACCGTCGAGCATGCCCTCATCCATATTGACATCAATGATCTGCGCGCCATTTTCAACTTGCTGCCGCGCTACAGCCAATGCTTCTTCGTATCGGTTTTCCTTAATTAATTTTCGAAACTTCGCTGAACCCGTAACATTTGTGCGCTCACCAATATTGATAAAACGAGCCGTACTTTGCCTTGTCATTTGGGCCCGCCCTGCTTATCGGATTCTTGACGTATGAGCCCGGGCAAACCATCAACTGATCTTTCATTTGAATTGTAGCGGTGTTCTTTCCATTCATCATATGGCTTATTGTCCATCCATCGCTGCAGCTGCTCGCGCTCGTCCTTAAATTCATAGAAAGGGACGCCCCAGCCACAGCTATCAGAAACACGGTCAATCTTTATTCTAATGATTGAACGAGCACGATCAAAATTTGGAAATAGTTTCAAAAGTACGGGAAATTCTGCATCATCAAAAGCAATGGCTTCGCCAGTTCCATAAATACGCAAAATATTGGCCGCACCATCGAAAGCACAATACATCAATGTAATCCGACCATTCTCGCGCAAATGCGCGAGTGTTTCTATACCGGAACCGCCAAGGTCGATCCAAGCAACAGTATTAGGGTCAAGAATTACTAAGCTATCGTAACCTTTGGGCGAAACATTGACAGACCCTTCGCTCGACAGCGGCGCGGTCGCCACAAAAAACATTTTTTGTTTATTGATAAATTCAATGTGTCGATCAGTCAGCTGGTCGTATGATTTACTCATAATATTCTCTCTGAATTAAAAATTAGTCCGCCGAATTATGCAGCCTGCCCGGAACTTTGTGTTTTTGGGCGAACACCAAGCATATGACAAAGTGCAAAAGCCAGATCGTCACGGTTCAATGTGTAAAAATGAAAATTTGTCACGCCGTGCTCCGCGAGATCGAGGCACTGCTCTGCCGCAACAGTGGCAGCGATCAACTGACGGGTCGCCGGGTCATCGTCCAAATTTTGAAACAACTTTACCAAACGGCCTGGGATTGTTGTGCCGCAGGTATCTGCCATTTTGCGCATACCCACGAAACTTGTCACCGGCATGATGCCGGGTGCGATTGGAATATTAATACCAGCCTTGCGCACACGCTCGATGTATCGAAGATACACCGTGTTGTCGTAAAAGAATTGCGTAATCGCACGTGTAGCGCCAGCATCAATTTTACGCTTCAGCATATCGAGGTCCGCAGCCTCTGACGGTGAATCCGGATGCTTTTCAGGATAACAGCCAACTGATACCTCAAATGGCGCGATCTTCAGCGCGGCTTGCGTCAGTTCCGCCGCATTCGCATATCCGCCTTGGTGAGGAATATATGGATCCCCAGGTCCCCCAGGCGGATCACCGCGCAGCGCAACAATATGTTTGACACCGGCGTCCCAGTAATCGCGCAGCACATCATCCACTTCGTTTTTTGTCGCTGCAACGCAAGTTAAGTGCGCAGCGACGGGCAAATTTGTCTCTTTTACGATCCGCGCAACCGTTTCATGAGTTCGTTCGCGCGTTGAACCACCTGCCCCATAGGTAACTGAAACAAAATCAGGCTGTAATGGTGCCAGCTTTTCCACAGAGTTCCAAAGTTTTGTTTGCATCTTTGGTGTCTTCGGTGGGAAGAATTCAAAAGATACATTCAGTTGAGACATCGTTACTACCTTTTCTAAGCTACGCTGCGCGTGCGGAGCGTTTGCACATTCTTTGGTGCTTCACACAACCAGATTTTGACCGTTAGTTTTTGTTTGTCCTTGGCAGATGGCGACAGCGTTTCTGCCTTCACTAGGCGCAACCCAGATGCCTGACACCATTCACGCACTTCATCATCGGCAAAACCTAGCCGGCGATGCGCATGTTCGTCTCTCAAAAACTCCAATTCATGCGGCGCAAAGTCTGAAATAATTAATCGCCCCTCAGGTTTTAAAAGGCGAGCAGCTTCACGAACCGCAGCACCTGGTTCGGCGAGAAAATGCAACACCTGATGTACACACACTATATTGGCGCTTTGACCTTCCAATGGCAGGGAGAAAATATCGCCATGCCTTACTTGAGCGTGCCCAATTTTTGCTTGTTCGAGATTTGCGCGAGCGACAGAAAGCATTTCGTGAGAAAGGTCATAACCGACCCCGCTGTCATATTGATCAGCAAACAGCTCAAGCATGCGCCCTGTGCCGGTCCCAAGATCGATAAACAAATCCGCTTTTTCAGTTCCGGCAAGTTCAATGATGCGCGCTTCAATATCCGATTCAGGTAGGTGCAAGCGCCGCAATCGATTCCACTCACGCGCATTATCTCGGAAATAAGCTGCTGCGAGGTTTGCGCGCGCTTCACGGCTTTGAGCAAATCGTTCGCCGTCTCTGGTGACTATGCGGTCGCCTGCCGTAATCATTGTAGAAACAGTTTCAACAACAGCGGAAAGACTAGCATCGGCCTTCGCCGCAGCGGCGAGCCGATAAAACACCCACGCGCCTTCCCGGTGCCGCTCTGCGAGGCCTGCATCTGCCAAGATTTTCAAATGGCGGCTGACCCGGGGTTGGCTTTGCCCCAATATAATCGTGAGCTCGCTGACCGTTAGCTCCCCGCGCACCAACAACGCCATAATACGCAGGCGGGTTTCTTCGCCTATTGCGCGAAAAACATTGAGGGTTTCATCCAAGGTCATGCCAAATATCGCCAACAGCTATAGCGAATGACATATAAAGATATCTTTATATGGTTGCAAGCATACTTTGTGCCTTTGTGTAAAAATGAGGCTTTTAAGGCGCATTGGCAATGAAATTGGAGATTCTTGATTGCCCGCCATCAATGCGCCCTATATTTTTCCGACAAACTTACCATGATGCGCCAAAGACGGTTAATTGAGGCATGAACAGTGGACGCTAAACAAATCATCACCGCTTGCGCGGCTGGCCTGATACTATCAGTCACCACAGGGCATGCTCAAATGTCCGACGCTGGGGATCCGACTGATTTTGCAGAAGACCTAAAACGCGGCGAAACACCAAATACAGACGGTGAAATTAATGATCCTTGGGAAGGGTTCAATCGCGCCATGTTCGCAATGAACGGCGTCATTGACGGCGGAATTCTTGTGCCATCCGCCAAAGTCTATCGTTCGCTGACACACAAAAAACAGCGAAAAGGACTTCGCAATCTTTTGGCGAATGCCCGCACACCCGTGATTTTAGTTAATGATCTATTGCAAGGTGAGTTTAAGCGCGCTGGCGAAACGGCAAGTCGTTTTGTTGTAAATACAACCATTGGCTTTGGCGGCATGGGTGATCCAGCAGAACGCATGGGTATCCCGCAACACTCAGAGGATTTTGGTCAAACGCTTGCTGTTTGGGGCGCTCCTTCTGGTCCCTATCTCTACTTACCGTTTTTCGGGCCAAGCTCGCTTCGCGATGGCATTGGAGCTGCGGTTGATACGACAGCAGACCCCGTATTTTGGTTACGCACTGACGCCGCACGCCTGACCGGATATTCTCGCGCAGGCGCAACAGCATTGGCGCTACGTGAACCGCTTATCGAACCACTCGCCGATATCGAAGCTAATTCGCTTGATTATTATGCTTCTATTCGAAGTTTTTATACTCAAGCGCGCAAACGTGAAATTGCCAATGGTCGAACCAACTTCGAAGATCTACCGGATATTGGTGACTTTGAAGAATTCGACGAAATTGAGTGATCAGCACATCAGGGAGTTTGCAAATGCTGAACGCATTTAAACGCACTATTACAAAATCAGCCTTGACGTTCGTGCTCGTTGCAGCCGCCGCTATTGCAACACCAGCCGCCGCAGATGAAGCAGCAGAATCATTTGTCCAAAATGTATTGAATGAAGCCGAACCAATTTTGGAACTGGAAGACCAGGCAGCCCTGTTTGAGGGTATTGAGAGCCTTGTCGATAAATATGTGAATATGCGTCGTGTTGGTTTCTTCGTTCTTGGCCAATACGCCCGGCAAATGACTGACGCTCAAAAGGAAGAGTATTTTCCGCTTTTTGAGGAATATGCGACGCGCATTTATCAAAACACCATGAGCAACTATTCCGGTCAAAAATTGGTAGTGACGGGTTCTAACGATAGATCAGAACGCGATATTATCGTGAATTCTCAGGTTGCTGAGCCTGGAACCGGAGACGGTCTCAGCGATACGATTTTTCATTGGCGGATTTATCGCAATAGTGATGGTGAAATGTCGGTGTTTGATGCTGGAGCCAATGGCGTATGGCTAGCGATCGAGCAACAAAGCCAATTTAAATCCGTCATTGCAAATAATGGCGGCGGCGAGACCGGCATACAAGTTTTGATCGATCAATTGCGCGAGCAAGTTGGCGGATAGACTAAGCCTTTATCAAAAAACAAGAAAAAGGCCGCCCAAAATGGGCGGCCTTTTTAATTTCAAATGTCTACAGTGTTAAGAAGAATAATATTCGACAACCAGGTTTGGTTCCATCGTACAAGCGTATGGTACTTCCGCGAATTCTGGAATACGCAAATACGTCGCCGTCATCTTCTTAGGGTCGACGTCGATATAGTCCGGAATATCACGCTCCGCACTTTGCAACGCTTCAAGAACCAATGCCATATTTTTCGAACTGTCTTTGACTTCAACAACATCGCCAGGGCGCAAACGCACTGACGGAATGTTGGTTTTGACGCCGTTCAATTTCACATGTCCGTGATTGACAAACTGACGAGCTGCAAAAACTGTTGGTACAAATTTCGCTCGATAAACGATCGCATCTAGGCGGCTTTCCAAAAGACCAATCAAGTGCTCAGCGGTGTTACCACGGCGGCGATCAGCTTCGTTATAAATGCGTTCAAAGTGCTTTTCAGTGATGTTACCGTAGAAGCCCTTCAGCTTCTGCTTTGCCATCAACTGAAGACCAAAGTCAGACGGCTTGCCCTTGCGGCGCTGCCCGTGCATCCCCGGTCCGTAATCTCGTTTGTTAACAGGTGATTTTGGTCGGCCCCAGACGTTTTCGCCAACCCGGCGGTCAAGCTTGTGCTTGGCGCTAATGCGCTTAGACATCTTTCCTCACTCTCGACGTGGCCCGGCCTCGGGGCCAATCCCCGGGACGATCTCAACGGCGGTCCACACGCCTATCCGTATTGCAGCGGCGGGGTATAGGGGGGAAAACCAAGGCTGTCAAACTCCAATAAAAAGCCCGCCTGAGGCGGGCTATTCTCGCCTATATATAGGGTTTTAGACCTAGCAAATAGCTTAGGCAGATTTCTTTTTCTTCCGCGCAATCTGCAGTCCTGCCAGCCCCGCACCCATCAACCAGATAGCACCAGGGATTGGAACCTCTGGTGTCGTCGCTGAATTAAAGGCGTAGATATTGCTGACCCCAAAACGCAACCCAAAGATTTCAAAACCATTGACCGGGTTCTCAAAAATAAAGGCGATAAAACGATTGCCAAAATGCACACCAAACACATTCGCTGTGAGATTACTCTCACCAGTTTTGTTGCTATTGCCACCACCTAGGTCTTGCTGGGTGCAATTATTGGTAAACGTCGGCGCTGATCCACATGCGCCACCACCAACAAAAGAGAGGCTTGTATTGAACCAAGCAGCCGATTCTAACACTGTCTCAACAGTTCCTGGGCTTTGATTGCCTACATCCACATTGGATTCATCCGAATAAACGGCATCCAACCAGGTGTTTGGGGCTGTTGTAATTCCCAGCGCTGCATCCAGCGCTGTGGCATCTGCATAATAGAAAAGCGCAGCATTTGCCTGCATCGTGGTGAGCAAAAACGCTGCAACACCAAAAACTGTACTAACTAACTTTCTCATGAGTTCTCCCAAACCACGCAACAAACGGCGATACCTATGAAAATAGATAGAGCAACAATTGAGCCCAAAACAAGGTAAAAGTTAATCAAACACAAAGAATTGCAAGGATTGTGGTTAACTTATACTGGGCAAGCGAAGCATACGGTCCTTATACCCCAATAAGGTGCGCTGCTATTCTGGCTCTACCGATGTCACATCAGAAAAAAAGAAATACTCATCATTTTGCGGCATTTTCATGTCGCGCAAATACCGCCTTACCGCGTGGGGATAAAGCGTATAATTGTGACCATTTTCATCCACATACCAAGCACCGCAACTGGCGGCCCAAACCCGATCTTTAAGGTCTTCTTGAATAGCCTCATTATATCGTTTGGTGGCTTCTCGTTTCGGTTCAACGAAGCGCGCGGCCGCTTCTCGCGCCTGATCCAGGAGCTTGAGAATATAATTTACTTGCGCCTCAATCATCAACAGCACCGAATTATGACCTAGGGCGGAATTAGGGCCCAGCAGCATGAAAAAATTGGGAAACCCCGGTACGGCAACTGATCGATGGGCAGAGATCCCATCCTTCCACGCATCCTTAAGCGACTGCCCCTTGGGACCGCTCACTTCTAGCGTCGTCAAAATGTTGAATGGTTTAAATCCTGTGGCAAGAATCACGGCATCAACCAGATGTTCCTGGCCATCCTTTGTACGCACACCGCCGGGTGTCATTGTATCAATCGGGTCGGTGATAAGGTCGACATTATCCTTTTGAATGGAAGCAAGGTAATCATCGGAAATAAGAACGCGCTTACATCCAATCGGATAGTTCGGAGTCAGTTTGGCCCGTAACTTTGAATCACTAACTTGCATTTCTAGATGTTTTCTGAAAACACTTTGAATATATCGCTTAATCGCATTGTCGGCCTTGTTGAAGGATGCAAAGCGCGCCTCCATCACTGTAAAATATATGCCTCGATAAGCCCGCGCCAATATTGGCGCATTTGTAAAAAGCGACTTCAACCAATTTGGATATGCATAGCTTTGGCGTGGCATAACCCAATTTGGAGTGCGTTGATAAACGTCCAAATGCGCGACCTTTTCGACGATCTCGGGAATTACCTGCACAGCACTTGCTGCCGACCCAATAATTGCGACCCGTTTGCCCGTTAAGTCGACGTCATGACGCCATTGTGCCGTATGAAATACCGGGCCATCAAATGATTGAAGTCCTTGGATGTCTGAAATGCTCGGCTCATGTAATCCACCGAGTCCTGAAATAACATAGTCAGCCTTTATTGATGCGCCATCTGAGAACCCAACACACCACTTCAACCCATCATGTGTGATCGAGGTGACGGTTTTGCCAAACTGAATAGAGCGATAAAGGTCATATTTCTCGGCACATCGGCGCGAATAGGCCCAAATTTCATCGCCTCCGGAAAACCGCTTTGACCAGTTGGGGTTGGGTTCAAACGAAAACGAATAAAGATGTGAAGGAACATCGCATGCGACACCAGGATAGGTATTTTCTCGCCAGGTCCCGCCAACCTCGTCCGCTTTCTCGTATATTGTGAAGGTTTCGATACCCTCTTCGCGCAAGCGGATCGCCATTCCCATCCCCGAGAATCCAGCACCGAGAATCGCTATCGTTGGCGTGTTCATATTCTCCTTGCTCACATACTCAATCGTTGATGTGCACAACCACGCCGCCTAACATAAACTACTAGGCACCATTTGTGCCAAGCTTATGCAGTTGGGTGCCTATGATTTTATTGAAAATGGCGTGAATTCCGTTTCTTTATCATAAACGTCTACACCCTCGACTCGTTTCAACGTATTGACCACGCGATAGGTCACTGGCGTCAACAAAGCCTCCCAAAGAACTTTCAGGATGTAATTCGTGATCAAAACAGTGATGACCTGGCTTGTCGTCCAAATTCCTAAAAATGCGATTGGGTAAAAGATCAAACTGTCGACCCCCTGGCCAACGATCGTTGAGCCTATCGTCCGTTGCCACAAATGTTTACCGCCAGACCACACTTTCATTCGTGCCATAACAAAGGCATTTGAAAGCTCGCCCATCCAAAATGCGATGATCGACGCAATCACGATGCGGGGCGTTAGGCCGAAAACTTCTTCATAGGCAGCCTGTCCCTCCCATCCGGGCGCAGGCGGCATTGCCACAACCACCCATGCCATGAAAGCCATAAATGACACTGCTGCAAATCCAGCCCAGACAACACGGCGAGCACGGGCATAGCCGTATACTTCGGTCAAAACATCACCGAGAACATAAGAAAGCGGAAAAAACAAAATGCCAGCACCAAAAATACCAACATCCCACGAGCCAATTTTCAACTCAAACATCTGAACCAGCTTCGCAGCGCCAATCAGATTTGAACAAATTAAAATTGCGACAAAGGCTGCCATCGCAAAATCATAATATTTGAAGCGATGGTTGCTTAACGCAGAGGCTGACTCAACCCGTTCTATTGGTTTTGTGCTCATCGACGCTCTTCGCAGAAGCTAAATTTAAAATGGTAACTTCGAACTAACCCTATTCACTGGTCGCTGCTGAATCATGACCAAGCCAACCCGGCCCACGCACAACACGTCCGGCTTTCGCGCCGGTGTGGCGTTCATCCTTGATCGTGTGTACGCCGTTGACAAAAACATGAACGACTCCGGTCGCAAGTTGGTGTGGTTCTGCGAATGTCGCATGATCTTTGACGGTTTCAGGATCAAATACAACGACATCAGCGAAATAGCCTGCTTCCAATTGTCCGCGGTCACGGATTCGTAAATTGAGCGCTGGTTGCGACGTCAATTTTCGCACGGCTTCTTCCATTGAAAACACGCCATCATCCCGAACAAACTTGCCAACGACGCGAGCGAAATTGCCATAAGCGCGCGGATGCGTGCTCTGCTCTAAGAATTCACCCTCCGGGGCCATGGCCCCACCATCGGATCCAAAGCTCACCCAAGATTGGGCTGCTTTCTTGCGTACATTTTCTTCCGACATAGAAAAATAAACCACCTGCACGCGGCTGCCATCTTCAATTACCAAATCGATAGCAGCATCCTCTGCAGAAACACCGCGCTCTTCGGCAACTTCTGCAAGCGTTTTACCGATGTAACTGCGCAATTCGGGATTGCGGAATCCAACAAGCAATACACCCTCCGGACCACCTGCATTGACGATACCGCTTACAAACTCATCGCTCGGATTACGAATGGCTTCTATGACTTGCGCACGGATTTCTGGATCTCTTAAGCGTTCCGCCCAAGCTTCATATCCGCCCTCCTGAACCCAAACAGGCATCGCCGCGTCCAGGCCGGTCGAACTGGCCGGATAAGTGTACATATCAGCAGTTATCGGCAGCCCCTCCGCCCGCGCGGCTTCCACTTTCGCAATCATCTCATCCATTTTTGGCCAGTTGGCGCGCCCACTGGCTTTGATGTGATAAATTTCCGCTCTGGAATCTGTAGCTCGTGCGATCTCAATGAGTTCGTCTACAGCCTCAAGC
>JAJFGD010000118.1 GCA_021776315.1 Hyphococcus sp. | reverse complement strand
GTCCCGGCCCCTAGTCGGTTCATGGTTTGCCGCATCACATCCTCCAATTGCCTGATTTATGGGGGCATATTGTCGGTCTAATCGACCATTTTCAAGCGCTGGCGAGCCTGCTGCGATTGCGCATTGCCGCTTAGGGGTGTGCTCCCTAGATATGACGGCAGAGCCAACAAGGAGTGCCCCCCATGACGTTGAAATTGATCCATTTTCCCAATGCACGATCATTGCGCATCGCTTGGGCACTCGCTGAATTGGGGCTTGATGCGGAAATAGAAACCCGGGCCTTTGACCTTTCAAGTTTGAAATCAGAGGAATATTTGGCCCTGCATCCCATGGGGAAAATTCCGGTCTTTTTTGATGGGGATGAGCGGATCATCGAATCCGTGGCGGTTATCGAATATCTCGCCAACAAATATGCCGAAGGCAGATTAACCCGCCAACCAGACGATGCGGACTATGCCAGCTATCTTCAGTGGTTACATTTCGGCGAGGCGGGCATGGGCGGCTATGTGAATATGTTGATCGCGCAAACAGCGTTGTTGCCAGAGGATCAGCGAATTCCGGCGATGAAGCTTTGGGCGGAGAAAGAAACCAAAAACTGTCTCAATTTCATTGAGAGCCATCTCGGCGACGATGGTTATCTGTTGGGTGGGTTTTCCTTGGTCGATATCGCCGTCGGCTATGCCCTCTTTCTGATTAAAATTACGCGCAATGGTAAACTTATGGGCCCCAAAACGGCTGCCTATTTTGATCGCCTGACGGCCCGGGACGGGTGGAAAACCGCCCAAAACCACCAGCCTTGAGTTAACCTTGAGGGGTTTTTTCCTTAAGTACCGGTTTACGAATAAGCCTTAAAACTTTTCCATAGAATTTTATAGAAAAGTGCGGGGACAGAATGGTTCAAAAAGCCAGTGGATTTGGAAAACGTGGTGTCGCGGCAGATCAGCCTGCGCCCGGACCTTATGTGCTCCCAGCGGATAAGCGCATGACGGACCGTCAACCGGCCTTTAAAAATGCCAAGATATCTGTGCGCAAAGACGCATTCATTGAATGTGCTGTCCGGGATGTGAGTTCGATTGGGTGTTCGGTCACTTTACGCGCTGATGAAAACTTACCCGATGAGTTTGAAATCACCCTCGGCCCCGCTTTATTGCGTCGCCAGGCACGGGTTGTCTGGCGTAAAGGCCTGGAATGTGGAGTGGAATTTCTGGCGCAATAGGGTTGGCACCTAAGGCCTCGCGGCCTTAGGCAACCCTTTGTTCCGAAAAGATTTTGCCGGCCCCAAACATCACACAGATACCAAAACCATCACAAACGCGTGAGCGGTGAAAGCCGTGAATTCCCCGTCGAAACGGATGGTCGGTCGGTTAATCTTCAGGCATAAGGCGCTTTGAAATTCCTTTAGCCTTAGGCCGTATTGCGTTGACCCAGAAAAAAGCGAAGTTTTTACATGGCGACCTGATGGGCCATGTGGTGGTGATGTCTTTGTCGGCGAGCTTTGGGCTTGTCTCCATTTTCCTCGTTGATTTTGCCGACCTCTTCTTCATTTCACTGTTGGGCGAATCTGCCTTGGCCGCGGCGGTCGGCTTTGCTGGCACGCTTTTATTCTTCAATCAGTCGATCACCATCGGCCTGATGATCGCCATGAGCGCCTTGGCGGCGCAGCGCATCGGGAAAGGTGATGAAGAGGAAGCAAGGCGGATCGCGACCAGTGTCGTCGTTGTCGGGATGATTGTTGGCGTCGTGATAGCGAGTATTTTCTGGATCTATGCGCCCGTCTTTTTAGAGCTGTTAGGGGCGACGGGGGACACTCAAGCTTTCGCCACGCGATATTTGCGCATTGTCGTTCCGTCCATGCCGATCATGGTTTTTGCGATGGTCGCCTCAGGGTTATTGCGGGCCCATGGGGATGCGCGCCGGGCCATGAATGCGACCCTAGCGGCGGGTGCCGTAAACGCTATTCTCGACCCGATTTTGATCTTTGGTTTGGGGCTCGGTTTGGATGGGGCCGCGCTGGCGTCCGTCTCTGCGCGTTTTGCCATGATGGCGACCGCCGTTTACCCGATTTACAAGCATTATGGCGGGTTTGCGCGATTTGATGCCAGTCATTTCCGGCGCGATCTGGCACCGATTTTTGCGATCGCGGTACCAGCCATTTTGACCAATATTGCAACGCCGATTGGCTTGATGATTGTAACCCGTATGATCGCGCCATTTGGTGTGGCTGCGGTCGCGGGCTTCGCTGTGATCAGCCGCCTGATGCCGCTTGCTTTTTGTGTGATCTTTGCTTTGTCCGGTGCAGTGGGCCCAATCATCGGGCAGAATTTCGGCGCACGAAATTACGCCCGTGTGCGCGAGACCCTGACCAAAGCAATGATATTCACTGGTGGTTACACACTCCTCGTTTGGGCAGCATTGATCGCCTTGAACGGCTTTATCGGGGAACAGTTTGGGCTGCAGGATCTGGGACAGGAATTGATCTTCTGGTTTGCTGTGGCGGTGACCCCATTGTTCTTTTTCAATGGCGTGTTGTTTGTCTCTAATGCGGCATTCAATAATCTCAATCGACCCGTGTGGTCGACCTTTTTAAATTGGGGCAAGAACACCCTTGGCACCGCGCCATTCGTCTGGTTTGGGGCCCAATGGGCCGGTGCCAAAGGCGTCATTATTGGCCAAGCCGTGGGCGGTGTTTTCTTTGGAATATTGGGGCTGTGGCTGGCTTTTAGGCTGATCGATGCCTATGAAAGCGGCCGTGCGGACCCGGAAAAAGGCGGCAAAATTTCGCTAATGCGCCCGCGCCCAACCCCGCCTTTATCCTCGCCCAGAGGGTAAGGCGATAAGCCATTCATTTATAGTGAATTTTTAGCGTTCATTTCTTGGGTTCCGTGTACGGATTAATACGCCCAGTCGTTCAGCCTAACAAAAAATTCGTCCCGATAATGACTGTGTCTTAAAATCGACATCAGTTCAGCTTATGGGCATAGTGAGATCGTGTCATGGGGTTTGTAACAGTTTGCCAATTGCAACTTGGCATTGGGATATGGATTTATGTTGTCGCTTGCTGCGTTTATGGGATTAGCTTGTGTCATGATGGCGTTTGGGTTCACCGCCCATATTCTGCGTCAGCTCGGTGCGAGTGACCTTGTACAGATTATCATGATTGTCGCCGGTTTTGGGCTGATCGCGGCCATTTTAGGCGCGTTTTTGGCCTAATTCTGCGCTAAAGAGCCCTCTTGCCATGTCACATCTAATATAATACATAGACATCTATGTTATTCATGGGGAGACGACAATGTTTTCACGACGAGCATTATTGATCACCGGCGCGGCAAGCATTGCGATTATTGGTACCGCTGGCTATCGCCTCTTGCATTCTGACTTGACCATCGCCCGGCAACCCTGGGCCGATGCGGGGCAAAGCTTTGGGGACGCGCGCCTTGATGCGCTTTCCTATGCGGTGCTGGCCCCAAACCCCCATAACCGACAGCCTTGGCTGGTGCGCTTAGATGGCGAAGATGCCATGACGTTGTTTTGCGATTTAGATCGCTTGCTTCCAGAGACCGATCCCCCCAATCGGCAAATCACTATCGGCCTTGGGGCGTTTCTAGAACTGTTGCGCCAGGCCGCGGCGGAAGGGGGCTATCGCCTTGATATTACTCAGTTTCCGGAAGGAGAACCACAACCGGTACTGGACGCGCGCCCGGTCGCGCATATACGATTTATTCACGATACTGAGGTTTCCCGCGACCCTCTTTTTGGCCTGGCACTGACACGGCGTACCGTGCGCGCACCTTTTGATCAGACGCGACTGGTGGGCCATGATGTGTTGACGGAACTGGGCTCTGTCTTGCGCCCTAATGACGGCAGTTTTGATTGGACCAATGATCCCATGGATATGGGCCAAATCCAGTCCAATTCCTTAGACAGTTGGGCGATTGAAATCGGTACGACACGGACCCATCAAGAATCGACGCGCCTGATGCGCATTGGTGAGTCTGAGATCAACACAAATCCAGACGGGATTTCACTGGCTGGTCCCGTCATGGAGGGGATGCGCGTTGCCGGGATCATCACCCGTGAAAATCTAGATGATAAACAATCCACTGCATACAGAGAAACCAAGAAATTCTATGATGATCTGATCAACAGTTCCATGGCCTTTGGCTGGCTGACGACGCCCAGTAATTCCCGTACGGATCAACTAAATGCGGGCGCTGGTTGGATCAGAATTCACCTGGCGGCAACCAGGGCCGGATTGGCCATGCACCCGCTTAGTCAGGCGCTACAGGAATTTCCGGAAATGGCCGAAAAGTTTGAGGAAATTCATGGACTTATCGGTATGGCGGCACCATCGACAATCGCCGATGCGCGGATCCAAGGGCTCTTCCGATTTGGTTATGCGCCATACTCTGCACCGGCACCGCGCTGGCCATTACAGACCCGGCTGATCGCCGATGGTTGAGACAAGATCGCCGAGCAATCCCGGCCTGCCTGAAGACCCGGTCATGTTCAATGTCATGACGGAAATCGACATGATCGCCCATATGGCCGAGGTTGAATTTCAACGCCTGCTTCCTGGCGATCTGACGCCCGCACAATTTGGGGTTTTGAACCGGCTCTTGCGACTTGATATTTTGGAGACGGTTGGGGAACTGGCGATTGCCTTTCAAGTGGCGCAGCCGACCATGTCGTCGACGGTCAAACGGCTTGAGGCGAAGGGCTATATCCGGATTATTCCGGATAAGGATGATCGACGCGTCAAACGGATCAAGGCGACCGCGGCGGGCAAGGCGATCCGCAAAAAATCGATCGGGGCGCTCGATCCCTATTGGGCGATGCTGGCCCAAGAAGCACCGGCAGAGATCGCCGATGCTGATTGGTCAAAAATCCTTAAGGCATTGACAACATTGCGAGATTTCATGGAGCAGCGGGTCGGATAGACGCTGATGACGGCAAGCAGACCAAACATGTCATTACCGGACTTGTTCCGGTAATTCAGGCCATGGGCGAAGCAATTTTTTCTGGATCCCGGATCAAGTCCGGGATGACGGTGAGATAAGTCACTTTACTTATTTTCTACGTCATTGCGGGCTTGACCCGCAATCCATTTGGCGAGGAATGATGGCGTGATTAGGCCGTATACTCTCCATCTATACAAACCGGGCATGACAAAGGTGAGAGAGCATTATAGCCCGCCTCCCCTAGCGGGCGGGCAAGACTTTGGGGTTGCGCAGCAATGCCGCTGAGATCAAGGCGATGATCAACCCAACGGGGAAGATTTCCAAAAAGGTCATCGGCATACGGAATAAAGGGTTGGCATAGTTTTCAACCATCGCATCCATTTCTGCAATCAGCTTTTCAAGCTCTGCGCCGGCCATACCGGCGGCGCGTTTGGCCTCTATCACGCCGGCAGTGTATTCACCGATAAAGGCGTGACCGGTTGAGGCGAGATAAGCCTCCCACCCCAAAACATAGGCAATTCCCGCGACGCCAGCGATGGCGAGCCCCAACATGAAGGCCGGGCCGAATTTGATCACCCCGCCAAGGTCGCGATCCCGATAGCGTTTCACCCCGACAAAGATCATCGCCAAGGCGACAATCATGATCAGATAGCCAAAGGCTTGTGACCCTGTATTGCCGTCGCCGAAAACCAGCCCCAGCGTGATGACGGTGATGGATATCGCGCCTGCGATGGCGCCATAGATGAGTGCGTATCTGAGCATGGGTTCTCTCCGGTGTTTGGCTGCATTCTAAGGGGAATTTACCCTGCGATCACGACCGAAAACGATCACCCAAAAGGGTGAAATCCCCGAAATCATGCGTTTTTCTGAGATTCTTTACGCAATCAGCGCCAGCTCTTTGGCTTTTTGGATGGCTTGGGTCCGGCGCTGGACCTCTAGCTTGTCGTAAAGTTTGGCGAGGTGGGTTTTCACCGTATTGGGGGAGACGCCGAGCTTTCGGGCGATTTCTTTATTGGTCAATCCATCGGCGAGAAGCTCAAGCGTTTCAAGCTCTCTGGCGGTGACGCCCAGCGCATTTAACGCCGCGGTGTTTTGCTCAAACGTGTCACTGGTGAGGGTCTTTTGGGTCAGGCGCCAGCCAACCCAACCACCAATCGCGGTAAACCCAATCGCGATCAACAAGATATAAATCTCACCGGCGAAAACCTTGGTCAGGAATTTATATTCCAGCCATTGCAAGACAAAGACGGCAGCGGCGAGCCCCAGCGCATAGATGAGTATCGTGCGTTTCATCCCCATAGAGTGCAATAAGCGTCGGCACCTGGCCAGAGGGGTGTTGGGGGGCGTATTTATCCAGCGTTTTCCGCTCATTCTGGCACCCATAGATGGATTGCGGGTCAAGCCCGCAATGACGCTGATAAAAATGTGACGACAACCATCAAGACGTCATCTAAGGACTTGATCCGGGATCCAACGAATCCAGATGCCATGTCAGCTTTTATAGCTGAGGGCGGCGTAATATTGTTGCGCATAGCTGGCGATCAAATCGGCCCGATCAAGGCCGTTGACGATGCGCCTGGCTTGGCGCCAGTCCTCACGCTCTGGGTTGAAATAATGCGGCAAGGCTTTGCCCGTGAATGCCCCGTCGACCATCCCCACAAAGATGATTTTCACAGCAATTTCAGTCTCTAAGGCTAAATCCGGATTTTGGACCAAATCGACGCCAAGGCGCGCAGACATGTCGCGATAATTGGCCCTACCGGTGATTTGGACGTAACCGCGACCATGAAATTTTGCGCCATCGCCAGGTTCCACATTGCCGAGCGCTTTTGCCTTATCGGGGCGGCGCCCCTCGATGTCATATTCCCGTTTGAAATAGGCGCGGCCACCATATTCTTTGATCGGCTGCATCTTACGATCGACCTCGTGATGGGCGGTGCCGAAAATATAGGCGAGCCATCGATCGTCATTTTGCGCATCATCTCTATGGGCGTGATGGGCTTCCCAATAATTGAGAAATGTCTCGAGCCCACTGACTTGGGACTGGCGCAAACGCCCCTCAAACATCTGTAACCGCACATGATCATAAAAGAAGGCGCGATTGATGTGGGGTGCCATGGGGCCGGTTCACTCCCTGTTTTTGTGCGCAATATAAAGCGCAGCAATAGAGAGCTATTGTCGTAATCAGGCGTCGGGCGCGCCGCTAGGTCGCTCCCGCAAATGTGAAAGAGACCCCGCAATCCCCATCCTCAATCCCGCGGCCAGCCTCGGCTAGGGCCAAATGCGCCTCGCGCGGGCGATCGGTGGCGATGATGTCGGCGCCTTGGGCGGCGATCTCTCCGTAAAGGGCATCATAGCCCGATTGGGCAATGTCTTGGTCGATCGATTGGCGCCCCCCAAGGGTGCCAAAAATCACTTCCACATTGCGCCCGTTTAAAATTGAGAACAGCCGGGGGCGGGGATCCTCATTGCCGGTAAAGCCAAGGATGCGGTTGTCGGGAATGCCCGCCGCCACCGCTTTGTTGAGGGCTGATTGGGTGTCGAGAGACAGAGAAATCATCGCATCTGGGGCGAGGCGATGAAGCTTTTTTGCGGCCCCAATGGAATAGGCGATCAAGATCACGCGGTCTTCAGCGCCCTGACGGTAAATCTCGTCAATCACATCCTCATACCGGGTGGAACGTTTGAAATCGATCTGCAAAATCGTGCGGCTATGGGCCCAAGCGAGCGCCTTATCAAAGCGGGTGGGGGTAAAGCTGGTCTTTTTGTTGTTTTTGTCTTCCAGGCGAAGCTTTCTGACCTCCCGCCAGGCGACATCGCTGACATCACCACTGCCCGTGGTGGTCCGGTCGAGCGTGTCATCATGCATCAGATATAAAACCCCATCCGATGAGGTCGCCACATCCACTTCCATGATCGCCGGGGTGTCAGACATCACCGCGGCCATACTTTCAAGCGCATTTTCCGGATAGCCGGGATAGGCCCCACCCCGATGGGCGGAAACCAGCGCCACCCCTTCATCTTCAAGGCACTCAAAAAACCGGTTGAGCCCGCCAATAGGACTGATGGTCCAGCCATTTTGTGTTGTGTTTTCAATATGTGTAGGTGTGTCTGTTACAGACTCACCGCAACCAAGTAGGGCCAAAAACGCGACCCCAGAGCGCAATCTCAACATGACTTTATCCCCGAGTCTTATGGCTTGATAATGATCGCGCCAATGGATTTGCCACTTTCTAACAGACGGTGGGCGTCGCCAACATCATCAAGGGCATATTGGTGACCGATTTTCGGCTTGATCGCCCCTTTTGCAACAAGCTCAAAAAGACTGGCCGCCATTTGCGGCAAACGATCAGGGGTAGCGTAGTGAAAAAGTGTTGGCCGCGTCAGGGTCAAAGACCCACGACTGGAAAGGGCCAAAGGGGCGACCGGGGGCACGGGCCCAGACGCATTGCCGTAAGTGACCATATGGCCAAGAGGGCTGAGGCAATCCAACGAAGTTTCAAAGGTTGCTTGGCCCACAGAGTCATAGACCACATTGACACCCTGGCCACCGGTGACTGATCGGACCTGTTCTGTAATCGACCCCTCAATGCTGCGGTCAATTACGTGATCGGCACCAGCCTCTTTTGCCGTCTCGACTTTGTCTTGGCTTCCCACGACAGCAATGATTTCGGCACCGATATGGTGTGCCCATTGGCAAAGTAACGTGCCGACGCCGCCAGCCGCGGCCCAAACCAAACAGCGATGACCGGGTTTTAACTGAAACACTTGTCGGACCAGCATCTCAACCGTCAGCCCTTTGAGGAAGATCGCGGCGGCGGCATCATCATC
Organism: Hyphococcus sp.; assembly: GCA_021776315.1. Classification (GTDB taxonomy): domain Bacteria; phylum Pseudomonadota; class Alphaproteobacteria; order Caulobacterales; family Parvularculaceae; genus Hyphococcus. Next base: position 11,649 of record JAJFGD010000118.1, on the reverse strand, counting down.
AACCTCGGCAGGAATTCTTGCGGCCAATGCTGCGGGTATATTAGCGCGTTCTGCATAAGCGCCGCCCGCACCAATATAGGCGACGCGATCGCCCGGCTTGATCCCATCAATAGTGTCACCGACGGCCTCGACGACGCCCGCCGCTTCTGATCCCAAGATGGCCGGTAAGGACACAGGGTAGAGGCCCGTGCGTTTATAGATATCGATGAAATTGAGACCGATGGCGGTGTGGCGTAGTTGGATTTCACCCGGGCCCGGTGCGGCCAGATCTTGTTGGCGGATGATGAAATTTTCCGGGGACCCGTGTTCCTCGAGACTGACAACTTTCGGCATAAAATATACATTTCCCTTGTTTTCCGGGGGGTTGGGTGGCCCGGCGACGTTGACCTTTTATCGACAAAGCCTCACCCTGAGACAAGGTTAACGGTTGGGGGACCATATGGCGCGAGAAATCATTCTGCTTATTGCTGCCACAGGGGCGCTCGGCGCTTGCGCCACCATGGATCGCGATGCGGTGCGCCAGGCAGCAGCGTCAGAATGTAACCGACAGGGCGGCTATGAATTTGCGCTGTCGAAAGCGGCATATTCCGGCGGCTGTACAACCCAATCAGAAGCAGCCTTTCTAGAAGGTTATGTGATGGGGCGTCAGATACGTCGCCTGGAAGACGATCGCCGCGTGGCCGCCGCCGCCTATGCCCGCGCGCTCAATGATAGCGAGAACCAAGCCAAAGGGGTCGCGACCGATTATAGCCGCGTTTCTATGGATCAAAAGGCAGTTTCCATGCGCCCCGATGCCGCCGATGCTGAATGTGTGGCGGCAAAAAAACGCTTAGAGAAAGTGACCGCCAAACTTAAAGGCGCGCGCGAGGCCGCGAAAATGTCCATGCGCGACGCGGCCAATGCTGCGATCAGCCGCAATGAAATGGGTGCCAAAATTGAAGTCTTGGCGACCGCCCATGCTTTTGCGCGCACCACGGATTCAATTACTCACTGTACAGATGAAATACACGGTCTGTCACCGCGCTGTGCGCTCGCGCCAGAGGCGCGGATCGTCGATACGGCAACAGGCGATCAATGTGCGAGCGGGGCCGGGGCGTTGAAATTCATCTCCAGCGAGCACCCGGCGTCATCAGCGGATGGCCCACAACGTATTGATAACTATATGTTTTATCCTAAAAACCGAACAGATAAGCTGCGCAATACAGCAGCGATCTCAATCGTCACGGACCCCGATACAGGGGCGCTTTTGGCGGTGACTTGCGCGAACTGACCGGCTGGCCGATAAGCTTTCCCATCGCCGCATTGGGCGAGACGGAGACCAGGCCATGAAGCTCACCATTAATATTGATTGCACGCCTGAAGAGGCCCGCACATTTTTCGGCATGCCTAATGTTGAGCCTTTAAACGTTATGATCGTCGATGAGATGACCAAGCGGGCAAAGGAAAATATGGACACGCTGGCTGACCCGGAGCGCTTTATGGCGCAATGGATGACCATGTCCGGCAAAGGGATGGAACAGTTTCAAAACCTGATGGGCGCCGCGATGACGGGCATGGCGACCCCTGGCACCCCAAAGAAGAAATAGCCTGGAATTGAAGAGAAATGCGCCCAAACCGGTCTGACACCATATTTGCGCGCGCCTCTGGTGCGGGCAAAGCGGGCGTCGCGGTCTATCGTGTATCTGGACCAGGCGCACACTCTATATCTGCCCAATTGATCGGTAGACAGATTAAAAATCGTGAGGTGGTTTTGACCACGTTGCGCGATCCGGATGCTGGCGTGGTGATTGACCGTGGACTGACAATCACCTTCCAAGGGCCGGCGAGCTTTACGGGCGAAGATAGTGTCGAATTTCATCTCCATGGCAGCAGAGCGGTCGAGAGCGCGCTTTATGATGGGCTCAATCGGCTCGGCGCGCGGCCCGCACAAGCGGGTGAATTCACTTTGCGCGCCCTTAAAAATGGTAAGCTTGATTTGGCGCAGGCGGAGGCGCTCGCCGATCTTATCGATGCCGAAACGAACATTCAAAGACAACAGGCCCTGGGGCAATTGGATGGGCGCCTATCGGCCCATGCAGAAGACTGGCGCCACCGGATTTTGAGCGTCTTAGCCCCCCTAGAGGCCGACATTGATTTCCCTGATGAGGACGGTGTCCCGGCGGCCATTGCCGCGGCGGCAGGCCCGGCAATTTCAGGCTTAAAAGATCAGCTTACAGAGTTTTTAACACAATCCGGCCGTGCACGGAGAATACGTGAAGGGGTCTCCATCGCGGTGGTCGGACCGCCGAACGCAGGCAAGTCGTCCCTCGTCAATGCGCTGGCCGGATCTGAAATCGCCATTGTTTCAGATATCGCCGGTACGACGCGTGATGTGGTGGAAACCCGCCTCGATCTTGGTGGGATTGTCGCCAATTTGGCCGATACGGCGGGCTTGCGCGGTGAAACGGGCGATTTGATCGAAAAAGAGGGGGTCAAAAGGGCCCGGGCTAAAGCTAAGGCCGCCACGATCCGGATTGGGGTTCTCGATCCGACATCTGAGGCGACAGTCCCGGAAGCGCTAAATTTGTTGCAGCGCGATGATTTTTTGATCTGGTCGAAAGCCGATTTGGCGCCAGCCATACCGTCGACCCAAACCCCAGACGGGGTGCGGGTTATGACCCTGTCATCGAAAACGGGCCTTGGTATGGCTGAATTTGTCGAAGCGCTGACTAGGGCCGTTTCGGGCGGTGTTGATCAGGGCGATGAGCCCGCCCTCACCCGTGCCCGTCATGTGCAAGCGGTGGAAACGGCCATTGCTGCCCTCACCCGGGCGGAGGCTCATATTACAACGGCCCCGGAATTGGCGGCGGAAGATGCCCGCCTTGCGGCCCGGGCCCTTGGCCAGATCACTGGCGCGGTTGGGGTTGAGGACGTATTGGGCGAGATTTTCTCAAGCTTTTGTATTGGGAAGTGATTGGATTTTAATCCGCTCGCCCTGACGAAGGTCAGGGCCTCCCTCCTCAAAGCTCGGCCTTGCCTTACGAGAACCCGACTTTCGTCGGGATGAGCGGAATGGTGTTGAACGGCCCCCTCCTCCCCGTCATCTAAGGACGTGATCCGGGCTGGCGCGGTTTTTTGGCCTAAATCATGAGCATTTTGGGAATTGGCTTAAACGCGACCAAAATCACGCAGAAATTCAATAGTCGTATCTATACAGATGAAAATATTCCCAGTGTTTGATTGAGAACCATCGGCCTGGAGTTTTTGGCTACGCTTTGCTCGCAGCGGAGATTTGGTGGTTCATCGTCGCTCGTTTAATCCGGCGAAAGCCGCATCTGTCCGCCCAATGTGCTGGGCCTATTTTTTGAGATCCCGATAGCCGCTAGAAATACTGGAAATCGCCAGCTAGGACGTATAGGAATTAATAAATTTGCGATTGAAATGGGAAGAAACGATATGTCGGTATACGGAGTAGTAAGAATTTATTAACCCAGTAAGATACGGAAAGTAAAGGAGAAAACGGAAAATAACAATCCTCGACTTTGACGGGGCCGTCAAAATTGTTGCGCCGCACAATAAGGTTGGGCTGCCAATCCTTTTAATCTAGGAGAATCCTAAAAATAAAACAACGTATACTGAAGATCAGTAGGCGGACACGGTGTTTTTGAGCGGTTTTTCGCGTGAATGGGCCTCAGGCCCCCATTTCACCCCACGCCCGAGGATCGGGCCTTTGCCAAGAGGATTGTCTGTAACTGCGGGGGTGACACACAAACATCGTCACAGATGGATTTCACACTAAATTGTGATGTTAAATCTTATCCCCACCCATTTGGGCCGGGTTAGAATGTTTCACGTGAAACAATTTAAGAGGACAACCATAGGGTAGTGCCGGTATGGCACAGCATGTCGTTGCGGTAGGACTAGATGAGCGCGGAAAATTTAAAGGGCCTCGATAATAAAGGCTGCACAAAGTCCGGTCATGGCTTATATGCCCCAGACGATAGGTTCCCCGATGCGGAACCTCTGAATTGGAACCGATGAAGCGTTACGACGTCATAGTGATTGGTGGAGGGCACGCTGGCTGTGAGGCTGCGGCCCCTGCGCGAAGGCGCACAAACTTATCTTTGCCGCCGCAGCATGTTTGTTTGTGAGTGATATGAAGCGTTACGACGTCATAGTGATTGGTGGAGGGCACGCTGGCTGTGAGGCTGCGGCGGCATCTGCACGCGCGGGCGCGAAAACATTGCTCGCGACCCACCGTCAAGACACGATTGGCGAGATGTCATGTAACCCAGCCATTGGTGGATTGGGCAAGGGTCATCTGGTGCGGGAGGTCGACGCCCTTGATGGGCTGATGGGCCGGGTGATCGACAAAGCCGGTATCCAATTCCGCATGCTCAATGGATCGAAAGGTCCAGCGGTTCGGGGCCCACGGGCACAAGCGGACCGTCGGCTCTATCGCGAAAACATGCAGGCGCTTTTGTCTGACATCCCAAATCTCGAGATTGCAGAAGTCGCCGTGGAAGACCTTTTCACCGAAAATGTTTCACGTGAAACAGTGGCCGGTGTCATCACGAGTGACGGGACCAAGATCCATGCCGGGGCCGTTGTCCTGACCACGGGCACATTCTTGAAGGGCATCATTCACATTGGTGATCGGCGAATACCGGCCGGGCGCGCCAATGCCCGGGGGGCAGACAAGACCTGGGGCGGGGTCGAACCCCCATCATTAGGATTGTCTGATCGTCTCTATGGCTTGGGCCTGAAAATGGGGCGGCTAAAAACCGGCACCCCTGCCCGCCTTGATGGGCGCACGATTGATTGGGCCCAGTTGGAGATGCAGCCGGCAGATGAGCGGCCAGTGCCGTTCTCATTTCTCAACGACCGGATTGAGGTGCCTCAGATCTCTTGCGGGGTGACGCATACGAACCGAGAGACCCACCGCATCATTGAAGACAATATCGGCAAGTCCGCCGTCTATAGCGGGTCGATCGCTGGGCGGGGTCCGCGCTATTGCCCATCTATCGAAGATAAGGTCGTCCGCTTTGCTGAGCGGGACAGTCACCAGATATTTCTGGAGCCCGAAGGATTGCCGAGCGCGGATGGGGATCAAGACGGCTTCCATACGGTCTATCCCAATGGGATCTCAACATCCTTGCCTGAAGACGTGCAAGCGGCTTTCTTGAAGACCATTCCCGGTCTTCAGAATGCCAAGGTCGTCCGCTACGGCTACGCGATAGAATATGACTATGTGGATCCGCGGATGTTGACCGCCACATTGGAGACCAAACGGCTACCGGGGTTATTCCTGGCCGGTCAAATCAATGGCACCACGGGCTATGAAGAGGCAGCGGCCCAAGGGTTGATGGCCGGGGTCAATGCGGCGCGGAAGGTCGCTGGCACGACACCATTCCGGTTGGATCGCTCTGAGGCCTATATCGGTGTCTTGATCGATGACCTTGTGACTCATGGAGTTACAGAACCCTATCGAATGTTTACGAGCCGGGCTGAATACCGTCTCACCTTGCGGGCCGATAATGCGGACCAACGCTTAACACCGATCGGGATTGCGGAAGGCATTGTCGGCGAGGCGCGTGCTGAGATGTTTCACGTGAAACAAGCGGCGCTGAATGATGCGCGCGCATGGGCAAGGGAAACGACCCTGACACCGAATGAAGCCGCGAAGCATGGCATTCGCATCAATCAGGACGGACGCCGCCGGAACATCACGGATCTCCTCGCCTTGCCCAATATCGGCCTGCCGGAACTGCAAAAGATCTGGCCAGAGATTGGTGAGATGGCGCCCGCAGTTGCCGAGCAGCTTTCCTTTGATGCGCTCTATGCTGGCTATCTCCACCGCCAGGAAGCAGACATCGTCGCGTTCAAAAAGGATGAGTCCCTACCCCTACCGCGTGATCTCGATTACGCGGCGATCCCCGGTCTCTCAAATGAAGTGCGCCAAAAGCTTGTGGACGCGGCCCCCGAAACACTTGGCCAAGCCGGCCGCATTGAAGGCGTAACACCGGCAGCCCTCGCCCTTCTTCTCGCTTGGGTGAAAAAGAAAGGCGCTCGGGCAACAGGATGATATCTCGATGACGCCGGAAGAGTTTGCGAATGCCGCGGATGTTTCACGTGAAACAATGGAACGCTTGCGCGCGATGGACGCCGTGTTTTTGGACTGGAGTGCAAAACACAATCTTGTGGCGCGCTCGACCATCGAAGATCGATGGCATCGGCATTACTTAGACAGCGCTCAGCTGGTCCCCCTCCTGCCCGATGGCATTGAAAGGATCGTTGATCTCGGTTCCGGTGCTGGGTTTCCAGGTTTGGTCCTCGCTGCGTGCCTCACAGAAAAAAAAGTGTGCGTTACACTGATTGAATCGACCGGTAAAAAAGCAGATTTTTTAAAAGCGGCCGGCGAAGCCATGGGAATCGATTCGCTAAAAGTCCTACCGATGCGAATCGAATCAGTAAAATTGCCAAAACCGCCCGATGTGATTACCGCAAGGGCCCTCGCCCGGCTCGATAAGTTGCTCGGCTATGGCGCTGGAATTCAAGGGCAAAATACCAAGTATTTCCTACTTAAGGGACAAGATGTAGGGCCGGAATTGACCGAAGCCGCTAAATCTTGGCATATGGAGGTCATACGTCATCAAAGCCGCACCGACCCAAAAGGGCCTGGCGCGGGGACCATTTTAGAAATCGGAAATCTCGTCCGTGCCCAGCAGTAATCGTTCAGCTCATCCGTCTAGCCCGCGTATTTTGGCCATTGCCAACCAAAAAGGGGGTGTTGGTAAGACCACGACGGCGATCAATTTATCGACCGCTTTAGCCGCTGTGGGCGAAACTGTTTTGCTTATTGACCTTGATCCACAAGGGAATGCGTCAACCGGGCTCGGTGTGCCGGCGGCCGGACGCGGTGTGACCACCTACCAAGTGCTGACCGGTGAATATCGATTGGAAGCGGCGGTCGCGGATACGGAAATACCAGGATTACGCCTTGCGCCAGCCGGTGTGGACCTTGCGGGGGCGGAAATTGAGCTGATTGATGCGGATCGACGCCACTTTAAACTGGCCGATTCGATTGCGGAGTACTGCGCCTCTCAATCAGGGGTTGAAATTTCCTATGTTTTGATCGATTGCCCGCCCTCCCTCAGCCTACTGACGATTAATGCATTGGCTGCGGCTGACGCGGTGATCATTCCCTTGCAATGTGAGTTCTTTGCCCTAGAGGGATTATCGCAAATCTTGCAGACAATCGATACGGTCCGTGAGCGGATTAATCCGGCGATCGAATTGCAAGGTATTGTTTTGACCATGCATGACCGCCGCAACACTCTGACCAATCAGGTTGAGGATGATGTGCGCGCGCATTTGAAAGACAAAGTTTACCGAACTGTGATACCGCGTAATGTGCGCATTTCTGAAGCACCAAGCCATGGCAAACCAGCGCTTTTATATGACCTCAAATGCCCAGGCAGTCAGGCGTATATCCAACTGGCTTCGGAAGTGATCCAACGCGAGCGCGCGCGACCGCGCGCCGCGTAATTTAAGGGGAGTGATAATGGCGGCGATTGCCAAAAAGAAAAGTCAAAACAAGGGTTTAGGCCGAGGCCTCGATGCCTTGCTCGGTGATGCCAGGGCAGCCACACAATCGCCGGCCAGCACCGGCCCGAAGCGCGAATTGCCGATTGAATATCTGCAGCCAAATGCCGATCAACCGCGCCGGGTTTTTGACAAAGACGCCATTAACGAACTTTCTGGGTCGATCAAAGCCAAAGGTTTATTGCAGCCGATTTTGGTGCGCCCGTTAGGCGACGAGAAATATGAAATTGTTGCGGGTGAGCGTCGTTGGCGCGCTGCACAAAAAGCAAATCTTCACAATGTCCCCGTTATAATCCGTGAGCTGACAGATGAAGAGACGGCAGAAATCGCCATCATCGAAAATGTTCAGCGGGTCGATCTCAATCCGGTGGAAGAGGCGCAAGCCTATCAACGTTTGGTCGATACATTTGGCCGAACCCAAGAAGAGATCGCCAAAACCGTGGGAAAATCGCGCAGTCATGTCGCCAATGTGATGCGCTTGCTCAATCTTTCCGACAAGGTCCTTGATGGTCTGACAACGGGCAAGATTTCGGCCGGACATGCGCGTGCCCTGCTTGGGTCATCGGCACCAGATATCGCCTATAAATTTGTTGTTGATCGCGGATTTTCGGTGCGCGAAACGGAATTTTATATCAAAGAAGCTGAGGCCCAACTGCGCGCGCCAAGCGCTAGTGGCAACGAGAAAAAGACAACAAAAACAAAGAGCAATGGGGCCAGTAAAGATGCAGATACGCGCGCCCTCGAGCGTGATTTGTCGTCTGTATTAGGGCTCGATGTGTCCGTGACCCACAACAAAAAAGGGGCCGGATCGATTTCCATCGATTATCTTACACTGGATCAGTTGGATGACCTTTGCCGCCGGTTGATGGGGGCGGGTGTTTAAACCCCTCTAGGCTCTGATCCCGCTGAGCAACCAACGCCGTGCTTTTTGAATATCTGAGAATGAGCGAACCCGCCCATCGGCCATTTCCCGCACGCCATCATCTGCATTGATGAAGCTGTCTTGGCCTTCTTGGGCAATAGCGCCTTCTGGCACGACGACCGCCTCGCGAACGAGCCCTGCGTTGAACATGGCAGGGATCAATTTGGTTGCTGTCCATTCATCGGATTTAGCCGAATCTGAAGTGAGGAAGCGTATATCGGAAAGCCAAAAAAGATAATCGCCGTCAGCGAAAAGGTCGAAAACATGCTGGAGAACTTGGCGATACTGCTTTTGGGTATCAAATGCGTTGAACCAGACATTTGAAACGACCCGAAGCTCCTCGTTTTTACCGACCATGGCATAGATTTGTCCCGTCTCGCGCGTAAATATGCGGTCGGTTTTGACGGAAAAAGCCGTGAAAATATCTTGATGTAATTTGGCTGCGGCCATCGCTCATCTCCCCCGGGCGACTGGCTTTAGCGCCCTTCCAATGACCGTTATAGGCGAGGTTGCCGGATATCAAAACGCAGTGCGGACTGATTTCTGTTTCGGCTCACCGCTTTTGGTGCTACCGCGCGATCATTCGGGATAGACGCATGGCTGTTCGCTCGACGATTTCGCGCTGCGGTGCACCCGTGGTTTTGGCGTCAAACTCCGCTTCCACCAATAGGCGCAGCGCGGTTTTTAGCTTGGGTCCGCGCCATTTATAAAGGCGGTTTTCAAAGGCGCGTTGTTCCCCAAAAAATACGGGCGGGCGCAATTTCTTCATCGCGCTGGCGGGCGTTTCACCAGCCTCGACAAAGGCATTGGCGCTTTTCAAGCGCGCAAACTGTCGTTGCATGGCGCGTAAAAGGCCGATCGGACTGGCACCTGCTGTTGCCGCTTTGTGCAGTGCATGGGCAAGTCTTGTGGTCGCGCCATCAGCGCAGGCTGCGGCCGTGTCGTTCATTGCATCGCCAAGACCATCGACGAGTGATGCCCGCACATCTTCCAGCGTGATCGATCCCGGCCCGTTGCGTTGGGATTTGGGGCCTTTGTACAAGATCAGCTTGTCGATTTCTGCGCGAGAAATACCGTGATCATCGCTTAAAATGGCGACAACCAAATCCGCCGCGTCATCGTCAAAACGCAAATCTTCAACCCGCGCTGCCTCTATCGCCATTGCACGGATATCGCCAGGACCATCTGCATAACAAGGAAGCGCAGCGCCAGATTTCGCTTTTTCAAATGCTTTGCGCAGGCCTGATCGCGGGGTGAGATCGCCTGCCTCTATCACGACAATCCCGTTTGGTTTTAGATGACCAGAATCAAGTGCAGTCAGCAAGGTTGTCGCTGCCTTCGATGCCCCCTCTCCTTGGGTCCGCAATCGGATCACGCGCTCACCACCAGCAAAAGAAAGCGCCGCAATTTCATCAACCAGTCTTGCGGGTTCTTCTTTTAGATCTGCGTCAGTTAATTCGAGATAGTTGAACGGGTCCTTGAAATCCTCAACGACGCTCCGGGCCAATAAAACTGCGCGCTCCCGGGCCAATCCGGCGTCAGGGCCATAGATCAAAATGGCACATAATGCCGGGTCGCGTTTAGCGAGAAAGCCTTTAATAGCACGGCCTTTGAGCGCAACCATTATTCTTCGATCAGCGGATCAGGGACCGCGATTTCGCGATTTGTAGTTTCAAAGGGATCGGGCACCCCCTCTTCGCGGTCAGGGTCTAACAAAGTGTTCGTGCGCGGATCAATTTGAAAGTCCAATAGCTCGGGAGCGTCTTCTTCAACCCACTCTTTTTCGACGAGACGCAGCAATAAATCGCGCTCAATTTCCTCTGCCAACAAACGAGCGGCTTTCTCCCGGGCCGCATTTTCGGCATACAAAGTTGAATATTGTGAACTCACAATATTATAGGAGGTGACGGCATTTGCGCGTCCATTAATCCGTTTCCCGGTTTCAATATTGATCAATGCATAACGTGCGCGCAAACGGTAATTATATCTTGTTGTGGTGTTATCAATTTGCACCGCAAGTCGTTGCGCCCTTTCAGATGCGGACACATAAAGATGGAACTCCGGTGCCTGGTCACCCTTTAGCGATATTCGTTGCATCAATGCCTTGGTGACGATCGGTGTCATAGTTTCAGATCCAGCGGTCACCGATTGAATGTGGATGCGTTCATTGATGGCTGAATTTTCGCCGCTTGGGGTGGCGTAAAGGGGTCTGAACCCGCAGGCCCCGACGGTGAGCGCCAAAGCGGCGACGGCGATAATCTTGACGGCGTCCATGGGCGCAATGACCTCCTAAAAACCAGTCCTAGTTTGCCACGATATTGACAATCCGACCTGGGACGACAACGACCTTGCGGATCGTCTTCCCATCAATATGCCGCTGGACTGCCTCATCAGACAAGGCCGCTTGTTCCACAGCCTCTTTCGGGGCGTCGGCCGCCACTTCAATTTCCCCGCGGCGCTTGCCGTTCACCTGGACACCGATCACCAAACTATCCTTGGTCAGTAAAGCTGCATCGGCTTTTGGCCATGGCGCATCGCAAACAAAGCCTTGTCCGCCTAAGGTTTCCCAGCATTCTTCGGCCAGATGCGGGCAGAAAGGGGCGATCAGTTGGGTCAGCGTCGCGAGCGCTTCGGTTTTTGCTGCAGCGCTAGCCTTGGCGGCCTTTTTCAGCACATTCACAAACTCATAAAGTCGTGCAATCGCCTTGTTAAATCGCAAATGCTCGATGTCGTCGGTGACACCCGCGATGGCACCATGGGTTGCCTGGCGCAATGGTTTGTCATCATCCGTGGTGGATCTGAGCGCCGCCGCATCAAAATCCTTTAAGGCATTTTCGGCCGCTGAGATCGTATCCCAGATGCGGCCAATCAAACGCCATGCGCCATCGACGCCGGCTTCGGTCCATTCCACATCGCGCTCAGGCGGCGAGTCGGAAAGCATGAACCAGCGTGCCGCATCAACGCCATAAGTGTCCGCAATGGCATCGGGGGAGACCACATTGCGCTTTGATTTGGACATTTTTTCAATCGCGCCAATGGTGACCGATTTTCCACCATCTGTCGTGCGGGCCACGCCTTTTTCGATGACAACATCTTCAGGCAAGACCCATTCACCGTCTTCGTCGCGATAGGTTGCATGCACG
>JAJFGD010000117.1 GCA_021776315.1 Hyphococcus sp. | reverse complement strand
ATTGACCAAGGTGACTTCAGCAACACGTGTGCGTCCTTCGAAAACAACGCGAACAGGCGAGACCAGAAGATCACCTGGGGCCGCAAAAGCGGGCGCACTCACAAAACTGCAAGCCAAAATCGATAGGGCGGAAATTATGGTTTTTTTTGAGTTGGTAAACATGGTTAATCCTTATGAACAAAAAAATACGCGGACCTTGGAAAGGCCCGCGTATTAGTGTCGATTAGTTATATTCAACAGTAACAGTGAATGTACCGTTATATGTGCCAACTGCCTGAGCAGCGGCAACGTTCAACGTTGCACCCATCTGGAAGGTATCAGCGCCACCAATAAGTGTTCCAGTAGAACCGCCCAAAGATGTGGTGAAGTTGTCTACCAACATTGTATCAGAACCTGATGTAATGTTTGCAGAACCTGGCAGTGTCAGCGTGTATGCCGCACCAGGAGCACCAGCAACTGTAAAGTCAGCGGCTGATACTGTACCGGAACATGTCAGACCAGCCGCACATGTACGTGCAGACGCTGGTGTCACAACAACAGCCCCACCGGCTGATGGATTTGGAACAACATTCGCAAAACCAAGATCAGCGTTCTTGCTCAATGCAAGGGCTTCAAGGATTGTAGCACTTGCGCCAAAGGTTGCTGACTCGGCAAAGGCTTGTGCTGGGATGACTAAAGAAACTGCAGCGACGGCTGCGATATGCTTGAACTTACTCATGATTTACCTCTATTTGTACTTGCTCGTTTGCTTGCTTGCGGATCACGCACTGTTATGGTGAGCACGCCATCTGTCGCAAAAACTAGCGCAGCGGATTTTCCAAGTTTTCAATGGATGATTAGTCAGGCGAGGGGTGCCAATTAGCCCTCATCGGTTCGGACTAGGTGTGGCATTCGAAACATCAAATTTTAGCTTTGCAAAACGACTAGGAGAGAACGTAAAGAGAGTATTTTGACGAAGTAGGGCGTTATTTGGGGTTCTTAAGTTTTTATTAATCATGCTGCGTAGGACTAGGATCTATTAATCGGAGCACGCATATGAAGACGCAGCCAATGTCACAAGAGGTTCCTGCATGGGAATCGGAAAACCTTGTCTCGCGCGTGCGCCACGACTTGCTGCAACCCGCTGCTGCAATGAAGCTGTTGCTGTCACGCCTTGAAGACCTTTCGACACAAGACGATGTGCGAGGCCTGGCGAATATCTTGAACAAGTCCGTCAATGAGCTGGACGCAACAGTTCAGCGTATTGCTGATCATATGATGCTCGCCCATGGATTAGTGGAGCCTGACCCGGTTTTGTTCAATATGCGCGCATGGCTTCAAGAGGAGACAGCGCCTATAGGTGATCAAGCAAAAGCTGCGGGGTTAGATTTTCACTTAGACGTTCCCGACAGAATGATTTCGGGGGATAAAGCGCTTTTGTGGCGTGTTGTTAGCGAACTTATCGATAACGCAATCGACTTTACACAAGAAGGTTCAGTCTCGATCTTGGTCGACGCTGATTCCGACCTTCGGATAAGCATTTGTGATACAGGGATCGGCTTACCGAAATCGCCAGTACAGACACTGAAAAAGCCATATTTTACCGAGCAGGCGGAGAAATCCCGACGTCAAAACCGCCTTGGTATTGGCTTGGCACGGGCAGAGCTGGCGATTGAACGTCTTGGTGGAACGCTTTGTTTGCAACCAAACGCGAGTGACCAAGGCACGACAGCCATCGCCACCGTACCCGGTTAGGCGGCTGAAAGTCTTTCATGCCAACGCGATGAATAGAGAGCGAGCGTGGCTCGGTTTTTCACTTTCAGTTTTGATGTAATCGCTTGCATATGCGCGCGCACGGTGTTGACCGATAATTCGAGCTTACGCGCAATATCTCGATTATCTGCGCCAGTCGATAGCATGGCAAAGATTTCTTTCTGGCGGGGTGTGAATTCTTCAAGCGCGGCACTGATATCGACAAGTTGCTCATCATCAGCGATCGGCGACTGATCTTTCGCTGTTTCTGAAACCAGCAAACGCTGTGGTAAGGCGACCTCACCATTTAGAACACGCTTGATTGTTTTCAAAATTGTGTCGGGCAATGCTGTTTTGGGAACATATCCAAAGGCCCCTTCTTGCAGACAGCGCAGCACATCAGCGCGTTCCTCGCTTACAGACATCACAATGATTGGCGCGGTTTTCTTCAATGTGCCAATGGCTTTCCAAATGTCATATCCAGGCATGTTTAGATCAAGAACGATCAGATCAAAGTCTTCCCCATTCTCCGTAAGGCTAATAGCCTCATCAGCACTGCTCGCCTCGGTGACATTTACAGCGGAATGTAGCTTTGGCAATAGATGCGCAATTGCAGCCCGTGCAATCCAATGATCGTCCACAATAAGTACGTTCAGCTGTGGTTTTTCTAACTTGTTACTCATACTTCCCCCTAAGGAATTTAACTCTGTGCTTTAGATGTAGACGATCCAAAACGATACTGATCCGCGATAATGTCCGGTCCAAGCATTTGGACGTACTAATAGTTCTCCACCAAAATTGACTGTCGCTGTCCCGTTCTTGTCGAAGCGGCCAAAATGCAATGGATTACTGGTGATATTTAAAACTGAGAGGCGTCCGCCACCGGAACGCCGTAGCTTGGAGAGCTTTGGTGCATAAACAAGATAGAGCTGCCGGGGCTGCCCAGTTAAATCGACGCTGGCGGGACCAAATGAGCCGCCAAGATTTTCGATACGCCCAAAAAGAGTGCGGTCGCCGTCGGGGCTTAACCGTACCCGTCCGCCCCCCATATTCGCGATCTTGCCAAAGTCCAAATCGGTTTCGGTAGAAATTTTGATGATATTTGGTCGGTGCCGCGCAAAAGCAGCGCCAGAGCCCACAAAAAGCATGAGCAAGGCCGTTACCAGAGCTATTTTACGCCGTCTGTTTCTAAACAACACTTTTCACACCAAAAACCATGGTTCACAATTGCGATATTGGTAAACGCAGATACCTAAAATTTTGTTGAAATTGTTTAATTAGCGTAAAACGATTAGGTTCAATGTGGTGGATTAGTGGGGATGACTAGTCGTCGAATGTTAATCAAAAATAAACCATGTTTCGGCGTTCGGGGCCTTTTCGTCAGCGCAAAGACTAGGCGGGTCTTGATTGGTGGCCTGATATTTTTTTCATTTCCTGTCGATTTGGCTATTGCGGGCAGCATTGAAGCAACTGCGAGCGCGACGATTTCTAGCGGCGTGAGCATAATTTCTAATCAAGCGGCTGGATCTGCTGTTGTGATTGGGGGCGAAACCGCATCTTTTCAGGTGTTAGGAACGCCAGAAAAAGCGACCGAATGCATTGATGCTGATATTTGCCTCTCAAAAGTGGCAGCAAATTCAGTGCCCATGCATATTTCTGTCGAATTTGAATAGTCTTCTTTACCATTTCTAGGCTTGTTTAACCTTTCCACTTTAAGCCTGTTCGGCGCAGATCAAGCGGCAGGGACAGCATGGGAAATCGGTCACAAAGCGAAAAGGCCATAAAAGAAAAGCATTTACGGCAAACGACGCTCGTCTTTGCGTGTGTTTTAAGCCTTTATTTTGTCGGTATATCAGCGCTGTTGCCTGGCTTTAGCCCTGCCAAGGCTCTTTGCCTTCTGACAATTTTGGTATTGTACGCGACTGCTGCATTGCTGCGTAACGGTCGGTTTTATGTCGCTGGTGCTGCAACTTTGGTCGTTGTTACGCTCTTCGCCAGTTTCGGGGCGAGCTTAACCAATGGCGGTGCAGATGGATATGTTGCGCCCCTATTGATACTTGCACCGATCGCCGCCGGCTATTTCCTTTCCATTCGCGCAACCCTGGTGGCAACAGTAGCCGCAGTATTGGTGCTGATTGCGTTATTCGTTTTGGAAACATATGGGCTTGTCAGCGAACCGGCTTATGGCGAAACCCAAATTAAAATCGCGTCGGTCATACTTTTGTCGACGGTTGCGGTGATGTGCGGCCTGGCAGCCGCTGTTTTTTCTCGCACAACGCAGGACGCCTTGAAACAAACAGGTCGGCTCAATGATGAGTTGGAAATGATTTTTAATCACGTTCCGGTCCGAATTTGGATGAAGGATGCACACAACAAAATTGTTCGGCTGAATAAAAACGCTGCAGAATCGATGGGGCTAACCATTGAGGAGGCCGAAGGCGCGTGCACCTATAAGCTTTTTCCGGAAATGGCGAAAAAATATCATGAAGATGATTTGAGTGTACTCAAATCTAAGCAACCAAAACTTGGTATTATCGAGTCGTACACACCGAAAGATAAAAAGGCTGGTTGGGTGCGCACGGATAAAGTGCCATTTGTTGACGCAAATGGCAGCGAGTTCATTTTCGTAGCGGCGATTGATATCACGGACCAAATTAATGACCGCAATAAGCTGA
>JAJFGD010000116.1 GCA_021776315.1 Hyphococcus sp. | reverse complement strand
ATCAAATCCTATCTCTTCAATTCGCAACTTTTGACATTGCCTGGTGGCGAAATGGCGCTGCTGCTCCCGGTGGAGGCGGAAGAAAATGCCAATGTCAAAGCTTTCGTTGATGAAACTGCATCGAGAAACAATCCGATCAATCGGGTGATCTACAAAAATGTCCGCGAGTCTATGCGCAATGGCGGCGGCCCGGCTTGTTTGCGTTTGCGCGTGGTCCTTTCCGATGACGAAGCAAAGGCCGCCAATGCACATTTCCTTCTTGATGATGATAAAGTCACCAAGCTCGAGGCCTGGGTCAAAGACCATTACCGCGACCGGATTACGCCGGATGAGCTGCGCGATCCATCATTGATGGAAGAAAGCTTTGCCGCGATGCAAGCCCTTACCGATCTTTTGGCGATGGGCGCTTTTTACGATTTCCAAAAGTAATCGCGGCTTACGGATCAATTTGTCTCAATTATGGACGTTACCGAGCTTAATTCCTTCAATGCGTAGGACCGTATTAACAATTTGTTGCGAAGAATAGTCCTCGTCCAGATGGTACTGCGGAGGAATTTCTGGAACAGGCGCGCGACATAAATGCATCGAAGGATGAGGCTGATATTGCCGCAGCAACTTCCGGCCTAGTCGAGACTGCGCTGACGCGTCACCATGAGCTGGGTACGCGTCTGTTTATTGCGTCCTTTGGTGCCGTTGTCCTAAGCCTAATTGGAAATGCAACAACGGCTCTATCTTGGCTGTTTGCTGTATTGATAAGCCAGTGGCTAGATACAACTTTGTGGGCACCATTTCGAAAATCGTCCCGTGGCAAAGCCGCATCAAAGCGTGAAGTGTTTTTGGTGTGTGTATCCGCCGCGCAAGCGTCATTTGTGTATTCAGTTTTCCCTGCATTGATTTGGATGTTGTGGGGCGCGCAAGGAAAGATTTTTGCCATATTGTGGCTATGTGGATCGTTGCTGCACGTTACGATGCATATGCACCATGAGCGAAAAACCTTTTTCAGCGGCTTTATTCCGCACCTTCTGTTTTTCTTTGGGCTCCCGTTAATTTCCCTCGTGACGAATATGGCACCGGGTCGCGCCGGCGCTGCTGCCATAATTCTCGGTGGGACTTTATATGTGGGGCATTTGGCTGTCGCGTTTAAAGAATACAAACAAACGAGCGCCGATATGCGGCGCGCCCGCGAGACGGCGCTAGAGAGACAAGCCGCCGCTGAACATGCGAATAATGCGAAATCAGAGTTTCTCGCCAATATCAGCCATGAGATTCGCACACCGATGAATGGCATTTTAGGAATGGCCGCTGCGTTAGAAGATAGCGGCTTGTCCGCGGATCAAAAGCAAAAGCTAAATGTTATTAGTCAATCGGGTGATTTGCTCCTTTCTGTTTTGAACGACCTTCTCGATTTTTCAAAAATTGAAGCAGGGCATGTTGAGGTTGAGGAAAAGCCTTTTGACCTGCAAGAGATTATCGACCGGTTAGAAAGCCTTTATCGCCAACAAGCGGAGAGCAAGGGCTTAGAATTTTCTGTCAGTTGCGTAGGCCTTTCCCAAGGGCAACGTGTTGGGGATGCGCATCGTATCGTGCAGGTGCTCCATAACCTCATTTCGAATGCGATTAAATTTACGGCCGAGGGTTCGGTTCAAGTGCGGTTCCGCGCGTCCCAGCAAGGGCCGGATGGAAGCCCTGTCATCATTGAAGTGGCTGATACTGGCATCGGCATTTCTGAAGAGCAATCGGTCAAAGTTTTCGAGCCGTTCACCCAAGCCGATGTATCAACGACGCGCAAATTTGGTGGAACGGGGCTCGGCCTTTCAATTGCCAAAGGCCTCGTCGAAGCGATGGGTGGATCCTTGTCATTGCGATCGAAAGAGGGGCAGGGTGCGAGTTTCTTTGTTGAACTCCCATTGCGCCTTGAAGAAAAACCCGTTGCGTCAGGATCTGTAGAAGTCGCCGTCGACGACACAGTCACCAGCTTAAAAATACTCGCTGCTGAAGATAACGCCGTCAACCAAGCCGTCCTTGAGGCTTTCTTGAAGCAACGTAATCACGACGTTACATTCGCGCAAAATGGGTTAGAGGCGGTTGATGCTTGTAAGCAAGGCACGTTTGATCTTGTATTGATGGATATCTCTATGCCGGTCTTGGATGGTGTTGAGGCCATGCGGCAAATAAGATTTTTAGAAAAGTCGAACGGGTCAACAAACTCAGTGCCAATCATTGCAATCTCTGCACATGCCATGACGCAACAAATAGAAGAATATTTAGAAGCGGGCTTTGATGGTTATGTAACAAAGCCAGTAAAATCAATGCATCTCCATTCAGAGATCGCACGCGTGATGAACCAACATAGCAATTATAGCGAATTGCCGGTTGAACAAATAGCCATCGTTTGATCAGCAGGGCTAGACCAGTTTGGGTTTTTTAATGGCTATGATGAACCTAGCGCTGGGTTTTTGGCTCTGGAAGTTCGACAACAATCTTTCGCTCGACTTCACGCAGCGTGAAGCTCGATTCAACTGTTGAAATATTCGGCATACGCAGAATGGTCTCTGACAAAAACGCCTCATATGCCGATAATGATGGGATAACGACCCGAATAAAATAATCGAATTTTCCGGTGACGAGATAGCACTCCATCACTTCAGAGCGTTTTTTGATTGCCGCTTCAAACTCGCGCAATGTTTTGTCGTCTTCGCGTTCTAGTTTGACGAGAATGATAACGGTGACATTGACCCCAAGCGCCTCACGATTGATCTCGGTATGATAACCGCGAATAATCCCGTCGCTTTCCAAACGCCTTAGGCGGCGAAGGCAAGGGGTCGGGGACAGGCCCACTTTGTCGGCGAGCTCCGCATTGGTGATTCGAGCATTTTCCTGCAGGTAACGCAGTATCTTGTGATCAATATGATCGAGCTTCATGGGTGTCTTTCCTCGATTATGTTATCTATTTAGCATTATCTGCTAACCGTCAAGGTGCTTATCGGCTCATTTAGCGGGAACGTGTTCTAAGGAGCGGATATAAGAGCCGCGTCCAGAGGGCCTTGAAACGGGGTTCTCCATACACATTTCGAAACACGTATATATTTAAGGAGATCGCGATGGAAAGCCGTGAATTGCCGGTCGATGGTTGGCATAAAGTTGTTCACTTCACCGACGAAAAAACGGGGCTAAACGCGATTATCTCGGTCCATGATGCGACCTTAGGGCCAGCATGTGGTGGTTGCCGGATCTTCCCATATGAAAATTTTGAGGCTGCCCTTGAGGATGTAAAAAACCTTTCGCGCGGCATGACCTTTAAGAATGCGCTTGGCGGCATTCCTTTTGGTGGTGGCAAAGCAGTGATCATTGCTGACGCTAAGAAAGACAAAACGCCAGAACTCTTGCGTAGTTTCGGCGAGGCGGTCGCGAGCCTTGATGGGCTTTATTACACGGCTGAGGATTCCGGTGTCACTGAAGCGGATATGCAGACCATTCGCTCCGTCACAAAATATGCAGCGGGTATTGATGCCGGCGGTGTTGGTGGCAACCCATCACCCTTTACTTCGCGCGGCGTATGGCGCGGCGTTCAAGCCGCAGCCCGTCATAAGCTTGGTGCGCAATCTCTAAAGGGTGTGCGCGTTGCAATCTTAGGTGTCGGTGCTGTTGGTATGGAACTTGGGCGCTTGATCCATGAAGAGGGCGGCGAGCTTGTTGTTGCAGATGTCAATCAAGCGGCAGTAGACGAAGCCTGTGATCGTTTTGGTGCAACCGCCGTTGCCCCTGAAGATGCCATTGCTGCAGACGTTGATGTGTTTGCGCCATGTGCGCTTGGTGGCTCGATCAACAAAGACTCGATTGATCGTTTAAAAGCGAAAATTGTTGCGGGTGCTGCGAATAATCAGTTGAAGACAAGAGACATGGACCAAAACCTTTTTGATCGCGGCGTGCTTTATGCGCCGGATTATGTGATCAATGCGGCTGGTGTGATCAGCGTTGGCCTAGAGATTCTCGGCACCTGGACCGAAGACGGGTTGTCCAAACGTATCGACAAAATCGACGACACATTGACCAATATTTTTAAACGTGCCGACGAAGACAAACGCCCGACTGGCGCTATCGCAGATGTGATGGCGCTTGAGGCGATCGCTCGCGGTAAAGAAGCGGCCTAAAAAGGTTACGCAAAAGGAGACAACATGGCAGACCAAGACCCCATCGTCATTGCCGGTATGGCACGGACCCCGATCGGCAATTTTCTAGGTGCCTTTAATGGCGTGAAAGCGACTGAGCTCGGCGCACGAGCCATTGAATCCGCGTTAGAGCGCGGCGGTGTTAAAGCCGACGATGTTGATGAAGTGCTGATGGGGTGTGTTCTGCCCGCTGGGCTTGGACAGGCACCGGCACGACAAGC
>JAJFGD010000115.1 GCA_021776315.1 Hyphococcus sp. | reverse complement strand
TAGAAATATTCCATATGTTAGAATACCATTCGTGCCGCCGAGAATAACTCCTCACAAATGCGCACGAACGGATCCATTGAACCGCCAGCATCAAAAAAGATAAGCACCTTGATTGTGTTGCGTCGCTCGGGGCGCATTTTGATATCAAGATAGCCCGCGCGCGCGGTCGCATCGATGGTGCTGTCTATGTCAAACTCGTCTGGCGCGCCTTGTCGCGCAAAGCGACGTAGACGGCGCAATGCCATTTTTATGTTGCGCGTACCCAATTCGATACTGTCGTCCAAATTCTTGTAATCGCGCTTTTCCCAGACTTTGACAGCTCGGCCTTGGCGTTTGCCCTCGTTGCCGATCCGGATGCCTTCAGGATTGTAACCACCGGACCCAAATGGAGATGTCCCGCCAGTACCAATCCATTTATTGCCGCCTTGATGCCGTTTTGATTGCTCTTCTAAGCGTTTTTTCAGCGTCTCCATCAGCTTGTCCCAGCCGCCCAACGCTTCGATCTCTTTTTTCTCTTCTTCAGTGAAATATTTATCGGTTAGGAGCTTTAGCCATTCATCTGGAATTTCGGCCTCAACGCCTTCAGCGACATTTTCCAGCCCTTTGAAAACATGGGAAAAGACCCGATCAAATTTGTCTAAATGGCGCTCATCTTTGACCAATGCTGAGCGAGAGAGGTAATAGAAATCTTCGACTTTTCGGCTCGCAAGATCAGCGTCCATCGCCTCCATAAGTGTCAGATACTCGCGGAGTGAAACGGGCAGGCCAGCGGATTTCAGGTCGTGAAAAAACTTTGTGAACATGCCGACATTCTAAGGCGGCGCAATCGTCAGGGAAAGGCGTTTTTGCAGCGATCGGATATTCGCCAAACGGTTATTGGGGGACCCCAAACGAAAAAGGCGGTGCCAATGGGCACCGCCTTAATCAAGTTGGGTAATAGATAATCTAGCTGGCTTTTTTCTCAGCAATATAGGCGTCGACGAGTTGCTCAAGGATAGGCAACGCCACGGCACCATTCTTCAAAACGACATCGTGAAAATCGCGAATGTCATATTTGTCGCCAAGTTCAGCCTCAGCTTTGTCACGCAAATCCAAAATCTTGATCATGCCGATTTTGTACGACAAGGCCTGACCAGGAAGGTCGATATAGCGCTCAACTTCTTTTGAGGCATCAGCTTCGGTGATCGGTGAGTTTGCCATCATATAGGCAATGGCTTTTTCACGAGACCATTTCTTTGAGTGAAGGCCTGTATCAACAACCAGGCGCACGGCGCGCCAGATTTCGTTATGTAACCGACCAAAATCCTGCATCGGATCTGTGAAGCGTCCTTTTTCTTTCGCTAGGCGCTCCGAGTAGAGCCCCCAACCTTCAGAATAGGCACCGAAGAACGCAAACTTTTGGAACATGGGAACACCAGTGAGTTCCTGTTGGATGGCAAGCTGGAAATGGTGACCTGGTGCGCCTTCGTGATAGGCGACAGTTTCCATCTCATGCTTTTGTTTTTCCGACATATCTTTGGTGTTGGTATAATAAATGCCAGGGCGCGACCCATCAGGGGAAGGGCGGCTATAGAATGCAATCGGTGCTGTCTCTTCACGCCATGCCTCGACAGCGCGTACTTCCAATGGGGCCTTCGGTAGGACGTTGAAATACTCGCCGACTTCTTCGTAGATCTCATCGATATATTGCTTGGACGCATCGATATAGGCTTGCTTGCCTTCTTCGGTATTCGGAAAGTAATTGGATGGATCTGTCCGAACAAAGTCGAAGAATTCTTGAAGGGTTCCATCAAATTCAACTTGGTCTTTGATGGTCTCCATCTCACGCCGAATGCGCTTGACATCATTCAGACCAATTCTGTGGACCTGATTGGCCGTTAGACCACTTTCCGTTGTCCAAAAGGCGATACGGTTTTCATAGTATTTGCGACCATCGGGAAGAGCCCAAACGCCATTTGGTCCGTGCGATTGTGCTTCGACGCTTTGAACTTTTGCAATAAACCTTTCTACGGCGGGTTTAAAGTTGTCGGTCATTGCAGCTGACGCCTCTGCGATTAGCCGCGCTTTTTCGCTGTCATCAATTTCTAATGCTTCAACTTTTCCTGTGAAGTCATCGAGCAGTGCCGCGTTTTCTTCACTATCATCAAACGGAACACCCGAAATGATATTTTGAGCGTCGGCGACAACTGGCGCAAATGAAAATGATGTTGGGACAATACCCCGTGCCGCAGCCATATCAATACCTTCAATCAGTTGATCGACGGGTCTCTCGCTTCCTGCGAGCCGAGAGATATAAGCTTCCGCATCAGAGACGTCATCAACCCGGTGAATGTTCTGAAGGAATGTTACCGGAAATGTAATTGGATTATTCATGGTTGAAAAAGCGTAACCATGAAAGCGATATGGGTGATCGGCAATTGTACGTTCTTGCAAGAATTCGAAAATGCGATAGCTCACCTGGGATTGTTCATTAAGGCTATCATAGTCAATCGTTGCACGAAGGCGTTCAAGATCTTCGATGACTTCTTCATATTGACGAATTGCTTCTTCATCAGAAAAATCATCCCACTCGCCATAGCGCTCTGTCTTCATGCCAAGCTGTGCTTGAAAGATCGGCGAATTGGCAACATTGCGCTCAAAGATTTGCTGGAAGAACGCAGCTAACCGCTGATCCTCCGTTTGCGCTTCCGTTTCCGCTGCATTCATGTCAGCTTCTTGTGCCTGCACGGCAGTATTCGAAAAGGTCAGGGCCGTCGCTGCGAGCAGGGCCGTGGTTAGGTTTCGTTTCATCGAATATCCCCTTAGTTGAATTCAAAAAAGTATTCCCGGCATTTGGTTTCCGGGGTTCGCATCGTTTTAAGTGGTTTTATCGGTGCTGGCTGTGGGCTTATCGCGTGATGAGGGCGGTTTATCGCAAAGAGCGCCCTGTCCAACGACGTTAATTCCCTGACCGCGACAAGGTTTCGCGTGCGGCGGAAAATAGGGCCGCCGCTTTATTTTCGCATTCGCGCTGTTCGCGTTCTGGAACAGAATCAGCAACGATGCCCGCGCCAGCTTGAACATAAAGCTTTTTATCTTTTACAATGGCTGTACGCAAAGCGATGCAGGTGTCGACATTTCCGTCCGCAGAAAAATACCCAATGGCACCGCCATATACGCCGCGCGCAGACTTTTCTAGAGTGTCGATAATTTCCATTGCGCGAATTTTAGGCGCACCTGTGACTGTACCCGCGGGGAAGCCGGCGGCAACCGCATCAACAGGATGTACTTTTTCATCGAGCTCTCCGACAACATTTGAAACGATGTGCATGACGTGGCTATA
>JAJFGD010000114.1 GCA_021776315.1 Hyphococcus sp. | reverse complement strand
ATAGCCTTTTCTCATGCCGTGAATGGACTTTTACCTCAAGCAAAACAACCAGGAAACAGCCTTCTGGCGCATGGTGTTTGCGATGGAAGCTCCATTGAAGCTCTAAGAGCAATCTTCAAATTCGAAGTGTTGAACTATTTCACAAGATTTTGTGACGAACTCTTATTTCGACTTTTAATTCGTTGGCGCTCGGCCAAAACATATCTCAATGCCCGAAATTCAACTAACGACGTCAAATTAGGTGCAAGAATATGTTCGAGTTTTTGCAATTTGTTTTTGGTTTTTTCAAGCTCATGCCTGGCTTCATTAAGCCCCTGGGATAGACTATTTTTCTCCTGCCCATCAATCTCCGCTTGTTTTTCGATGGCGCTAATGCGTTCTTTTTGTAGCTCAAGTAATTTGCGTGAAAAATACTCGCTCTGCCGAATAAGCTCTCGGTCTGAATTCTGTTTTTCTCGAATTTCGGACACGATATGCTTCACATGATACATATCAGTTTGGATTTGACTTGTGCCAGAGAGCCGAAACCCAAGGAGTTTTTCTGACTGCAAATCAATAGCCTGTCTTATTGCCGAAGGATCTAAGCTATAATCATCTATATAACTCAGCTCACGGAGTAAGTCGCCGTGAAGAAAGAATAAATAAGCAAGCTGCTCCTCGGTCAACTCATCGACATTTTTTTTATTGGAACCCGACCGAAAAAATTCAGGGAATTTCCTTTGTAACTCCGAAAATGTGGGCGGAGTATCGTTTTCTAGTGGCAGATTTGTAAATTCTGCTATTTTGGCAATGGTAAGAGCTGGTTGTCCTGTTAATTCCTCAAAGGTCAAAAAAAGTGTATTCGGCCGAGCAGCGGGCGACCAAGAATTAAAATGCTGGCTCCAACTCCCGTACGAAACTGCCCCTGATATGACATCATACATATCGACCTTGTATCGCGAGTATTTCAGCAAATAGTGATAGAAAGAGACAATTGAAGCACGCGCATCCCGAACTACGTAAATCGCTTTAGCGTCATCGATTGGTGCACCATGAGTTTTTATGGCAATGGGATCTTGGGAGTTCGAAGCGTTTTCATAAAACGCCTCCCATGTACCATTGTAAGCTCGATGTCCAACCGTTCCGGCAAAGGAATCAGTCTTACCAATATCGCTTTTGTCATTATAAATGGAATAGGTTTCCACGCCAAAACACTTGAACAAAAGCGTCCGCAAAAAAGTGTTTCCAGAACGAGGGTACGAGGCAAGCCAGAGTATCATTGGTCAAATCCACAGCATAATCGAGAATTGCATAGCTAACGCTATTTTTGTCAATATAGAATCAAAATCGCAGAATGACACCTATTCAACTAAAAACGTCACTTGCACCAAATGATGAACTAGCTTTCCGTCTAGAAAAATCTAACCGAGCATTAAATTTTTGTTTTATGAGCGGATAACTTTTTTCACCTTAGTACCCGATCAAAATGACACATTTTCTTGAAATTTGGATTATGCTCGTAATTTTGTTAACGCCCACCATTAGCCGCTACTGATCAAAATAATCCCAAACTTCATCAGCACCTATCATATTAAACGGTGGTTGCCTAAACAACTGTAAGTTTTGAAAATGTGTCGACTCAAGACCAGCACCGCAATTGTAGATCAAACGCCGGCTGGTAGCCCTATGTTGTTGACCTGCTAGCGCAGTTAGCAGGCAAGTTGTCTCATCCCAGGCAAAAAACTTAGACAAAGTCTCACTCGGCTGTCGCCCCGGAGTAACGTCAATCCGTTTTTTGATTTCGTCTGTGAGATTTTTTTGTACAAATTCAAGGTACTCAGATTCTGGCATCAAATAACATTCTTGCAGCCTTTGCCAAATGGGTTTCAGTTTCACAGCAGTAGTTGCCCAGCCCCAACTTTGAAATCGACCAATGGCTCCCGACTCACTGGCGGTAAGAAATGGGTGTCCGTATACTGAGAATATATTGTCATCAGATTCAATGGCATTTAACTCCTGCATAAATTCTGCAATAGCATTGTCAACAGGGAAGCAATCATCCTCCAGAAAAATGATCCTCGAATAGTGCTGTGCCATAAGTTGCCCGGCAACCAACATCATTTTCCGAAACCCAAAGGCCCCTCTTTGGCGGTGCACTTGTTTGACTGGATACATTTTTGTTATGTCGAATACTCGATCGATTTTGCTTTTCAAATTTGGGCGACCTTGGTCTCCATCAATAAAAACGTGGGTATTGTGCAGCGCGTCCTGGCGTGCCAGGCTTTCAAGCATGTTATGGAGGCATTCTGAACGCGTATGGGCAAATACTGCGATTCCTAAACTGCCCCACACTGCCGTCTGAGGTGGGCTTGTCGGGGAGAGTTGACTTAAAACAGTCGACGTACACTCTGAATTCTTCTGACTATTTGAACCGCCCCCAACCCCCAGTTCGCCACGCTTAATTCTATTACGTTGCTTTAAAGCGAAAAGAAGTGGTTTCAACGTCAAAATCGACTTTAGTCGCGGTTCTACTGCGCCTTCGAGTTCAGAAAGCCGGCCGAGCGCCTCGCCTAGCTCGATTTTCAACCGTTCACGTTCAGATCTCAGCTCGGCAATTTCGATCTCTGCTTGTGATAAATCTCGCAGAGTATCAGACAGCGATGTAGCAGACAGATCATTTGATATTTGGTTGTCAGTCAAAGTTTTAAACCATTACTCTGTGCGCATAGTAAATTTCGAGTGCTTCTTCGACTCTTTTACGGAAACTTTAAATTAGTCTACATTCCAAAATGAACCTGCACAATCAGTCCATCCCACTTACCAACTTGTTATTTTCCTAAAACGCCCCTTTTGCTTCGCAAACACAAGATCAACCTGTCCAAGCGCATTGTCATGTGGCCTAAACATACCTTCCAAAATATCGTATACTGCAAATCCATTCACATGCATGAACCTGACTATTCTAGCGAAATCGGGTTGATGAGGCCCCCAAAATCTAAAAAACGATGTTTCTACAATGACAATCTCAGCATTTTTGAGCGTTTCCTTGCCGCCTTGCAAAACAAACAAGTCTGCGCCTTGGCAATCAGTCTTGATAAGGTATTCACCTTCGATACTGTGATTGACCATCACTTCATCCAAAGTTTTAACGGGAACCGTAAGTAGGTTTTCTTCAGTATTTTCATGCCGTGTGTGCATCAATGACGAAGTATATAAGTTATTCTTTTGCCGGAGAATTTTTTGTTCCTTTGAATGCTCCATCAGCGCCAATTGATAAATTTCATGCCTATACGGTTTTAATGTTCGCCGTAGAGCAGGTTGAAAATCTTCTAATGGTTCAAACGCAATATGAAATGCATTTGGAAATGCGCCATAAATACTGCTGGTTCCAGACGCGGCACCAACATCTATACAAACAGATGGATCAAAATCTAATTTTTTTACGTGAGCGAAGAACTCAGGAAACGAACGGGTAATTTTTTTCCTTTCCGTGGGACCGGGATTCACTTTCGAATTCGCCCAATTAATGAAACGTTTCACTTAGATGCCTCTATTCTCTTTTCCCATCAGCTCCCGAAGAATTGGAAACTCTTTTGCAAAGTACTTCCTGATATCGCCTGAAAAACTTTTAACCAATTTTAGCCCTTAGTAAGTGAATCTTGAAATTCAAATGCATCTTCAATATCACCAAAAAACAACACCCGCCCTTTGTTGAGAACCGCTCCCTTATTTGATATGCGTTTATGCAAGTCTCTACTGTGGGTTGCAAACACAAAAATTCCCGCACTATCGATTAAACTTAGGAGATGTTTTGCAGCCTTATTGCGAAATTCAATATCTCCCGTACCGAGCCATTCGTCTAAGATCAAAATCTCTGGCTTAAAAGCTGTTGACGCGCCGAATGTAAGGCGCGCACGCATACCACTTGAATATGTCTTGAGCGGCAAGTGAAGATAGTCTTCAAGCTCTGTAAATGCTGCCACTTCAGCTGTTATTGCCTCAATCTGTTCGTCACGAAACCCCATGAGCCGACCGCGAATTCGGATATTTTCATATCCCGATGCCTCGCTATCAAGTCCCAACATCATTGAGATTAGTGGTGAAATCCTGCCTTCAACACGGACGCGCCCTTCTACAGGAGGAAGTATGCCCGCCATAGTTTTTAGCAAAGTGGTTTTGCCGGCACCGTTTCGCCCAAGCAACCCAAGCCGATCACCGTCCTTCAATTCAAATGAGATGCCGTCTAGCGCACGAATATAAACCGTCTTACCGACTTTTATTGTCCCGCCAACGGCAGCATCCTTCATGGCTCCAATAAAACTACGATTCTGCAAGTGTTGAATTGGATAGTCGACTGAAACATCTGTTAGTTGGATTTTTGCCATGACTTAACACCAATATGGTAGCCGGTGCGAAAAGCGGCTATAGATGAACCAACCT
Organism: Hyphococcus sp.; assembly: GCA_021776315.1. Classification (GTDB taxonomy): domain Bacteria; phylum Pseudomonadota; class Alphaproteobacteria; order Caulobacterales; family Parvularculaceae; genus Hyphococcus. The sequence goes on along the minus strand of JAJFGD010000114.1, from coordinate 10,121 downwards.
ATAGCCGGCGCCAGCAATGCGATACCCCCCGCAACCTGAAAATGAAGCAGCAAACCTTCATGGTTCAATATCGGGCCGCGCACCAGTTCGATGAAATGATAAAATGGGTTAAAGTTGATATAGAACGCATAATCACCGAGCCGCTCCGGAAGCCAAAAAATTGGAGTAAGAAAGAACATAAATGTCATGCCGGCGCTGATAAGCTGACCAAAATCGCGAAACCTGGCATTTAACACGCCCAACCCCATGGAAGCCCAAAACCCAATCCACATGATTAACATAAGACCCGGAATAGCTAGCAAGGCTGTCAATTTCAGTTGTGCCGAAAAAATTATCAGTATCAGAACCAAAATGATGCTTCGATAAGCAAATAATATCAGCTGATCATAAATGAGGCGGTACGAAAATAGACTAAGTGGCAACGGAAACTCTTTAAAAACATGAGAATTGCCGACAAAAGTTTGGCAACCACCATTCGCTAGACCTGAGATCATCGCCCAAACAACAATCGCTGAAGTTACATAGGGCAGGTGAACCGCTAGCGGTCTCCCAAACAGATGGCCGTACAAGAGACCTAGGCCAGTTGCGGTCATGGCAGTGGTGATTGTCAGCCAAAATGCTCCAAATATTGCCCCGCGATATTTGTTTTTAAATGTGCGAGACGCCATATCCATCCACAATTTTCGGCGCGCCCATCCTGACCGAAGGTCCTTAAGCGCACGACGCCAATTCGGTGCCCCAGCCTCATATTCATAGAGGTGCGGAGTCGACGATTCGTGGTTTTCATTTTCTGAATCGGGCGTTGGTAATGGAGTTAATTTCATGGTCATCCGCATAACATGGGTAAGTGGAAAAATTAAGGGTTGGTGTGTGAAGTTCGCGACGCTAATACCCCATACAGTCCCGTCTTAGACCAACCCCCTGCCAGCATGCCGTAGATCATTGTTTGGAATTCACCTATCAATATGGGTTGAAGCAATGTATTTACTTAAATGGGAATAGGTCGCAATGGTTCCGAACGCCTCAATCTGGTCAGTGTGATGTGTTCAATTTGTCGGTGACGAAATACGGCAGTCTATTTCAGCTATCGCGGCCTTTATGTTGACCGCCTAATAGAAACGGCGTCTAAGATCAAGTTTGATTTGTAAGGAATGAAATTTTCGATTGTCATGCCCGTTTTAAACGGCGCGCGCTTCATTGGCTCTGCCATTGAGAGTGTACAAAACCAATCCCACGACGATTGGGAGCTCATAATTATGGACGGCGGTTCGGATGACAGAACGATCGATATTGTCCAAAATTTTGCGGCCGGCGATTCTCGACTTTCCCTTTTCAGTGGTCGCGACCAGGGAATGTATGATGCTGTTTTAAGTGGATTTGAGAAGGCCTCTGGTGCCTGGCTGGCCTGGCTCAACAGTGACGACCTTTACACACCATGGGCCTTTGAAACCACGTCCAAATTTATTGAGACCGGAAATCATGACTGGGTCACTGGCCACCCTGCTTGCTGGGACTCTTGCGCCAGACTGCGTTATGTTCGCCCATCTGCCTATTTCCCGCAAAAGTTGATCCGGCGTGGTTGGTTTCACCAGGAATTGCTCGGCTGTTTGCAACAAGAGAGTATTTTCTTCTCCAAAGAGCTTTTTGATAAAATTTCGGTGACCGACATCGGTCGGCTGAGAGCTATGCAATATGCCGGGGATTTTTTGTTGTGGCGCCTTCTCGCAGAGCATGCACCGTTGGACAGCATACCGTCTGTATTGGCTGGATTTCGCCGCCATGACAAAAATATGTCGGCTCTACAAAATGAAGCCTATATTGACGAAATCAAACAAACCCAACCATTTACCGTCCCGCGGCCCATAGCCAGCTTGCTTGCTATTCCTTATAGAGCCTATTCAAGTTGGGTAGCGCTGCGTAGTGCAGCCGCGGCTGATGGACAATTGACGCACGAAATAAAGGGGTCCGAGCAGAGCTAAAAAGCTCTGGGTTTCGAAATTTTCTTATGAATCGATTGTTTATCGTTGACCCTTCGCTAAAGGATTTGCGAGGGCATCACTACAATTTAACACAGGCCATAACAGCATCGGCCCAACAGTTGGGGTTTGCGGTTACATGGTTATGTTCTGCTGAATTTGACAGCACATGTAAAATTGATGGCATAAACTGCGACCCAGTATTCCGTTCGTCAATGTATCAGCAGTATATGATGCAAAAAAACGGTAGAAAAAAACGAGGCTCATTTTTGAGTCGGTTTTTCCGAAAGCAAAGCGATACCAAGTCTGATCAACTCGATCAAGAGCAGCAATTCATTGATGATATGCGGTTATCATTTGCGCGTCTTGGGGTTAGTGATCAAGACCGAATCCTTATCCACACAGCAGATGGAATTACCTATCGCGCGCTCGCACGATTGTTTTCTGGTCATGACCAAAAAGCGCTTCCCCGATTCCATGTTGCGACGCCTTATAACCCGACAGGAATCATGCCAAATAAGGGCGACGTTGCAACGATAGATGCAGCAATTACCGCATTGCGGGTCGCAAAAGTCATTGACTCTCAATTATTCTTATATGGTGAGAATGAGCCGCTCGCCAATCATTTGGCGACACATTGGGGTGTGCCCGTTCGCCCTTTAGATTTGCCCGTAAGCGCGCCAACAACTGCAAATATCGATCAAGGGCAATCCTATCGCCGTGAAACACTGAAATTGGACGAAGATGATTTTTTGGTTATATCACTTGGCTCCGCGCGGTTGGAAAAAGGGTTTGATGTGCTCCCCGCAATTGTAGGTGAACTGGCAAAGATGCTCGACCAAGTAAACGTAGACAAACTCAACCATCCCAAAATTAAATTTGTATTCCATGCATCACCTCAAATCATTGGAAGGCACCCGAAGATTTCGGAAGCAATTGATGCATTGGAACTGATGTCGAGAGACCTTGTGGAATTGATCTTGGCCCCACTATCAGAAGAAGAATATTCACAACTACTATTTGCAAGCAATGCGGTTATCATGCCTTACACAGAAAAAGATTACGCGGTACGGGGCTCCATGATCGTTTCAGAAGCGATTGTGGCTGGCAAAATAATTATTGCGACCAAGGGAACATTTCCGGGACTCGCAGCATCCGAAATGCAAGGACTTACAGCAAGTAATCCCGCGGAATTTGCAAAGGCGATTTTGACTATTGCGGCGGACAAAGAAAAATTTACCCAACCACTCGAACAAGCAAGAGCGACATTTCTCGAGCGAAATTCCGTCGCGAGATATTGGCAAAAATGTCTTGATGCAGAAATGGCTGGAGCTTGATTGTGACCGTTTCTTTTGCGATATCCGTTCCTATTGGCAGTTATCATCCTTTGTTGCGGGACTGCCTTCGCAGCTTAGAAATTCAAAAACCCCTACCCCAAATTGCTGCCCTTGATGCCTCCGGTGACCCGCGTGTCGCAGCTTTGTTAGACGAATTTTCGCAAATTATTTACTACCGGCGAAATGGACCCGATACAGGACAGTCAGATGCGATCATTGAAGGTTGGGATAACACTGATGCTGACATTCTGGGTTGGCTGAATGCTGACGACGCGCTGTACCCAGGCGCGTTAGAAATCGCCGCTAAACATTATTCGGAAAATTCGGACACAGATGTCTTTTATGGCAATAGCGTTATCAATGATGACGACGATGCAATAAAAGGGTTTCACTGGGCCGTAGAGCCGCCTAGTGATCGCATTTTGTCAGGTGGTATTATTTCTCAGCCTTCGTGCTTTTTTAGGCGTCGCTTGGTCGACGCTGTTGGTGGGTTGGACCGCGATCTGCATTTCACCATGGATTGGGATTTATGGATTCGGTTTTGGCGTGCTGGTGGCAAATTTCAGTTTTCTGATGAAGTTTTTTCGCGGGTGCTGTGGAGCAGTGACGCTAAAACTGGTGGATTTGGTGTCACGCGACGCCGCGAGCTTGAACGGCTAATCAGTCAAAATGACGGGATAGCCCGTAGGTTGAAAAGCCGCGCTGGTTTCGCCTTACACCATGCTTTTGAGTACTTATTGCCAGCAGCAGCGACGCAGGCATTTAGAGTGCGTTCAGCGCGCAAATCACGAGCAATCCATGGAATTGACCGCGCCGGTGGAATTGCCACGTCGGCACGAATCCCTATGGTCCACTATGATAATGACGCGAAAACAGGATTATCACTCACATTTGAGGGAGCAAGTGGGGCGATAAAAATTGTCGCTGGAGGATCAGAAATCGAGATAACTGGACCTGGTGCCCATCCATTGTCGTTCGCTATGCCTGTGCCGGCTAATAAAACTGTGACCGTAGAGATGGAGAATATCGCACAGCGCCCAATGCGTCTCACTCGGATCGAATGGACCTAAACCCGGCCAATCAGACCCAATCCATATCATTTGACTAGCTAAGGGGTTGCTTTGCCTCAAAAAATGCGTTTGATCGCCGGTCAGTAAAGGCAATTATTGGCGTCTATTGTAGTGAAGAATTGTACGGGGATTTTCCAATGTCGAACAAAGTTGCACTAATCACCGGCGTCACGGGCCAGGATGGCTCGTATCTCGTCCGACTGTTGCTTGAAAAAGGCTATACAGTTCATGGTGTGAAGCGACGGTCTTCGTCATTCAATACGGGGCGTGTGGACGATATCTATCATGACCCGCATACGCCAGGCGCTCAGTTTTATCTCCATTATGGTGACCTAACAGATTCGACAAATTTAATTCGGCTTGTTCAAGAAACAAAGCCAGATGAGATTTATAATTTGGGTGCCCAATCTCACGTTCAAGTGAGTTTTGAAACACCGGAATATACAGCAAATTCTGATGCGATTGGTGCTCTGCGTATTCTTGAAGCGATCCGAATTCTAGGCATGGAAAAAACTGCACGCTTCTATCAAGCATCAACGTCCGAGTTGTATGGTCTCGTCCAAGAAACACCGCAATCGGAAACGACCCCGTTTTATCCGCGCAGCCCTTATGCAGCGGCGAAACTTTATGCTTATTGGATTACAGTTAATTATCGTGAAGCTTACGGTATGCACGCATCCAATGGCATATTGTTTAATCATGAAAGCCCAGTTCGTGGTGAGACTTTTGTTACGCGCAAAATCACTCGTGCTGTTGCACGCATTGCACGTGGCCAACAGAAAGAAATATTCCTCGGCAATCTCGATGCAAAAAGAGATTGGGGCCACGCTAAAGATTATGTTGAAGGCATGTGGAGAATTGTACAACAAGACAAGGCAGATGATTTTGTTCTTGGTACGGGAGAGACACATTCTGTTCGTGAATTCGTCGAACTTGCTTTTGCGCAAATAGATATTCCTATTGAATGGCGCGGCGATGGATTGGAAGAAAAGGGTGTAAATGCCAAAACGGGTGATATCTTGGTGAATATTGACCCTGTGTATTTCCGCCCGACCGAAGTTGATCTATTGCTCGCTGATCCTGCAAAAGCAAAGAAAGTACTTGGTTGGGAGCACACAACACCGTTCAAAGATCTCGTAAAAGAAATGATCGAATCGGACCTTGCTGAGGTTGATGCCAGCCTTACTAAGGACTGAGGTCGATGCCAGCTCAACAAGCACCAGAAATTTATTCCCTAGAAGGGAAAAAGGTTTGGGTTGCTGGACATCGCGGGATGGTGGGCTCTGCCCTTGTGCGACGTTTGCAATCTGAAAACTGCGGTCAAATCATCACCGCCACACGCGATGATGTCGACCTAACGCAACAATACGCTGTTAGAAGTTGGCTCAAAAAAGAAAAACCGCAGTCAATTTTTATTCCCGCCGCAAAAGTTGGCGGAATTTATGCGAATGACACCTATCCGGCTGAATTTTTGTATGAAAATTTGATGATTGCAGCAAACATCATCCATGCCGCATATGAGCAAGGCGTCGAAAAGGTATTGTTCCTCGGGTCATCTTGCATCTATCCGCGAGATGCTGAGCAACCATTGCGCGAGGATGCGCTTTTGACAGGACCGCTCGAAAAAACGAACGAATGGTACGCAATTGCCAAGATTGCTGGCATCAAACTTTGCCAGGCCTATCGAAAACAATATGGGGCCGATTTTATTTCGGCGATGCCGACCAATCTCTATGGACCGTTCGACAATTATCACCCTGAAAATAGCCATGTAATTCCAGCTTTGTTGCGCAAAGCACGCCTAGCGAAAGAAAATGGTGAAGATGGTATCGAGATCTGGGGTACTGGATCGCCGTATCGTGAATTTATGTATGTTGATGATTGCGCCGATGCCCTGGTCTATTTGATGAAGCACTATTCAGGCGAGGACTTCATCAATGTTGGCACTGGATCTGACGTAACGATCGCCGAACTGGCAGAATTGGTGATGAAAACGGCTGGCCTATCGGGGGCACTCCGCAAAGACTCATCGAAACCGGATGGCACTCCGCGCAAACTAATGTCCTCCCAACGGTTACTCACCATGGGGTGGTCTCCGGCGACGCCGCTCCCGGAAGGATTGCGCCTTGCCTATGACTGGTATGTTGAAAACGTTCCGCTTCAAAAATAGGCCTTTAGCGCTGCCCACGACGGTTTTCCACAATTCTTCCCATGGTCCGATTGGGATAGATATTAGCCACGACATCTTGCGTCTAATGCCTCATTAGGCGCAACATACAGTGTGTGTGTAGCGATTCGCTGCTCGATTGAATTTTTCATTTCAGGACCTAACCCATGCTCGATGCTGCAGAAATCAACTCGTCCAAACCTGGCCTTTTAACACCATCCGTCGGCTACAAGCCGTTTCGCTATCCTTGGGCATATGATTTTTGGAAACGACAACAGCAAGTGCACTGGATGCCTGAAGAAATTCCTCTTGGTGAAGATTGTAAGGATTGGGCGAATAATCTGTCTGACAACGAACGAAATCTTTTAACACAGATTTTTCGGTTCTTTACGCAAGGCGATATCGAAGTAAACGACAACTATATGGAACACTATGCTCGGGTGTTTAAACCCGTCGAAGTGAAGATGATGTTGTCTGCATTTTCAAACATGGAAACTGTACACATCGCTGCCTACGCACTTTTATTGGAAACTGTCGGCATGCCCGATTCAGAATTTTCCGCTTTCATGGAATATGAATCGATGGCCGCCAAACACAATTTCATCCAACAATTTGGAACGGATACGAATGAAGATATTGCCCGGTCAATAGCCATGTTTGGCGGCTTTACCGAAGGCCTTCAACTATTTGCTTCTTTCGCAATGTTGATGAATTTCCCGCGTTTCAACAAAATGAAAGGCATGGGGCAGGTTATTACTTGGTCAATCCGAGATGAATCCCTGCATTGCGAGGGTATGATCCAACTTTATCATGCATTTGCGAAGGAAACCGGGTGTGTCACGAAGTCCGTTGCAGACGATATTGTTGATTGTTGTAAAACTGTCGTTGGCCTCGAGGACAAGTTTATCGACCTCGCTTTTGAGTTGGGGCCAGTCCAGGGAATGACGGCAAATGATATTAAACAATATATCCGTTATATTGCCGACTGGCGCCTCGATCAGCTTGAGTTGCCCAAAGTTTATGGCGTTGAAAAACATCCCTTGCCGTGGCTAACAGAGATATTGAATGGCGTAGAGCATGCAAACTTTTTTGAGGCGCGTGCGACCGAATATTCAAAGGCGGCAACCCGAGGTGAATGGCATGGTGACGAAGGGGTTTGGGCCAACTTTGATTCGTTGCGAACCAAACGAAAAAACAGCGAACACGCATAGATGAACTGAAACTCACGCCATCGCACTTGTTACCCTCAGCCCACTGATGTTCACACCATGTGAGTGCATATTATTCACATTCATCGCCGGATTGGCAATGCGTGCGCACACGACCTAAGCGAATACTTTTTGAATTGCATTCATTGAAAATTTAATTGGTCTGCAATTCCACCGATTTCTGGATAAAGAAACTATTGCAAACAGCTCAAAGGCAGAGTGCAAATTCGTCACGTGGCAAACTGATTACCATCGAAACAAATCTCATTTTTCTTTCGACCTAAAATCACCTGTGCGTCAAACGCACATCAAAAGGCGCGCGGCTATTTGGGTTTTCCTGCAGTCACCACGCTCGCCAACTCGAGATCAATAGGTTATGTAGTGGAATGGTTCTCAACACAATCACGGGCACCAATAGCTCTCAGGCTATGAGGAATTTTTGTGAAAGTCATTCGGATATTTGGGGCTCCGTACAGCAGTACTACGGTTTTAGGTTTTATCATTAATACTGCTCCAGGATTTCTGTTTGGATCAGAGATTTACCGCCTACTTCCAGCTTATACTAAACGGTTGAATAAACCTGCTATCTGTCATTTTTGCGGCAATATGTGCAATGTTTGGTCGCCACAATTAATAAAGGAAATAGTGTCACAAAACATAAAATATGTAGATGAAACATACGCGATTTTTGGGAAACACAACGAACAGGTTCAGTGTCTAGTCGATTCATCAAAGGCCATTGACCGTTATTCGGGAGAAGCAGGAAACTATATTGATTTGGTTGCATCTAAACATCCAATCCGCCTTCTATCCAGCCATTTTTACCACAGACGAAAAGATTTTTTTGGTGCTGAAGATGCAATTGATTTCGAAGTATTTCGAAAAAAACTTGATGAGTGTTCTGATCTGGTGGCAAAGGTAGCAAATACCGTTTCACGGGAACAGTATCTTAGATATGAAGCTATTTTTACAAAGTTACAGTCCTTCACTTTGCTAAAGAATGACAACTTGCATCAAGCGAATTTTGCAAGATTGCGGGAATTGGAAGTTTTTTTGGGCGTAAAGTCAGAATCTTTTGATCCTATCAATTTTTCGAAATATGAAGCCCACACAATTGGTGGGAATAGAATGCCTTCAAATCAACGATCAAAATACATCGGGGCGAAAAATCAAATTCACAATCCACGAATACAATATTATGAAACCGCTGAATCGTTGGGTGATTTTAAAATTGACGATAAATATAGAATTATTTTTTCGCCAAAGACTTTATCAATTGTGCAAAAATCAACATGGTATCGCCGATTATGTGAACAGCTTAGCTATAACCCCTGGCCCAATTAGTCCGCGTTGACGCCTCGGCGCAAAACGTAATAATTCTGAATTCCGGTTCTGCGGGCCCCACCTCAAAAGAATTCATGATTGCCATGGCGGGCCAACAGTTATTTTGACAGCTGTACGGTATTTTGTTTAGTGCTACGCTATGGACCATCGCGTTTTTATTTTTACAGTTCACAAAGCGGCGTCCCTCGGTGTTTACGAGGTCATGCGCGTCGTCGCGCGTAAAGAGGGCTGGGCGTTACACTCGGCAAATCTAAAACGGGCGACACTGGTCGAGCCGACCGAGCCAGGTGATCCGACATTTTGTCAACAGCTTGTTGGTAAAACAGGTTTGGTTGGCCCCGTTAGGATGCCGGTCACACTGAATGAAGTCGAACGAGACAGAATTATTCTACACTTGCGGGACCCACGCGATGTTTTAGTTAGCATGTATTTTTCCTGGAGTTATAGCCACCCTGGCGTCAACGATTCCTATCGCGAGGAGCTGCGTGAGAAAGGCGTGAACGCATTCGTGCGCAATAATAGCCCTCTTTTGAAAACAAAATATGAAATGTATCTGCGCGACTATTTGCCGAAGAAGCAGACAACTCTTTTGCGTTATGAAGATTTTGTGCTCGACCGCTCTCGTTGGCTTGAGAAATTTCTGGCAGCAACGGGCATTACTGATGGGTTAAATCGCTATGGTCGGTTAGCGAAAAAAAATACCGCCGAAAAAGTACAGCAAGAAGATATAAACGCCCATATTCGCAAGGCCACACCGGGTGATTTCCGAGAGAAGCTCGATCCGGAAACAATTGTGGCGCTAAATAGCGATTGGCGGCACATTCTGGATTCATTCAATTATGACCTTGAATAGAAGGTGGTTAGAAATGCCAATGGGTTGCAGCACTGAGTTATGGACAAGTCCAACGCGCACCTTCATATTCTGGTCTTGACGATACCATACTCGATAACGCAGCAGAAAAAGGCCTAATATGTCCATGGACCCCGAACGCATTACAATCCTTGCCCGAGAATTTACA
>JAJFGD010000113.1 GCA_021776315.1 Hyphococcus sp. | reverse complement strand
GCGCGCGCGACGCCCAGCATGGCTTATTACAATCCTGCCTCAATCGTGGGTGTCGATGGAATTGAAGGGTCAGTTTCAGTATTTGGCGTTTTTGTTGATTCAAGTTTTGAAAATGCGAGCGGAACGTTGCTCGGTCTTGCCCCGGTTCAAGGGGCGTCATCAGGCCAGGCCGCTATTGGCGATGGTGTATTTCCAGACGGTGCTTTTGCCACTCGTTTAAACGATCGCCTTTACTTTGGGGTGTCCGTCAATGCGCCGTTTGGTTTTGATTCCGAATATTCAGATGCATCAATCATTCGTTATCATGGTACGGCTTCAAAGGTTGTTTCCATCTCGGCCACGCCTATTCTCGGTGTTGCCGTCACAGATAATTGGTCAATCGCCGGCGGCGTTCGTATTCAATATCTAGACGTATCTCTTGACGGCGCGATCGATGCCGCGGGCATTGCGACGGCTTCAATGATCGCTGGCTTCATACCGGGAACCGATGACGCACTGTTCGCATTAGATACCAATGATATCGCCATTGGTTATGTTGCCGGTATTCAAGGACAGGTCTCGCCATTGTTACGGGTTGGGGCCAGCTATACGTCCAATATCGATCATGGCTTTGACGGCGATGCGGATTTCGACATCAGTAATTCGATCGCTGGGCAAACACTCGCTGTCGGTGGGCTGTTTCAAGATACCGGATTTACGTCTGCCATAACCACGCCTGGACAATTTCAAGCTGGGGCGGCTTTGAAAGCCTTGCCGCGCATGACGCTACTTGCGTCAGCGACGTTGACGCGGTGGAGCCGGTTTGAACAGATCGTTGTAAATTTTGACAATGCGGCACAGCCCCCCGAAGTGATTACGCAAAATTGGCGCGATACATGGTCGGCTTCAGTCGGTGCCGAATATAGTCTTTTCCCGACGAGTACGGCGCGGGTTGGCATTATGTATGATCAATCGCCATTAAACGACACTTTTGCCAGTCCACGGATTCCAGATGCGGGGCGGGTCTGGCTTTCAGCAGGGCTAACCCAAAAAGTTGGACCGAGCGCTGAACTCCATCTGGGGGCCTCTTATGTCTTTATTGGTGACCGCCCGATTAGTCAGTCTGGCGCACTTGCAGAGAATTTATTCCGGGGGTCCGTGACGACGAATGTCAATGTTGATGCGGTCATCGTCTCTGCAGGGCTTGATTTCGGGTTTTAGAGCCCAGCCTATGTGCCGCACACCGGCAACTGATGTTGTTTGTTGCATCATGACTTGGATACTCCCAAAATTACCTTGAACAACACATCAGGAGTGCTGACCATGTCCGCCGTCCAAACCGAAACGCCGTCTTGGAAGACCGATGACCTCGCCCTTTTTGAAGACGAAGTCGCAAAATTTTTCACCCGCGAATTGGCACCGCATGTTGAGAAATGGCGTGACCAAGGATGTGTCGATCGTTGGGCATGGGACAAAGCCGGTGAGGCGGGGCTTTTGTGCATGTCGATGCCAGAAGAATATGGCGGTGCTGGTGGCACTTTTGCTCATGAGCAAATTTTTATGGAGCAACAGATCAAGGCGGGGGTAGAGGGCTTTGGCGCCGGTCTGCACAACTGCATCGTCGCGCCCTATATCCATCATTACGGCACGGAAGAACAAAAACGACGTTGGCTGCCGCGTATGGCATCAGGTGAATTGGTTGGTGCCATCGCGATGTCGGAGCCGGGGACAGGTTCTGATCTGCAAGCGGTTAAAACCACAGCGCTGAAAGAAGGCAATCAATATGTGATGAACGGGCAAAAAACATTCATCACCAATGGCCAAACGGCGAATTTCATTATCGTTGTGTGTAAAACAGATCCTGGTGAAGGTGCCAAAGGGGTCTCCCTAATGATTGTGGAGACAGACGAAGTTGAGGGATTTGAGCGCGGGCGCAACCTCAAAAAACTTGGCAATAAGGCACAAGATACATCTGAGTTATTCTTTTCGGATGTCAAAATTCCAACTGAAAACTTATTGGGCACCGACGAAGGTCAGGGTTTTTTCCAGCTAATGGAACAATTGCCCCAAGAACGCCACCAGATTGCGGTTCAAGGCATGGCGTCAATCGAACGCGCATTAGAGCTGACCATTGACTATGTAAAAGAGCGCGAAGCCTTTGGTCGACCGATCCTAAAGTTTCAAAATACCCAATTTAAATTGGCTGAGTGCAAAGCCAAAGCAACCATGGCCCGTGTTTTTGTCGATTATTGTACCCAACAATTGATTGAAAAGAAGCTCGATGCCGTGACCGCTTCCATGTCCAAAATGCTTCTGACGGATCTCGAAAATGAGATCATTGACGAATGCCTGCAGCTCTTTGGCGGCTATGGCTATATGGATGAATACCCGATCAGCCGCATGTATGCCGACGCACGGGTGCAACGCATCTATGGCGGTACGAATGAGATTATGAAGCTGTTGATCGCGCGATCCTTATAGGGATTGGATTGGTCCTATCCGGATGCACGCATCGCCGCAGTTTCTGTTGTTGGCTGGGCACTTTGTTCTGGTTTGCTGAATTCGATCGCAAACCCTTCATTGGTGTGGCGACGCACCTTGCCGCGCAATAGGCCGACGCGCACCATGGTGCCAATGACGGGTCGAGTCTCGGCGCGAATTTGGCTGCCAGTTTCAGAAATATCAGCGATCTGACATTTAAAGCTTTTACCCTCGGCTTCGATATGGGCCTCGGAATCAAGGTTCAGCGTAATGCGCTTGTGCTTTCGGTTCTCCAAAAGCCTGATATAGGGCACGCCGCTGACGGCCGATTCAATGCGCTTGCGTAAATGTTCGCGTTGGGATTCAGACATCTCAAATGCGATGGCGACGCCGCCCTCAAATTTTCGAACGACCGTACCCGTTATGCGCCCCAATTTTTCTGGATAGGCAATGACCGGGTCACCAACTTGCGCCGCTGTTTCGGTCAGCATGGCCAAGCCACCCTCAGAAATATCGATCAGTTCACCCGTGGTTTCCAGGTCTTCGCGTGTCACAAAACGCACTGTGAGGCCCAGATCCGTACGCTCATAGCTTCGGCGATTATCATGTTTCGTCATTATGTTGCCTCCCACCGCCGTCGCGGCCCCGCAGTAAAATCCCCCATGTGGTTTCATCCGCCACATGACTTTATCTATACGGAGAAAGTTGCAGATTTTGACGAAAGAAATTGCTCAAATTTGAAACGTATTCGAATTTCTTAATGGGTGACTAGTCTTGGTTCATCGTTGACTAGTCACCCATGTCAAAAGTCTGAACCGTCTATTGAAAATATATGTCAACTTGTTGTGGTTCGGTATTGAGATTGCCTGAGTTTGGCTCTATGCGCAGTTTTTTTAGCGATGATTTCGACCGGCGAGGAGCCTGCTGTCATGCCTATCGATCCAACGGATGTATTTTCGGCTCTGACCATTTTTGGGCTTTTTGTATTTGCGGTGTCTGGTGCCTTGACCGCCTTGCGCAATGATATGGATTTGTTTGGGATCGCACTGATCGCTTTTGTCACGGGCGTCGGCGGAGGGACGATCCGCGATGTTCTGCTCGGTCAATTTCCGGTTTGGTGGATTGCTGATGTAACAGCCTTGCCGGTCTGTCTCGCTGGGGCTTTGGTGGCGGTCTTAGCGCAACCGATCCTCAATTCACGTCTCAAGGCATTAATCTGGGCTGATGCCCTCGGCCTATCGGTGTTTGCGATATTGGGGGCCCAGGCCGCGCTGGCCGCAGACGCGCCGGTATTCGTCGCCATATTTATGGGGGCGGTCACCGCCACTTTTGGCGGGGTCGTGCGCGATGTCTTGTTAAATGAGCCGCCATTGATCTTGAAACAGGATATTTACGCGACCGCCGCGCTAATCGGGGCCGGGGTCTATGTGGGCCTCATTCAGCTGGGGCTTGGGGCGTCGCTCGCTGCGGTGATCGCGGCGTTGGTGACCTTTGGCGTGCGGGCCGCGGCGATCGTTTTTGATATCCCGTCGCCCCGTTTCGCCAGACCCCGCCGGGATGAGCTATAAACCCCTTGCACTCCGCGGTGACGCTGCTAAATCTCTTTTTCCTTGGATCAGCGGGTATAGCACAATGGTAGTGCAGCAGCCTTCCAAGCTGAGTATGTCGGTTCGATTCCGTCTACCCGCTCCAATTTTTTCAATATTTTCGTCGGCGTGTGGGTTTTGGTGAAGATTGCCATTTCCGCCTAATCAAACTGACATTGCGCGGGGGCGAACATTAATGGCGGCTTTTCGCCAAATTCCGCCATTCGATCAAAAGCTATGCAATTGTGTGACTAAATGGCGGTTATTCGCCGCTGGCGGTGACAGGCATCTATCAAAAACAAACCAAAACAGGGTGCAGGCAAATGAGGAGCTATGCGCGATTGACCATCTTCAGTATTATCCGCTCAATAGTGAAAGGGAATGCATGATGAAAACAGTATCCAATACAAGAATCAACGCACCCGCCGAAACCGTTTTTTTATGGTTGGAGGATACCGACCGTCTTCGACAATGGTTGCCAAATATTATTGAAGACGAGGCACTCATTGAAACACCAAACAAGGTTGGTTCAAAATTTCGTCAAGTTTACCTCGAACGCGACAAGAAAATGGAAATGTTCGGCGAGATTACTGAATATGTCGCGAACGAACGCCTACGTGTGGATATTACAGGCGAGATGTTTGATCTTGATGTCGAATATATTCTGGCAGCGCCTGCACATGAGATAACTGACTTAACCCAAAAGACGATCATTAAATTCAAAGGGGCTATGAAATTTATTGCACCGCTCTTCGGGTTTTTCGCTAAATTTAGTTCCAACAACCCTCAGGACGAAAGCCATCAAAAACTCAAAAAACTGGTCGAACACGAGCATAAGGCCGGTTAAAAAGCCTCCGCATGTCCAAAATTACGGCGATAAGGTTTTTATTTTTGCACTTGCAAACGTAAAGGGAGCCTTTTCGCCAATTGCGGACGCTTTTGAGAATATGCAGGCGAATGATATTGTGAGTCATGAGCGTTTTTTCGTCACAACGTGAACGGCGGCTATGGTTGCTCTTGTTTGCGGTTGTGGCCGCAATATTCTCAACGCTTGCGACTGCGAGCAGCTTGACATGGTTGCTGCGCCAGCAGGGTCTCTTGGAATTGTCATTTGCTGTCGGCGCGGCGTTCGTCGGAATAATGATCTTAGTCCATGCGTTAAAATCGCGACCCGACCGGGCGAGGCTCGTTGCTATACTAGGCGTCATCGCTGTATATTTATTGGTCTTCGTGCGAATGGCGAACCCTGCAGAACGAACTCATCTCATCGAGTATGGTGTTGTTGCCATTCTTGCATACGAAGCCCTGTCAGAGCGAGCACGAAACGGCCGCCGCGTTTTTGTACCGCCTTTACTGGCAATCTTTCTTGCTTCATTGATTGGCGTTGCAGACGAGGTGATTCAATCGACGGTTCCAAGCCGCGTATTTGATCCCCGCGATATCTTATTTAACGTGCTCGCGTCGGTATTGGCGATTTCCTCTTCTGCCGCTTTGTCGTGGTCGCGCCATAGCCTAAAAGCCGGCAACCGAAGCGCGTAAATTTCCCTCGTGATCGTTCACGGCCAATGTCCGCTTTGGGCCAATAACAGTTACTCAGCCCAGGTTTTTAGTATTGCCAAATTGATCGATCGGTTTTCGCCAAAAGCGGACATTGCTAATGGTTCGGCGAGATGCACAAATGAGTTACTCAGCCCAATGACGAGAAATCATTGAAGGTTATTTTTTGAGTCATTCTTCTGTGCATGGACGTAAGTAGTATTGAGTTTGGGTTAATCTGGATGCTGAGTCTAAGTTTCGAACTACCCGCTGGGGACGGCAAAATAGCTACAATTGGTTGCACCGTGGTTTCTGATCGAATTTGGCCTCTTAATCGCAGCCGGATTTATCATGTGTAATTGACAACACTTCCAAAATGAAAATCAGGCAACGTTCGCTTTAGGCCATTTAAGACACCAATATCGTTGAATTTTGCGCCCGATAGAACTTATCGAATCCGCCGAACTAAAATTCCTGAGCCCCTCTTTGAGCCGCCTGTCGCAGCTTCCATTTTACGCCAAGGTCCAAAAAAGGCCGTGGAGGAAGCTTGTTAGGGCTCGGAAGTCCCATCATATCACTCAACAAGCTACTTTCATTTCCATTAGCCAAATCTGCGAGCAAGTGCCCACCAACTGTAGCCATCGTCATACCACCACACGCCGTAGCGAAAACACCTGGATGCATCTCACCGAATATTGCGCTATTGTTTGGCGTGATTGACAAAGCCCCGCCCCATATAAACGGGAACTTCAAATCCGCTAAAGATGGCCATCGGCTATTGATGGCCTCTCGGTGGCGCTTGGCAATGTCGGTCAACGGCTCAGCGTGTATCGCGCCACTCGGACAGTGCTTTTGTACATTGCGATAACAAAGTCGACCATCATTGGTTAGTCGAATTGTCGGACCATTGGCGGCGGTCGCAAAAAGACAAAATTCATTGCCAATCTTAAATTGATTTAGTTGTTCGTCCGAAAGCGGTTCAGACATACTGGCGTAAGTCGCCATCGATACATATCGATTTTTCGCCAGCCCAAGATGCCGAAGGTGAATGCCGGTTGTAATGAGAACTTTGTCAGCAGTGACCTCGCCTTCTGGGGTCTGCAGTAGGTGGGATTTTCCTTGGCTTTCAAGTTTAACCAAAGGCGATTGCTCATAGACGGTAACGTTCTCTGGCAAGTGGCGTACCCATCCCTGGACAAAAGCGGCGGGATTGATAAGCCCATTCCCGCCCAAAAATGCACCCTTACGATAGAAGGGTGTACCCAAATCGTGAGACATTCTTTCAGTTGAACGGTGCTCATACACCTCACCAATTTCATCCATTATCTGAAGCATACGATCCATTTGATGATCGCCATCCGGCCCGGCGCTAACATAAAGCCTTCCCCACTCGCTCCAGCCGCAATCAATGTTGTGCGTCGTCGCCAGTTTACGTAGATGATCGAGGCCAAATTGTCCGAGGCGCATTTGCTTACGTGTTAGTTCAAGATCGTGTTTTTCGCCTCGGTTTTGAAACGCCATCAAGACGCCAGAGCTTCTGCCTGACACCGTATAACCAGCCCTGTCCGCCTCAAGCACGATGACTTTGGAATCTGGATTTGTTTTCGCCAATTGCTCTGCTGCTGCCAGGCCCGACCATCCGGCCCCGACAACAACAAAATTTGTGTGCTCTCGCGAGCGCAGCGGTGCGAACGGAACGGCCTGCGGCAACGTCTCCCACCATCCATTTTTATCCTCAAAAACTGGGACATGTTTTGTTTGGGATGACAGTGTTTTTTGCACCATAATAATGGCCTCATAAGGTTTTTAGATGAGATAGCGATCCGACAAAAAATTTACCAGCAATTACCCAATTTGCGAACTGCCGAATTACTTAAAGCGAGCGCCCCGCCGACACTTGGAAACGGGGCATAAGTATTGTTTGGGCATGAACAATGACATTTTGAACAATAAAACTGCCACAGCCTGTACTCTAGTTTCCACGCGTCATATAATTCGGCAACCATGTCGCAATTTCTGGAAAAGCAATCAACAAGGCGAGCCCCGCGAGCAGCAACAAAAACATGGGAAATGCAGCTTTTGAAATTTCTCCAATTCCTTTTCCGGTCATGCCTTGAAGTAAAAACAAATTGAACCCTATCGGGGGCGTTATCAATGAGACTTCACAGACCATAACTAAGAAAATGCCGAACCAAATCATGTCGATTCCAGTCGCGCGGAGTAAAGGCTCTAGAACAGCAATCGTCAAAATAATCATCGAGAAGCCATCTAGAAACATCCCGAGAACCAAGAAAAAAATGGTGAGCACGATAATCAGTCCGGTAGCTGATAAACCCATGCCACCGACCCATCGCGCAAGATCACCAGGCAAGCCAGAAAACGCCATGGCCATCGTGAGAAAAGAACTACCCACAATCAGAAGCATGATCATAGACATCGTTTTCACAGTTCCCAGCAAGGAAGCCCGTAAACTTTCCCTATTTAGAGTACCCTGAATTAAAGCCAGTAATAACGCGCCCACAACTCCGATTGCGGCAGCCTCAATAGGCGTCGCTAAACCAAAAAAAATCGACCCAATCACTGCAGCGATTAACATGAACACTGGCAAAAGTTTTGCTGCACCGTGCAGTTTTTCAGCAATAGTCGCCGGTGCCTCCCGCAATGAACGGCCCTGTTTGGTAAACTGGCCCCATCCAAAAATATAAAGGAAAAAAAGAAATGACAACATGATTCCAGGCATGACGCCGGCGATAAAAAGTCTGCCTATAGACTCCTGAACGAGCACGCCGTACACGATCAAAGTAAGCGACGGCGGAATTAACAATCCGATTGTACTAGCCCCAGCCAGTGTCCCTATCGTAAGAGATTCAGGATAACCGCGCTTCTGCAACTCAGGAATTGTCATCTTGCCAACGGTTGCCAATGTCGCAGCGCTTGAGCCCGAAATTGCAGCAAATGTCGACGAACCCAACACGTTAACGTGAAGCAGACCTCCCGGTGTTCTTCGCAATATTGGCGATAACCCTGCAAATAGGTTTTCGGACAATTTCGATCGAAATAGAATTTCGCCCATCCATATGAACAATGGCAGTGAAGACAGTGCCCATGTAGATGTATGGGACCAAATAGTGGTTGCCATGGCATCGCCGAATGTGATGCCTGTAAAGAGGATCATGGCAACAACACCGGTCGCCAACATTGACATACCGACCCAAAGCCCCAAAGCCAAAAAGCCCAACATCGCAAATAGCAGAATGATTACCGCGAAAACTTGTTCCATGTTTCAGGCCTTATTCCTGTCTGAAGAGCTAATGATTTCAGACCGTGCCCCTTTCGCGGTGGCCCCTCTTACAATTGCGTGTACTAAGGATATCGAGAAAACAACAAAGCCCGCCACCATGGGCATTTGCGGTATCCAAAGGGGCAGCTCGTCGGTTCCCGAACTAATCTCCCCGAAGCGCCATGAATCAAAAACCATTTTGACCAGGTAATAGCTAAGAAAACAGCTGAACCCCGCCGCAACAAGCAGACCAAGAGTCTCAACCCTTCCCTTAATATTCCCTTCCAGTCGCTCTACCAACAACGTTACTTTAATATGTCCGTTCTCGCCGAACGTGTAGGCCATCCCCAAAGCACCCGCAGCCGCCAGAAAATATCCTGCCAATTCATTCGTACCCGCTGTATATGAACCTGTAAGGCGGTCAAAAATATTGACCCCAACCAAAACCAGGATAAGGACGATAAACCCAGCCGCTAAATAGCCGCAAAGTAAATAGAGCCGATTAAGACCATCTTCGATAATTTTAGCCAAACTTCTAACGCTTCCCTAGATTAATCGAGTAAATGACGTCGTTGAGCAATCTTAATGCACTTGCCGCACGGCTTCATGAAAATTGTTCAAAATCTCACGACCTTCGATACCGATGCGATCTGCCCATTCACCTGACATCTGGATACCAAAATCCTTCAGGATTTGACGTAACTCGTCGTTAGGCTCGTAAATGTTGATGCGCGTCTCTTTCAAAAGATTGATATAGTACTCATCGAAGGCGATCATCTCATTCCAGACCTGGTCTTCCACTTCGGCACCAGCTTGCAATATAATTGCCTGAGTTTTTTCATCCAACTCATTCCACACATCGAGATTTACAATAATCGACGTTGTTGGAATTGATACTTGGAGCGAGTAGAAATAACGAAGATAATCGTCCAACTTGGCAGCCACTCCTAAACCTGCAGAACCAAAGGAACCTTCAACTATGCCTGTAGAAAACGCCATGCCCAGTTCACTTTGTTCGATTTTCGTTGGAACCCCTTGCAATAGCTC
>JAJFGD010000112.1 GCA_021776315.1 Hyphococcus sp. | reverse complement strand
TGCTGTAACGACAAGAATACATGGATTTCATTTGGGTGTGGCGACAACAGATGGGTCGCCACCAAACCAACGACCGTTTCAGAAGCGCCACCTTTCCTCATAGCTATGCACGAATTTGTGAATTTCTGAAACCCGACCACTTGATCCGGATCTAGCGAAATTTGAAACCTATAGTTCCCACCGAGTTTTATTTCACTTGGGTCAAATGTCGCCGCCAACAAATATACATAGTACTCATTGTCAGCGTTCAAAAATACAACAGAATTGTAGTTTGCTGAGCAAGTACTAATTGACTGACTCGCCCCCAACATTCGAGCTTTAGATAAGTTTTGCAGGTCTTCTTCGAAAATTTCAGTTTCTGAATAATATTTGTAACTTGCATGTAGAACCTTTCCATTTTTCACATCCACCGAATAGACAGGGAAATAGTCACCGCTATCGGTCTTGCCGAAAAAATAAACACGTAGCAAATCGTCGGCTAGAGGTTGCTCTATCCAACCAATTGCACGTTCACTAATGTTCGAATCCGTTTTCTCAAAAACAACGTCGGTAGCCAATGAGGCTGCAAGGTCGTGATCATAAATGCGTTGACCGAGCAACTCCGCATTTTCAATTTCGGCGCGGAAATCGAAAAAAGCATCTTCCCCAGATTCCGCCGCGGGAATTGCGCCGACTATTTGACTTTCCCGGGCTTCGGGAAAAACCATAAAAACTGCCTGAGAAAGCAAGCCCAGCGCCAATAAACTCATCATCGTCCCCAATTCTAGGAAAAGCCGATACCGACATTTACGCCAACTCAAGAATTCCCAAGCCTGAATTCATCGCGCACCTATTGTGGTCCGGTGCAACAATCGCGCATAGCCGTCATAACCGCCGGTCGCTTTGTGTAAAACTGATCGGTTGTCCCACATCACCAACATATTTGGCACCCAGCGATGAGTATAGACAAACTCTTCGCGTCCTTGCCAAGCGTACAACTCTGCCAATAAGGACATACTCTCTGTTTCATCCATATCTGCAAACCCGGTAATATATCCAACGCAACCAAAAATTCCTTCGCGGCCAGTTTCTGGATGTTTACGGATAATGGGATGGCGCTGTTCCGCCATTGCATCATCGGATGCACGGATATCCATTGATCGCACGGGCGCGTCTGATTCCCCATAAACACCTTGGCGGCCATATGGTAATCGGGCGGAATGGATCGCCTCTTTACCTTCAAGTTTTTCGCGAAGCTCACTTGGCATGCGTTCCAATGCCAAATGTTGGTTGGCAAAGTGCGTATCCCCACCATGCGGGGGAATATCAATTCCAAAAAGGCATGTCCCCGCTGGCGGCGTTCTTTGAAAGCTCCAATCTGTATGCCAGCTTTCGGCAAAGATGGGGCTCTTCTCATCAGCATCACGTTTTACTGCAATGACATGCTTCCGTCCCTCAATCGGTGCTATAAATGGATCGTCACCAAATGGGCCGAAACAAAGCGTAAAATTTTCTAAATCATCATCGTTCAAGCCTTGTTCTGGGAATACTAACACATGATGTTTGAGCCATGCTTCCCGGATCGCATCGATTGCGCATTGGGAAAGTGGTTTGGTGAGATCAATTCCGCGCACTACCGCACCGCATGCTGCATCGATTTTCTCAACGACTAATCCCATGTCTTTTGGTTCCTTTGCATCGCCTCTTTTTGAAGTCAAATCGAAGAATTCAACTTACGGTCAGATAACATTTTCGACTAATTTTTGTCCCACATTCTCTGATAGGTGACAATCCAATCGAGGGCACCGTCATCAATGGGGTCCCACCTTGCTTCAAGCGTGCCGTCGTCTTGCAACCGATAGGTAACGCTTTAGGTACGACAATTGGCGACACATTCAAAACGCGCCAACCCGTCGCTTAAAACCCGGGCTTCAAAATGCCAGGGAGCGTATTCGAAAGTGATGAAATCTTTGCCGTAGTGAATGCTTTGCCACTCGACGCTACCTTCGGTTTATTGAAAACCGTGAAGGCATAATGGACATGTTCATCAATAGGCGCATGCCAACTAAATGTAGATGAAACCGGCTCTTCAGCTACAGGGGTCCAATATAGGTGCGCAACGCCTTTTGCAGCCCCTTTATCACCAGCTCCTCCTTCTCCAACCCACTCCCCCACAAGCCATGTCATATGCGATATCTTGCTTGACGGTGCAGCGGCTACGGGTCCGAAAATTAGCGCCAAAACAAGGCCCAAAATCAACATGCTTTTCATTTGATTTTCCAATTCTAGACGGGAAGATCCCCACCATTTAAAAGGCAGCTTATGGCCCCATAGGCTAAGGCGTTAATCCTCACGAAGAACCAGCCTAATAATCTACTCAACTTTTCTCAAGCCAGCGTCCTCCAATGCCCATGAATGAGTTTCAATTGTCCCGTGCCTTTGCTAAACCGATTAAAAATCAAGGTAATGCGAGGCCTATGTCCATCATCGAAAGTAAAATCGACCCGAAATCAGAAAGCTTTGCGACCAATGCCGCCGCAATGCGCAAGTTGGTCGACACACTGCGCCAAAACAGCGACCAAGTCGCCGAAGGTGGCGGTGCATCACGAGCCCAACGTCATAAGAAGCGCGGCAAGCTTTTGGCACGTGAACGGATCGCCCGATTGGTCGATCAAGGCGCTCCCTTTCTAGAGATTGGCCAGTTTGCAGCATGGGAAATGTATTCAGGCGATGTGATGTCTGCAGGGGTCATCACTGGCATCGGACGCATTGCCGACGTTGAGTGCATGATCGTCGCGAATGACCCGACCGTCAAAGGGGGTACATACCACCCCATGACCGTCAAGAAACATTTGCGCGCACAAGAAGTTGCACTCGAAAATCGATTGCCGTGTGTCTATCTTGTGGAATCCGGTGGTGCATTCCTACCGATGCAAGATGAAGTCTTTCCAGACAAGGATGACTTCGGACGAATATTTTACAATCAGGCTCAAATGTCTTCGCAAGGTATTCCCCAGATTGCCATTGTTCACGGCTCTTGCACAGCCGGTGGTGCCTATGTACCAGCGATGTCCGATGAGGCAATTATCGTCAAGAAACAAGGAACAATCTTTCTTGGCGGTCCACCTTTGGTCAAAGCCGCCACTGGTGAAGTGGTCACCGCCGAAGACCTTGGTGGTGGTGATGTCCACACCCGCACTTCTGGTGTTGCTGATCATCTCGCGGATGATGACGATCATGCGCTGGGTCTTGCACGTCAAATCGTTTCCCGCCTCAATTGGGTCAAGCTTGGCAATGTCGTGATGGCTGATCCCGTTGCGCCACTTTATGATGCCGGAGAACTTTACGGCGTTGTCGAAACTGATGCGCGCAAACCATATGATGCCCGAGAGATTATTGCGCGGCTCGTTGATGGTTCAGATTTCGATGAATTCAAACCGCTATATGGCTCAACATTAGTCACGGGTTTTGCCCGATTACATGGCTTCCCCGTGGGTGTCATTGCGAATAACGGTATTCTATTTTCGGAAAGCGCCAAAAAAGGTGCCCATTTCATAGAGCTTTGTTGCCAACGCAAAATTCCATTGGTCTTTTTACAGAATATAACCGGCTTTATGGTCGGTAAATCCGCTGAATCCGGTGGTATCGCCAAAGACGGTGCCAAGCTGGTCACGGCTGTCGCTACAGCCGCAGTTCCAAAATATACTGTTGTTGTCGGTGGCTCTTATGGTGCCGGCAATTACGGCATGTGCGGGCGGGCTTACGGTCCACGTTTTATGTTTATGTGGCCCAATGCCAGAATTTCAGTGATGGGTGGCGAACAAGCAGCAAGTGTATTAGCCACCGTCAAACGTGATGGTCTTCGAGACGGCGAAACCTGGGCGGAGGCCGACGAAAAAGTTTTCAAAGACAAAATTCGCGATGGCTATGACAAACAGGGTTCACCCTATTATTCATCAGCGCGGCTCTGGGATGATGGTGTGATTGACCCGGTACAAACGCGGGATGTTCTGGGGCTGTGCCTATCAGCCTCTATGAATGCACCGGTCGA
>JAJFGD010000111.1 GCA_021776315.1 Hyphococcus sp. | reverse complement strand
GGCGAATACTTGAGCCCCTGCGCGCGCGGCCTTCGGCGGCGCACGGCGAACAGGTTTTGAGCGCCCTTGGTGGCCGCCCTGCCGATGCGGTTGGTAAAACTTATTTGCCATTTAAGGCCCTTTGCCCTTTCGCGCAGGGTGCATCATAGAGTGGGTCTATGCCCTACGAAACCGCCCCGCCCAAAAACTTATCCGCAATTTCGCGTGGCATGTTGCGGTGGTATGATTTCCATGCGCGGGATTTGCCGTGGCGCATCGGGCCGAAAGCGCGCAAGCAAGGCAAGCGTCCCGACCCTTACCATGTGTGGCTGTCGGAAATCATGTTGCAGCAAACGACCGTTGCAACCGTTGCGCCACGATATGCCGAGTTTCTAGAAAGGTGGCCAACAGTGAGCGCGATAGCCGCCGCACCGGTTGATGATATTTTGGGACAATGGGCGGGGCTTGGATACTATGCGCGCGCGCGCAATTTGCATAAATGTGCTGTGGTTGTTTGCCGCGACCATAGTGGTATTTTTCCGGATACGGAGGATGCGCTTCAAATGCTGCCGGGAATAGGGGAATATACCGCTGCTGCCATTGCCGCGATCGCATTTGATCGACATGCGGTTGTCGTTGACGGCAATATCGAACGGGTGGTCTCACGCCTGTTTGCCATTGATACGCCACTGCCAACGGCCAAAACGGAGATGCGTTCGCGCGCCGCTGACATTTGGCCAGCGAAGCGGTCGGGAGATTTCGCACAAGGTTTGATGGATTTGGGGTCAGCAATTTGTCGCCCGCGATCGCCACGCTGTTCGGATTGTCCAATTTCCTCTGCCTGCGAAGCATTTGCTAAAGATGCGCAAGAAGAATTTCCAAAAAAAGCAAAGAAAAAAGCAAAACGTAAACGCCACGGAGCTGTGTTTGCTTTGTTTAATTCCAAAGGTGAAATCCTGTTTGAGAGGCGCCCCGATAACGGCTTGCTTGGGGGAATGCAGGGGCTTCCGGGTACCCAATGGGCAGAAAAATTGTCCGGCGATCTGTTCGCAGATGCACCATTAGAGATAAGTTGGGATGAAGTGGGTGAAATCACTCATGTGTTTACGCATTTCCATCTGACACTTGTTGTTTATATCGCGCAGGTACCAAAGGGGTTTCGACGCCAGCCGGGTCGGCAATGGATTGCGCCCGCGAAAGTAAGCCTTCCAACAGTGATGAAAAAAGCGGTAGAGTTAGCAGTAAATAAAATTGGGAGTTCTGAATGATTGTTCGATTGATGGCGGTTCTTGCTATGGCTTTTGCGCTGGTGATGCCAGCGAAAGCACAAGAATTAGAGGGCGACTATCTTTATCATGTGATGACGGTGCGCGCCGATGTGGGCAAGTTGGAACATCTATTGAATTGGATTGCTGATTTAAAAGCCTCCGGATTTTATGAAGAAGCGGGCCAGAGCGCGCCCTACGTCATGCGCCACTCTCAAGGAGATCAATGGGACTTAATGGCAATTGTCCCAATGGGCAGCTGGACTGAGTTTCATGCGGCCGACAAAACGGCGCAACGTCAAGAGGCACAGCAACAGTTTTCCAAAAAACTAGCGAAAGGCTATAAGCTCATCGCATTTTCTGAAGACCATTTTGCTTATGGTCCGCCCTTTGCAGAATTTGAACGCGAGTTTTCAGAAAACGGTTTCTATCATATTGAAATGTTCGAGGCGGCTGCAGGCAAAGCCGGTGAACTGTTCGAACAGCGTCGAATGGAAAACAATTACCTCGCCGCAACGGGCGGCAAACCAAATATGATTTTTAGACGTGCCGCGGGTTCCAATGTTGATGTGTTCACGATTGGATTTCATGAAAACTTGCAAACATTTGCTGAACCATCAGGCGCCACACCCGAAGAAGCAGAAACCGCGGCAACCGATGCGGGCTTTAAAGATCGCGCGGATATTTCATTTTTGCTCCGTTCCCTGATTTCAGGACATCACGACACGCTTGCGGTAAAAGTAGAGTAGGCAACAGCCAGTAAAATTTATAAAGGGCGAGCAGATGAAACCACTTTCGATTGACAGACGAGCACTTTTTGCTGGTGTTGGGGCCGCTGCGATCGCTGCGACGACGCCAGCGCGCGCTAAGAAAAGCAAACAGTTTGTCATCAATGCGTTAGGGGGGCTGCGCAACCCAAATAGTGGACGGTATACGGATGCCATGGTTGCTGCGCATCATCTCGATAAACGGGCCATTAAAGATGCAAAAGCCGCTGATCTCGCAGGGATCAACTTAACCCTTGGACATGTGTTTGGTGATGGTGATCCATTTTTTGAAACTGTGGATAGTATCGCCTGGTGGCGGGAAGCCATCCGAATTCGCCCTGATGATTTGGTGCACGTCCTGTCTGCTAAAGATCTTCGCGCTGCGCATAAATCGCGCAAAGTGGGGATGATATTTGGTTTTCAAAATTCGGAAATGTTTGCCGGCGATGCGTCGCGGGTGCGCATGTTTTCGGATCTGGGCGTGCGGGTTGTTCAGCTCACCTACAATTTAAAAGGGACCGCAGGCGATGGAGCGTTGGTGCCAGAGAACCAAGGACTAACGGATTTTGGTCGCGATTTGGTCGCCGCGTTAAACGACCATAACATGTTGGTAGATGTTTCTCATGCGGGCGAACGCACGACCCTTGATGCCGTTGCGGTTTCTGAAAAACCGGTTGCGATTACCCATACAGGCTGTGCCGCACTTGCGCCCCATCCGCGCAATCGTGGTGATGCGGAATTGCGCGCTATGGCCGATAAGGGCGGTGTCATGGGCGTTTATTTCATGCCCTATTTAACCCCAGGTCGGCAGCAAATGGCCGCCGATATTGTCGCCCATATTGAGCATGCGGTGAATGTATGCGGTGAGGATCATGTTGGCCTTGGTACAGATGGCGGTACAACCGGTGTAGACGATATGCCTGCATTCCTTGAAGAGCATAAACGCGACATTGAAAACCGTGCGCGTTTAGGGGTGGGCGCGCCGAATGAGAAAGCGGATATCATCACGATCCCCCCAGATTTAATGGGGCCAACGCAATTCGAAAAACTCAGCGAAATGTTGAAAACACGTGGCCATTCGTCAAAGCGCATCGACAAAATTTTAGGTGGCAATTTCATGCGGCTTTTCGAAGAGATCTGGTGACCGAGGAATGTTCAAAGATCGCGCGATTACCGGGCTAATTGTCATTGCAGGGCTGATCAATTTCGTCCCTGTGATCGGTGTGTTGTCGGGTGCCCGTATTGAAGGTCTTTATGGCATTGAATTACGAGACCCAACTCTTGAAATTTTGCTCCGCCATCGCGCTGTCTTGTTTGGCCTACTCGGAGGTTTCATGATCATTGCCGCGTTCAAGCCGAATTGGCATCGGGCGGCGATCGCGGCTGGTCTGATTGCCATGCTCTCCTTTATGGGACTGTTTTATTTGGGCAGTGATCAACCATCATCATTGATGTCGATTGTCTATGCGGACATTATTGGCGTGGTGGCACTGTTTGGCGCCGCGTTGTTAAAATTCCTCGATCAACGGCATAAAGGTCTGCTTTGAAGCCTCAAGCAAACTGAAGCCAAAAGACACGTTTTGTTTACGGGACGAAGTGATGGGACAAGCGATTTGATTTACGCTAATCTTTTCACTATTGGGATTTTATACTGCGGGGGAAATTTCGAAAAATGAAACGGCTCTTATCAATACTGTTCAGCGTCATAACGGTGTGCCTAGCAGCCCCAGCCAACGCTGACGTGCAAATTCGTCTGAACGCAAGTTTCGCAAGTGACGTACTTGATGATGTTTGTTCCAATCAGCAGATCGATGAGGCCGCGATCCGAAATTCGACCGTCGTTAAAGATATGTTGGCGCATTTTTCCAAGTTTCGCGACTATTTTACGATGGATGAATATATAGCTGCGCGTAAATCTGCAGCGACTTGTTCGCCACCGACGCCAGACTATTTTCGGTTTACTGAGGTGATTGAAAACCGTGAGGATCTTAGACGGATCGTCGACAGATTGTCTGAACAGACTAATGGTTTCTCAGGTGCGACAACAGATTTGGTCAATGCATATACGCCGGCCAAGCTGAAATATGATGGTACAGCGACGGTAATTGTAGGCGGGCCATCATGCGGTGGCTGGGCAACTGATGGCGGGTTTTATGTTGACCTTCCCTGCATTGGTGATGACGATGTGGGGTTGCGATATCTAATCGCCCATGAAATCTATCATGGCGTTCAAAGCGAATTTGTGCCGACTGTGGCCGAAGACGCGCCAGCAGAAATAAAAATATTCGACTCAATTATACGCGAAGGAAGTGCGATTACCGTAGCGAATTATGCTGATATTGAAGACCCGGGTGCCTATACAAAATTAAGCCAACGTATCAATCGGAAAAACGCGAGCAGAACAGATGAGAACTTTGATCTGTTAGATCTCGCATTTGTCTTTTTGGCAAAGTCCGATGATCCTGCTGATGCTGACAAGGTTTATAATATTGGACTCTCCGGTTTATTTGACAGCCCGTTTTATTATGTTGGTGCGGAAATGGTTCAAACGATCGAAAATGCATTTGGTCGTGACGCATTGCTTTGTGTCATGGGTCTACAGCAGGCGGAATTCATCTTTGCTTATGATGCTGCGTATGAGGAGGACGGCCGTGCACTCCCCGTTTCTGTGATGAACGCTGCAAAAGATGTGCGACCTGATGGTCCATCATTTGACAGTTGCCTTTAACAATATTCAGGTATGAATGCGTGTGTTATCGTGTTGCCAATATTGGTTGCGCGATGCGATGCAATTTTACGGGCCGTGTTTAACAGTTTCGCAATAATCGTTTCTTGAAGCTTTCGCTGTAGACTGGGTGTCCTATGAATGCACTCGGCTCCATATCTACGGTTCCGGCGCGCCAATATATGGCGGCCTCGCGCATTGAGGCGAAGGGTCTTGATCAATTGATTAAGGATCCGGCGTCTGCATTGCGCCGCTTAGGGGAGCAATCCTTAACCGGGGCATCTGGAAAAGTGGGGCGCACGCAGAGCGAACCATCAATAGCAGTGACAACGGATCGGTCGCTAATTGCGACACTGGCGCGCAATGCCATCGAAGAAATTTCACCTGTCACCGGCAAATCGCAATACCCAAGCGGGTTAGACGAAACCACCGGCGAAGAAAAGGCAGCACAAGAAAGCAAAAAGACTGCGCCGGGTGATTTGTCACCGGATCAAGAGCGCGCCGTTCAAGAATTGCGTGCCCGCGATCGTGAAGTCCGTGCCCACGAGCAAGCGCATAAAATTGTCGGCGGAAAATACGCCGGGGCTATTTCCTATTCCTATCAAGAGGGTCCTGATGGGAAGCAATATGCCATTGGCGGTTCAGTACCAATTGATGTCTCACCAGAATCCACGCCCGAGGCAACGGTTGCAAAGATGCGCGTGGTGATTGCGGCGGCGTTAGCACCAGCCGAACCATCTGGCCCTGATCGCGCGGTTGCCCAAACAGCCCAAGCTCAATTGATGCAAGCCTCCGCAGACGCCCGCGCGGAAAAACAAGCAGAAGCAGCACAAGTTTTTGAAAAATCTACCGGGACAGATGATCAAGCCTCTGCTGTGGCAGGTATGCTGGCCGCGTCGGCTTCAGAAAGTCCGTATAAGGCATTAGAGAATTTGGATTTCAATGCAGCAGGTCAACGCCAAGTGGATGACGCAGCCTAATTGAGCGTTCGCTCCCAGGATTGATATTCTGGCGATTTATCTTTCATGATTTCCCAAAGCCAAACCATACGATCGACAAACCAGAGTTTGCTCATCATTGCGAAATGCCAACCCAAAAATGCGGCCCAAAAATCGCGAACAACAAATCCATAAATTGAAATCAACAACATCAGGCCAGCTAAACTGTTTAATAAAAACGGTAAGCGCACAAAGCCAATGGGAATTGCAACGGAATTCCGGTTGAGCCAAACCCGTTCGCCAAGAACAACTTTGGTCATCCAGGCATCAGTATTTTGGGGGCGGGGAAACAGTCGTGGGTTAAACCAAAGCCAGACAGTTAAAAGCGCAATCGGCGCTAAGGCGAGCCAGCCAATCCAAACGTGACTCAAAATTGCGAGAAAGAGCAGCGGCATGGTGGCAAACCGCGTCCAACCACTGATCGGATTGGCATGACGAAGCCAGACTTCGTCATCCATCGCCATTATCCGCTCTGCAAATTTTCCGGCGCTCATCACATTCTCCGTTCAGACCCATTATTAGATAAGTCGATCGCACGCTAAACTTGGTTCAATTTATTCGCCAATATTTTGTTGAGGGGCTAAAACGTATCGTCGAATAACCCAGAAAGGGCGTAGAATGTCCAAAACTGGGGCTTTTGCGCTTCGACT
Organism: Hyphococcus sp.; assembly: GCA_021776315.1. Taxonomy (GTDB): domain Bacteria; phylum Pseudomonadota; class Alphaproteobacteria; order Caulobacterales; family Parvularculaceae; genus Hyphococcus. The sequence continues at coordinate 3,080 of JAJFGD010000111.1, read as the reverse complement.
CTCAACTCTATGACTGCTATAGTTTCGCCATTCGGTGCAATCAGGCCATTTATGGCGGCTGAATTTGTAAAAGCGTATTGCCCGTTCATTTGCATGGTCTTGCTGTCGCATCGCATCTTATGGTGGGAGAGCATCAATGGTAAAACACAAGTTTGTTGCGTATCTCGGTGCCGTGCTGGTCGCGGCTATTAGTCCTGCGTCGGCGCAGGAGCAACTTCGCGTTTATATTTTGGATCGGATAGGAACTACGTCCCTCGACCGTGACGGGTACGGATGTTTTGATCCATTGGCAGCGCTGCGTTTAGATTCAGACGTTGTTGATGGGTTTGTCGGCAATGACACGAGAGACAATTTTGGGGTTGGCTCTTGTGCTGAATTGTTAAGTGGGACCTCTGTTGATGGGGCACAGCGCATAACGATCAAAAATCAAACCTTTTTACGCGGTGCTGTCGCTGGCGGTAATGTTACGGTCTATATGCCAAATTGGAGCGCGGCCCTTGCCAATGCTACTGATGGTTATAACGAAACGCATATGAATACAGCAAACCCGGTGCAGCAAATTGCGGCGGATTTGCGTGTCCGTGTGGCCGCCTATCAGCAATGTTTGCGCGAAAGCGAAGAATTGGAACAGCGCATTGTTGATTACAATGAACGGGCAGAAGCCATAGACCCGAAACGTGCGGTGACCGGAAGCCGTCTTGTGCGAGGCGGTGGTGCATCGCCAGTCTTTCAAATTATTTTACCCGATGAAGAGTTTCGAGAGTTGTTTGCAGAAGCGCAAAACCTGCAAGCGGATATTGATGCGCACAATCAGCGATGTGCGGAATTTCAAGACGGTATTACGCTAGATCAGGATTATTTAGCGTTTTTTGAATCGACGCAGTAATGGCTAGTTGTTTAGCCGGCCATTTCTTTGCGAATTTTGTCGCGTAAGAAATCGATCGGTTTTCGGCCGGTCTTTGCTTCATAGTGCCAATAGGTCCAGCCGTTACACGCAGCGGCTTTTTGCACGGCGGCACCAACTTTGTGGATCGAGCCCTGGATCTCGTCTTCGCCCTCTTTCACATAGAGTGACCCGTCGGCGCGCACTTTCGCTGCGTGATTGCCGCGGGGTGAATAAAGTTTTGCGCCTGGTTTGATCAAGCGATTTTCAACGACGGTACCAAATGGCACGCGCTTGGCAGCTTTTGGCGAAGGTTGTGTTTGTAATTCTTCATCACCAAGAGGTTTGACGCGCGCGATGCGGCGCTTGGCGGCGGCGATATATGTTTTATCGCGTTCTATACCGATATAGCGGCGGCCCAAATATTTGGCGGCGGCACCTGTCGTGCCTGACCCAAAGAACGGGTCGAGCACAACGTCACCAGGGTTCGTGGCGCCGATCAGCACCCGGTGAAGGAGGGCTTCGGGTTTTTGTGTCGGGTGGGTTTTCGTGCCATCGGCACCTTTGATGCGTTCATTGCCGGTGCAGATCGGGAATTCCCAATCAGAACGCATTTGAAGGTCGTCATTCGCGGTTTTAAGGGCGCGATAGTTGAACGTGTATTTCGACTTTTGGTCCTTCGCTGCCCAGATCAGAGTTTCATGGGCATTCGTCAATCGGGTGCCGCGGAAGTTCGGCATCGGGTTTGATTTACGCCAGATAACGTCATTTAGTATCCAGAAGCCGCAATCTTGCACCGCTGTCCCGACGCGGAAGATATTGTGATAGGAACCGATCACCCAAATCGCGCCATGGGGTTTTAGCACTCGGTGGGCTTCGGCCAACCAATCGCGCGTGAAACTGTCATAGGCATTGAAACTATCGAACTTGTCCCATTCATCATCGACACCATCGACGCGTGAATTGTCGGGTCGGGTCAAGTCACCACCAAGTTGCAAATTATAAGGAGGGTCAGCAAAAACCAGATCAACGCTGTCGCTCGGTAGTTTTTTCATTGCGGCGATGCAGTCGCCCTCGATAATTTTGTCGAGATGTTTTGCGATGGTCGTTTTGGTTGTTGTTTTTTTCTTCGCCGCCATGGTCGCCCCGCTTCATTGAAGGACCGGCACTTTGAGTCGAGAGTGATTCCGCGTCAAGAGTCAGGCAGAATTTTTTAATGGATTCAGTATGTTAATGAATTGGTAAGGAAGGTTAACCGACGCGGCGTTTGCTTGAGTCCGCATACAACATATTGTGTATTGGTGCGAAACTCTTGCGATGATGTTGGGTGACGCCATGATCATCTAAACCAGCGCGATGGGCTGGCGCGCCATAACCTTTATTTTTCTCCCACTCATAAAAAGGGTGTTTGATAGCCAGATCGCGCATAATTTGATCTCGGGTGGTCTTAGCGATGATCGATGCGGCGGCAATCGACAGGGATTTGGCATCGCCTTTTACGACCATTTGGGTTGGTGCCCGCAATGTCGGTTTTTGTGAACCATCTACGATACAAGCATCGGGTTTGCGCGCGAGGTTTTCTTCAGCGCGTGCCATGGCGAGAAAGGTTGCCTGAAGAATATTGATCTCGTCAATTTCCTCAACGCTCGCGATGCCCACGCCGACGGTTGCTTGATCACGAATGGCGAGCGCAATATCTTCCCGACGTTTTTCAGATAGCTTTTTGGAATCGTTCAGACCATCAGGAAAACATTTTGGGTTGAGGATCACTGCAGCAGCGACCACGGGACCGGCCCAGGGGCCGCGCCCAGCCTCATCAATGCCGGCGACGATGCCAGGCATGGATTGTTCGATCTTAAAAGAAGGTTTGTCCACCATGGACAAACCTTCCGCCGAGTCGGGGCCAATGCAAAATTAGCCGCCGCCGCCCGCTATGTGCTTAAAGTCGCGGCAACCACATGCCCATCGTGGCGGCGAATGTGCCGACCGCAGTGACTATAGTCGCGAGAAAAACCAAAAGCGTTGCTGAAATTTTCAGACCAGCGCTTTGGCTGTCTTGGGCGCGGAAGTAAATTTCCAAAACAAGCAGCGGTACAAACATCTGCCCAAAATAGATGAAGGTGATGAAAGGCCCGGTGAAAGTCTCTGGATCAATGCCGACACCGCCCGTCGCCATAAACCAAAACATCATGCCAAT
>JAJFGD010000012.1 GCA_021776315.1 Hyphococcus sp. | reverse complement strand
GTAGCTACTGGCGTTCAACCGAATATGTTTATGGGCTTTGATCCAGAAACAGAGGCGTTTTTTAGCGCAACGGCAATTCCATCAGGTGGCGGCGTTGTGCGTCATATGCATTATCATGAAGGTTCAGGGGCTGTATGGTTTGGTACCGACACCAATTATATTGGTCGTGCAATTGTGGAACCCGAAGACGAAATAAATTCACCTTAAAAAAAATTCTTCGGCGAATTGGCATCGCATTGACTATAATGCTGCCGTTGCCCGCCGCGGCATATCCCGATGGTGCGCCATGGGGGGCAGCGGATCCAGCCAGCCCACAGAGCTGTGCGAGCTGTCACTTTGATGGCGACGTTGTACCCGGGTCAAATGCGATTAGCCTGTTTTTTGGGCTAAACGAAATTACTCCCGGCGAGCCGCTAGATATTCACTTGCAGTTCAAAAATCCGGAAAATAAGAAGGTTGGTTTTCAGATTATCGCCATGGTCGGTACGTTTAACTCAGCTAGCGAAGATGTCGAAGTGCATGGCCGTCTGGCACGATCAATTGTCTCAAGAGATAATGGTTCTTGGGCGGAAGAGGTTGGCACCGATATAGTCACAAACGCCACGACATGGCGGCTGCAATGGGTAGTGCCGGATAACCCTGGGCAAAAAGTCAACTTTTGGATTGCCATGAACGAAAGCAATGATGACCAGTCGGCCTTTGGTGACCGGATTCACTTCAAAAGAGTTCAGGTCAGCATCTCTCAGGATTTGATGTTATTGCCAACGCTTCGATAATTTCTGATCAATTTCATTTGGCGCTTGTTTTGAGGTGCCTTGATAACCGGTAATGTTGTCAGCAACAAATGGGTTGGTTTGGCGTTCGCGCATAAATGAAGAAGTTGGTCCGTGCCCTGGCACGAATTGTAGATCGCCCAATGGCCAAAGTTTTTGTGTAATGGAATTGATCAGTGTTTGCTGGTCGCCGCGCGGAAAATCGGTGCGGCCAACAGAACCGGCGAATAAAACATCACCGACAAAGGCGATATTTGCGCCTTCATGATAGATCACCACATGGCCTGGTGTGTGCCCGGGCGTTGTAACGACTTTGAATTCAATGTCATCGAGCTTAAGCGTATCGCCGTCATGCAGCCAAGTGTCCGGTGCACAATTCTCGCCCATTCCGGGGTGGCCATAGCGTGCCCAGTGGTCAGCAATCTCATCCAACCAAAAGGTATCTTCTTTATGCGGGCCAATAATCGGCGCACTGGTTTTACGCTTGATGGCCTCGGCACCGCCGGCGTGATCAAGGTGCCCATGTGTAAGCCATATCTGTTCGATGCTGGCATCCATTTGCGCTGCCGCCTGTAAGATTTTTTCAGGTTCGCCGCCGGGGTCGACCACGGCTGCGTTACCCGATGGCGCACGAATGATCGAACAGTTCTGTTGAAACGGCGTGACGGGAACGATCTGGACTTGGAACGGGGCCTGAGCTTGTACATTGGTCATGACGTTTGGCTACAAGGCTATGACAAACCCGTCAATCATTGAACGTGTTTAGCGCTGCGGCTACTGGCGTAAAATTCTTGGCATTTGCGTCTAGCCAAGCCAACCCTTTGGCAATTTCGCTGGCATGGTCCCGCCGGTATTGAGCCAATAGTTGATCTCGGAAATTTGGCGAAAATTGATGTTCTGGTGCCTTCGAATATTGTGTCATGAGTGGCCCTGAAACAGTTTTTTCAATGGCGTTCGTAATCAGTGGAACAGCAAAATGGACCAAGCATTTTTCAAGCATTGGGCCCGGTGTTTTCAAAAACTGATCAAAATTGAGGGTTGAGAGTTTTTTCTCTTGATCATGGCTCATGGCTAGCGCTGTCGTGGCCGTCTCGCATGCCCAACTCAAGGCCGCGCATTCGCCAAGCGATAAATAGGCAAGGTCAGCGACCGGATCCTCGCACAACACCCGCAATCGCCGCATACGAATTTCGATCGAACCATAAATATCTATCGATGCATTTTCACCACCGAGCATAGCAGCGAGATATGTCTCCGCAGGCATGTAAGCGAAGAGGGCTTTGTCGACACCGCTTTCCAGAACCGGGGTAATCAAATTATTGCAAAAGCTCGTCGCCTTAATGGCGCTATTCGACCCGCTTACACAACTACGTAGAAAAACTTGTAGGCGCTGGTTGAGTTCAGGTCTTGGCCATAGTGATAAGTTATAGCTGAGATTTGATTCCATCATTGCGAAGCTGCGCAAGGGTAGGGGCTCGCGTAGACCTCTCGGTCCACCGGCGGCTTCAATGAGTTTTGAAATCAGTGTCGATCCACAATGGCCAATATGGAAGATCACCTTCGGCAGTGTATCTGGCGCATTTTGCATGGCCTGAACAACGTCTTGCCAGGCGAATAACGCACCTGGCGTTTGGGGCGTGAGCGCGCGCTGATCAAGAAATGCCGCCTGTCGGATTTGGTCAGGTGTAAAGGCCACCACGGCAGCACGCTCTTGTGCTGCATCGATCTGATGGATCAAAACATTGGGGTCATTGGCGAGACGATTTAGGAGTTCTTGCGACATGATGGTGATCTTTAAACGGAATTGGCGGTCAGCGTCACCTATTTCTTGAAGATCACGGGCTACTTTATTTCTTGAGAAATCTGCCTATGACAGTGGATATGCCAACGCTTACAATCTCTAACCGCATGGCGCGCCGGCTTTGGCTTGAGCGCCAGGGGCTGGCCAATGCACCCACAGGCGTGCTGGACCGGGTCGGCCTGCTCGGAATCGTAAACGGTATCGGTTTTGTCCAGCTTGATACGATACGGATACTTGCGCGGGCTCATGATCATATTCTTTGGTCACGGAACCAGAATTATCGCGAAAACATGCTTGATGATCTGGTCAAGGGGCGCGATGCCTTTGAGCATTTCACCCACGACGCATCCGTGTTGCCCATGGAGTTTTATCCTTATTGGAACCGGCAATTCGATCGCATGCGCGCTCAAATCGAAAAGCGTAAATGGCGAGAATACATGCCGTCCAAAAAAGAGTGTGATCAGATACTGAATCGAATTGCGGATGAAGGATCACTTTCAACGAAAGCATTTGAAGCAAAAAAGGGAACCGATCGTAAGGAAGGTTGGGCGCGCCCGCCACATAAATTTGCCCTCGACTACTATTGGTACACAGGCATACTCGCGACATGCCATCGGCACAATTTTATCAAACATTACAATCTCACTGAGAATGTAATTCCGCCGCGATATCTGAAGAAAACTGTAAGCGACGACAAGAAAATCAACTGGCTTTGCGTTAACGCTTTGTCCCGTCTCGGGTTTGGGAGTGAAGGGGATATTCAACGTTTTTGGGATGCGGCGCATTTGAATGAAGTCAAAGACTGGACACAGAAAAATCGGAAGACCTTAATCGATGTAGACATTCAGATGGCTGATGGCCGTGTCTATAAGGCTTTGGCATCATCTGATTTGGAAGGCCAGTTGAGCGCCTTGAAAGCACCTACTAGCCGATTGCGAATTTTAAATCCATTCGATCCCGTAATCCGGGACCGCGCGCGACTGCAACGTTTATTTGGTTTCGACTACCGTATTGAGATTTTCGTTCCGGCAGCAAAACGTCAGTACGGCTATTATGTCTACCCAATCTTGGAAGGTGACCGATTTGTCGGGCGAATTGAAGCACGCGCTGATCGCAAAGCCGGGGCAATCAATGTCGAAAATCTTTGGTGGGAGCCAGGGGTCAAAGTGACAAAGGCTCGTCTCAATAAGCTCAGTGCTGAGCTTGAGCGGATGGGTCGTTTTATCGGTGCCCGCGATATTGTTGGCCTTTAAGGACATTCGTATTCTAACAAGCGAATTTTTCCGGAATGCTCGCTTTTTTGTGGGCAGATCCTGCGTCAAATCGCAAATTAGAAATTGAATGTCGTCGAAAGCTGAACGGCGGAGACGTTGATTTCGACCAATCCTGGTTCAGTTGTAACACTGCGATTTCGAAAAATTCCCCGTAAGCGAACATTTTGAACCGGATTGAAAGTTATGCCAGCTACATGTTCAATCGATTCATTCGCTAGTAATCCTTTGTCGAGATAATCAAAGCGGTAAAACCCGATCAGATTTGGCAGTATCCGGAATCCAGGTTGGCAATAAAAGGCCAAACGATCATCGCCGGCTCCCTCCGCTGAGTAGAAAATCTCGGATTTCCAAATCCAACGCCCTTTATCGAAATGCAGGTCCGCACCACCCACATAAAACCGATCACTTGCGATGTCTCTTATGCGGTCCCCTGACATCGCATTGATTCCAACAGTGATTCCAGTTTCACCTAACGTATAGGAGAGGCGCCCGCCAAATGAAAACGCATTTGAGTTTCCCGCAAAACCACCGCCCCAAGCATTATACGATAAAGTACTTTTACCGTGTGGTCCTGTAAAAGTAGAACCGTGAATATGGATACCATTGGTGAAGTTTGCAAAAATGGTTTGACCTGAAAATGGACGTAAAAATTGAGGTTGTTCAGGGTCAAGCAGAATTGCGGGAAAGTGCTCTATATTGATAATGCCTGCTGGTGTGATGAACCGTCCAAATTGAACGTTTAATTGATCACTGTGTGAGTATTGCGCTCTGGCAATGACAGTGTCGGTCACAACAGTCGAATTGTTGTTGCCATATGTTGGCTCAAGATGTCCTGCTGGCTCAGTAAATGTCAGCGGAGAATTTCGGATAAACGCTTGGGCAACAAAAAGATCCCAGTCCTTACCGAGTTGAGCTTTGGCGAGAATTTCAAACGTTTGGCGATTGAAAGCCGAATTATTACTGCCCCCTCCAAAAGCTGCTGAGACCGCGCCATCGAAAAAGCCACCAATGTCAAAACGACTGGCGTCGAATGCGCTTACAACGGCACGGCTACCCACACGCTGATCAATCTCTGTAACGATGTTTTCGAGTTCTTCAACGCGTTCTTCAACGTCTGTTGTGACGAAGCCATTGTTGTTTTCGTCGTGATCAGGCTGGGAGGCTGGCAAATCGGAACCTAATAGAGATTTGACTTGTAGGAACTTTACGGCAGCTTCAAGCTTTTCAATTGCAAGCAACGCTTGGCTGAGCTCAGCTTCAAGTTCTTCATTGGTTTTTGCATGAGCACCGAAAGAACCGAAAGCTACCAATGCGCCGAAAAACACGCTGATTGCTAATTTGTTTTTGATGCCACCCAGGGATTGTCCGAGGAAAGCACATTGGCGATCGGTCATCGCTCCACCCTTAAATTCAAGTACCGTACTGGCGTAAATTTATGTTAGTGCGAATGTCCTAAATACAAGTTAAGGCCGAATTAAAGAAAAATCAGCGAACAAACTTAATGAAGAATAATAAGGTGTTACTCTTGGATAGTAGTCAGTAAGGAAATGATCAGTACCCGGTGAAAGAAGCGAAAATGCCTTTCCACGCGGGGTTGTCCCACCGAAGATCGCTATGAAAAGGTGTCGAGAATTTATGTGGGCACCGAAAATTTTGGTGTTAAAGAAGCAATTGTAGTTAACAAAACACGGTCTCAGCCTTTGGTTAATAGAGCTTCTAGCGATGGAGTTGTCAGGCCTGGTTCAGCAAAGAATAGTTATTCTGAATGCTTTTTCTTTCGGTACGAACATCGAAGGGCGAGGAATGGCTTTGCTTCAAAAAAAAATGCCCTTCGTAAAAATTAAGAGTTGACGGCGCACAAAATTGGTTGTTAAGACGAAGACAGACGCGCCGATTTGACCCTTCAGCTTGCGGGCGCGGAACAAATAGAGCTAAAGCGAAGGGTGGGAAAGAAGGCGCGAATGCGTCCGGGAACCTGCCTTTTTTTGTTTGTTCCAACCTCGCAATCTCTCTTCAAATCTAAACTTCGGTGCGTTTTCGTAATGGAGAACACCGATGGAATACGCGCCAACACTACAATGTTCACCTACAACAGGGGCTAAAGGCTCGATTGTTGGGCGTCGTGTCCAGATGCGAAAACCATCTGGTTATCTGTCGAAACCCTCATGTGACGATTCCGATATTGAAATCCCAATCCCGCAATATTGGATTGGCCTTTATGGGGGCGTCTTCGCTGGCCAGAAATTGCGCTTGCGTCTTGCGGGCAACATTCAAGGGCCGCGGGTTTTGGTGTTGGGTGGCATTTCCGCAGGGCGTTTTGTCACTGATAAAGATAATGCGGAAAATGGTTGGTGGAGCGATGTTGCTTGTACCGACGGGGGGATCGACCTCAATCACTATTGCGTCGTCGGTTTTGACTACCCCACAGCAGACCTACCGATAGCACTCTGTCCAGAAGATTTTGCGGAACTCATCGCAATTGCTCTTAAAACCCTTGATATTCGCAAGCTGTTTGCGATCGTGGGGTCTTCTTTTGGTGGCATGATCGGTCTGGCCTTTGCACGGAAATATCCTGCGCGTGTTGGTAAGCTCTGTGTTATTAGCGCGGCGCATCGCCCACATCCGATGGCGCAGGCTTGGCGTCTAACGCAACGGCGCATTATCGAATTTGCGGTTCAACAGAACAAACCAGAGGCTGGCGTAGCGCTTGCTCGCGAACTCGCGATGACAACCTACCGAACGCCCGAAGAATTCGCTGGCCGGTTTTCGCCGGCGCTTGGTGCGCAGAGTAACGTCGCTGGCTATTTAACAGCAAAGGGCGAGGCTTATGCGAACGGCGTCGATGCGGCGCGATATCTCACATTGTCAGCAGCAATTGATCGACACAATGAAGATCCAGCGAAAATTAAAACGCCAACACTTGTCATTGGCGTAGATAGCGACCGCTTGGCCCCACTTAGCGACGTTGAGGAATTGGAACGTCGTCTCGATGGGCCGTCGAGCCTAGCGATTATCTCATCGCCTTTTGGGCACGACGCTTTCCTGAAAGAAAGCAAAACCATCAACAATCACCTCAAAATATTTCTAAGTCAGGAAACATCATGACAAATGCGAAAACCAAAACGCCTCAAAAACACTTCGAAACACTCGCTTGTACCGCTGGAGTCGCGCAGGATTCAGCCTATGGAAGTGTCGCGCCTCCGTTACATCTTTCGGCGAATTTTGGCTGGAAAAGCGTCGATGACAAACCAGCATTTGACTATTCACGCTCGGGCAATCCGACTCGCAAGGTCCTTGAAAATGCGCTCGCTGAACTCGAAGGCGGCGCCGTTGGTGTGATTACGGCGACAGGTATGGCTGCTGTTGATCTGCCATTATGTTTGGTGCGGGCAGGGGAACTCGTGATTGCACCTCATGATTGTTATGGCGGCACCCATCGTCTCCTGACGTCGCGGGCGAGGCAAGGTCATTTCAACGTATTGTTCGTTGATCAAACGGACGAAATTGCATTAGGCGCTGCCTTTGCACGCAAGCCAAAATTGATCTTGATAGAAACGCCATCCAATCCATTGCTGCGGATAACCGATGTTAGTCGTGTCGCAACGCTTGCCAAGCAGCATGGCGTTATTACAGTTGCTGACAATACATTCCTGTCGCCGTTTCTACAGAATCCTTTGCAGCTTGGCTGTGATATCGTCGTGCATTCGACGACAAAATACATAAACGGGCATTCGGATGTTGTTGGCGGGGCTGTTGTAGCCCGCGAAAAAGCATTGGGTGAGACGCTTGCATGGTGGGCAAATGCGACGGGCGTTACTGGTGCGCCGTTTGATTCCTATTTGACCTTGAGAGGGCTGCGCACACTGCCCGTAAGATTGGAAAGACAACAGGCGACAGCCAATAAGATCGCCGAAAACTTGTCGGCGCACCCATTGGTTAAGCAGGTCTATTATCCCGGTCTTGAAAACCACACAGGATATGACATTGCCAAGCAACAACAGCGTGGTTTCGGGGCCATGTTTTCTGTAGAGTTCCGGGATGAAGTGGACGCGCGCGCTTTGATCAGTCGCCTTGAGGTTTTCACCATAGCTGAATCCCTCGGGGGCTTTGAAAGCTTGGTGTGTCTACCGGCGTGCATGACCCATGCGAGCATGAGCCCGGATGTGCGGGCCTATGCAGGGATTTCGGATAATCTTGTGCGATTGTCTGTTGGGTTGGAACATGAAGAGGATCTTTTGAGCGATCTTCATGGGGCGATAGATGCCACTGCACGTCCCGCGCGCCAAAAGCGACACGATGATGCGGCTGCAAATGATGCAGTTTCCATTGGTGTTTAAGAGGACGGCTTGGTAAGCAAACATTTTGCTTACCAAGCACATCCGATTGCGATTTATTCTGCGGCAGCTGCGTGGCTAGTTTCTTCCTCTGCAGCGAGGAATTTTTCGGCTTCAAGTGCTGCCATACACCCCATACCGGCAGCGGTCACCGCTTGACGATAGATATCGTCGGTAACGTCACCGGCAGCATAAACACCCGGAAGGTCTGTTGCTGTCGAATCCGGTGCCGTAATTAAATAGCCATGATCTTTCATGGGGAGTTTACCTTCAAACAATTCAGTTGAAGGTTTGTGCCCAATGGCGATGAAAACACCATCCACGGCTAGGTCTTGGGTTTCGCCCGTTTTCGCATGGGACAAACGTGCGCCCGTAACGCCGAGTGGGTCCTCTGTACCGAGGATTTCATCGAGATTGTGATCCCAGATGATTTCAACATTGTCCTTGTTGAAAAGGCGCGTTTGCAAAATTTTCTCAGCCCGCAATTCATCGCGGCGATGAACAAGCGTCACTTTCTTTGCAAGACCGGAAAGATATAAGGCCTCTTCGACTGCAGTATTGCCGCCACCGACAACCAATACGTCTTTGTTGCGATAGAAAAATCCGTCACAGGTGGCACAAGCAGAAACACCAAACCCTTGAAACTTTTCTTCAGTTGGCAGGCCCAACCATTTTGCTTGAGCGCCTGTGCTGATGACGAGGGCATCAGCCTCATAGATTTCGCCGCTATCGCCGGTAAGGGTGTAGGGGCGTTTTGAAAAATCTACATTCGTGATGAGATCGCTGATAAATTCTGTCCCGACGGCTTCAGCTTGTTTTTGCATTTCTTCCATGAGCCAAGGGCCCTGTATAACATCTGCAAATCCGGGGTAGTTTTCCACATCCGTCGTAATGGTCATTTGACCACCAGGTTGGAGGCCATGCACCAATACTGGCTTCAAGCCAGCGCGAGCAGCATAGATGGCCGCGGTCAGCCCTGCAGGGCCTGATCCCAGGATCAGCAAACGGGTTTTCATGGGTTCTCTCACTTTCTATCTTGTGTCGGCGATGCATATGGCGAAATCGGGCGGGAAGGGCAAGATATGGATCTTTTTCCGTGGATTTTATTAGCCGTCATTATAGGAGG
>JAJFGD010000110.1 GCA_021776315.1 Hyphococcus sp. | reverse complement strand
GACGACCACGACCTCGCCGCACCGCAATAAATTACGAATGATCAGCCTTAATCATGGTCGTGATCAGAAATGCCAATACGGACATCTTTGCCGAAACACTCGGAACTAAAAGAGCCTTCACAAATGGCAAATGCTGCGCCTGCGGCAATGCCGATCGACAACATGAGGCCAACCAACATTCCTAGAAAAATTTTCATGGATCAATTCCCTTCCTTTTCCTTGCGAAAATAGCACTCCTTGCCCGAAACGAAATGCGTCTTAGCGCACGCAGAAGGCGACATATCGATTGGATATTTTGGGCGCTGCGACAAAAAGAGACTGAGATACGATCAGCCGCAAAACAAAAAAAAGCGCGCTATGAAAGCGCGCTTTTCAGCAACTGTTGTTCAAATTAGTGGATGTTGATGTCCGCGAACATGCTGCTTTTTTTGCTGACCTTTTCGGGGCTACCGTAAACATCGATATCGCCCATACCCGAAACGCGGGCATCAACTTCGTCGCGTGCATAAACTTCCGCGTCACCAACACCAGAAACCTTGACGATCACTTTGTTGCATTCCAATTGCTCTGCATCAAGATCACCAACGCCTGAGAGGTTCGCCTTAAGAACACCGCACTCGCCTTCAATATCGACATCGCCGACACCAGAAATCGTGACGTCAAATTCATCGGTATTGACGTTTTGGACTTCGCCATCAACCACACCAGACACATTCAGTCCGCGCAAAATCGGCAAGGTAATTGTTGCATCAACACCGTTGTGTTTTTTCCGGGAGCGTTTCTTATCGCCGCGCTTACCTTTGCGTCTATCAAGACTTAAAACGCCATCTTTCACCGACACTTCAACCCGGTCCATTTCATATTCAGACCCCGAAAGTTCTACCGAAAATTCTGGCCCGACACTGACATTAAGGTCATAAACGCCCGAAACGTCGATCCGTTCGAAACTCGTCAAATCAAGCGTTTCTGTAATGATGTCATCTTCATCAGCCAAGGCCACGCCGGCAATACCGGCAATGCCTATGGCCACTAGGCTTGAAATAATTCCTGCACGTTTTTTCATATTTTTGCCTCCATCCTCTGTGACGAATGTAGCAAGGTCGCGAGAAATTGAAATACGGTTCGTCGCAAACTATCCGCGTTTAACCGCAGACTGCATTTCTTCATGCTCCCTTTTCAACTTCACCATTAGATCCTCAGCACCGGGTAGCGTTTTTGAGATGAGCAATAAATCCGTGAACGGCGGGTTAAATTTCTTGATCCGATCAAACAATGGCTCTGTATTTTCTGGCGTGACACTATGGAAAAATTTCCTGTGTGCCCCCAAATCAAACACATGAAATTTTTCACAAAGCTTCGCGACAAATAGTGTTGGTTTCACCCTGGTTACTAATCCATTTGGGAAAAACTCGATTACCGCTGCCATGTTTTGGTAGAGCTTGTGACCTTCAAGTCCGCGCAGGACCTCTAATTCGGCACCTTGTGTATCACATTTGATAAAACAAGCATCAGCATCTAAATGCTCCGACTTGATGAAACTATCAAGTCGGATGGACTTTACCGGAATACTAGTCGCCTCTTCCCCGCGATTAATGATCTTATTGTCTTGGCTTTGACCATCAACAATATGGACCAACAAATGTCCATCAACATCGCTAACGGCATAATTGTAATATTTGAAGTTATCAAATCCATTCAGTGGAAGATTTAACTGGGCAAGTTTTCCAGCCACGCCCGGATCAAACATATGTAATGGGCTCATTCCACTCGCGGCCTTTATCGTTCTCATCATCCGAACTGCCTCGCGACCGTAATTGCAACCAATATCAAAAACGGCAGCATTTTGATCAACAGACAAAATATGCCGTAACGCCGTGTGTTCTGGCCCTTCAGGCAATCCAGTGGGAAGTTTTTTTAATTTCGAAAGCTGAAGATTTTTATTTTTGTCAGTCAAGACTTTGTAGAGATTGTCATGGCGATAGAGCCAAAGATAAGCGTCTTCTGCACAAACGAGATCAATACTTTTACGTTCGGCCATCAATGCTGCGAGCGCCGTTTGTTCCGTAAAAGGTGTAAATGCCCCCGTCTTACCAGAAATAGGCTTGTGAACATTTTTGCCGTAGATAATCGCTTTTAGCCGCCGCTTAATTCTCTGTATCACTTTAATGTCTCTTTTTGATTGCTACCTCTCCCCGTACAATGAGCGGCGGCAAAACCTTTTTTTCAATTGAGTTGCTTGAGCTTAAAAGCCTCTTCTTTGTCCGCGGCTCGCCAATGTGGCTGCATCGAGCGGACGAATGTCAATGCGATGACTACCGCAGGAAGCACAACCGCCAGAACAATGCCAAAGCTAAAGTCGCTTGCAACGGGAATACCACCATAAATGACGGCTATCACGACGATGGCGACGGCAATAGCCGCTCCTAAATAGGGCCAAATGTTTCGTCTTTTGGTTTGTTCGAGTGCGTTAAACAACGGTGCCCCAACCACAAGGCTCGTAAAAAACCCAACCAAAAAGATTAAAAAACTAACGAGCAACGTATTGAGCAATATCGACACCAGCACTGACATTGAAAAGACACTGCGAAAAACCGCGCTCCCAATGCCGAATAAAAGCGTCGCGCTGCCACCGACAAAAGCACCCGTTAAAACAGCAAAAACCATATGCTCAAAAGCGATATTCGTGCGGACCTGCTCGACGGTTTCAGCTTGCTCGCGGCTCGCCGGCGAATTGCGCATTTTTATTCTGCCGCAACTTTGGCAGCACCGCTCATCATTGCAGAACATTCAGCCATGGTTTTTGACGCCCGTGCCACTGAATTGGTCAAATAATAATCGCTGACCGCTGATACAAATGGTGTTGCATCAACATTACCGCTCGTCCCAATCGCACCGAGGTCAAATGTCCCTTCGTCCACACCAATTTGATCGATCCGCCCTAAAGTCGGCGTTGTTTCGACCATCGCTTGGCGCAAAGCAAACAAATCATCATAAGGCAATGTCTTGCCAACACGGTCGGACAAAGCCCGTAATATCGCCCAGTCTTCACGGGCATCCCCTGGCGGGAACGCGGCACGAATGGCCATCTGCGCACGTCCTTCAGTGTTGACGTAAATCCCACTTTGTTCGGTATAGGCCGCGCCGGGCAAAATCACATCAGCGTAACGCGCGCCGGCGTCGCCATGGTGTCCTTGATAGATGACAAATGCGTTTTTCAGTTTCGCAACATCGCAGTCGTCAGCGCCGAGATTGTAAACCACATCAATCTTGCCATCGGCTGCACCAGTTAGAATGCCACCAAAATCCAAGCCGCTGTCGCCAGGGACAAAGCCAAGATCCAAGGCCCCAACCCGCGCGGCGGCTGTGTGTAAGACATTAAAGCCATTCCAATCATCACGCACGGCACCAACGGCACCGGCAAGTCTCGCCGCTGCCGCCAACACCGCTGCACCATCACTGCGGGTGATTGCGCCCGACCCAATAATAATGACGGGATTTTTTGCCGCCTTTAGCGTATCGAAAAATTCGCCCTGTCCATCAGTGAGGGATTGCAGCGTCTCTGGCCCAGCGCCGAGATAGTCGTAATCGAAAGACAGATCTTTTTGCTCGCCAATCAATCCAATTTTTACATCAAGATTGTTGAGCCAAATCTTGCGCAATCGTGCGTTGATCATCGGCGCTTCAACGCGCGGGTTCGTACCCACCAACAAAATCGCATCAGCCTGTTCAAGACCGCCAATACCAGTATTGAACAGATATGATCGGCGATCACCGTTTTCGATGGCTGCGCCGTCTTGGCGACAATCCATATGGGGTGTGCCGATTGACGTCATCAGATCTTTCAGGGCCTTAACCGCTTCCGTTGGCACAAGATCACCGACAAGCGCGGCAATTTTTTCTTTTGGCGTGCCTTTTAGCTTTGCGGCAACAGCCTCTAGTGCTTCGTCCCAACTGGCTGGGCTTAACTTGCCGTCCTTGCGCACATATGGCTTGTCTAATCTTTGGCGCTTTAACCCGTCCCAGATGAAACGGGTCTTATCGGCAATCCATTCCTCATTGATGTCCTCATGCAGCACCGGAAGGATACGCAAGACTTCGCGGCCGCGGGCATCAACCCGAATATTTGATCCCACCGCATCCATCACATCAATGGTTTCGGTTTTCCGCAATTCCCATGGACGCGCATTAAACGCATATGGCTTTGACGTAAGCGCACCCACCGGACAAACATCGATCAGATTGCCGGTCAATTCACTTTCAACGGCCTTCTCAAGATAGGTTGTAATCTCTGCGTTCTCGCCGCGATTGACGAGACCGAGATCATCAACACCACCAATTTCTGTGGCGAAGCGAACGCAGCGCGTACATTGAATACAGCGCGTCATGATCGTCTTGATCAGCGGGCCCATGTGCTTTTCTTCGACCGCGCGTTTGTTCTCTTCAAAGCGAGATCCATCACGCCCATAAGCAACGGCTTGGTCCTGCAAATCACATTCGCCACCTTGGTCACAAATCGGGCAATCAAGCGGGTGGTTGATGAGAAGAAATTCCATCACCCCTTCTCGCGCCTTTTTGACCATCGGCGTGTTGGTGAAAAGCTCTGGTGGCTGGCCTTCCGGACCCGGTCTCAAATCGCGCACATTCTGAGCACAGGACGCGACCGGCTTGGGCGGACCCCCTTTAACTTCGATCAAGCACATCCGGCAATTACCGGCGACCGATAGGCGCTCATGGTAACAAAAGCGTGGAATTTCCTCGCCTGCTACTTCGCATGCTTGGAGCAGTGTCAGGTTCGATTGAACCTCAACTTCGTTTCCGTTCACTTTGATGATGCGCGTGTCGCTCATGCCAGGGCCTTTTCGCAAATCAGATAATGGTTTTCGCGCTGTGGTTTAGCCGTCTTTTTGTCCTGATACCAGTGCGCTTTTTGGCCGTTTTCGTGAGTTGCCAGGCATATATCCTGGTCACGGGTTTTCTTGGCATCGACCATCTCAGGCTTTGCCCTCTTGGTCCGGGCCCAAAAGACGCTGCATTACGATTTCGGGGTCCGCATGAGTGCCAACCATATAGAAATAATCGAGAATTTTCCGGAAGCCATATCGGCGATAAAGGCGCTGCGCCCCATCATTCTGCGCGTAAACACTGAGATAAAGGTGATCGAATCGGGCTTCGAGCCAGGTCAGCACTTGGTCCATTAAGCCTTGGCCAAGGCCCATGCCCTGGAATTTGTCCAAAACATAAAACCGTATCAACTCACCGGCCTTGTCTGGCATATCTGGAACCGGCAGATCACAGGGGCCGGCAACGGCAAATCCAACCAGTTCGCGATCTGCGCTATGGGCGGTCCAAACCCCATAGGTCGGATCGAGCAACAATCTTCGATAGTTCTCAGGTGAATGGTTATCGCGCAGGAACATATCCAAATCGTCGGCCTTATACAGATGCCCAAAGGTTTGGATGAAGGTCTCCCGCCCGAGCATCGACAAGGCATCAGCTGCTGCCTCGTCGCGACATTGCTCAATTGAAAAACTGTCTACCCGTCCGCTCATCATTGGCCCTTCGTAAAATGTTCGTCTGATCCCTAGTCTATACCAACCCAAACAGGGGGAGGATAACTCCGCACCAAATATGGGTTTTATGAAAGAATACCCTCTTGGGGTTGTTCTTTGACCTTATGGCACACCTCAATTTCGCCATGCCGACGAGCGCCGAACTCCACGCCCAAAATATCTTTTCTTTGTTTGTGTATGGATCCCGGGTCAAGTCGGGGATGACGTGTGTGGGCGCGCCAGGCTTGAATAAAAAAGGCCACCCAAAAGGGTGGCCTTTTAAAATCATAAAGACGCTGAGTGCGTTACAGCACGCGTTCTTTAAGGTCTTTCGCCACGCGGAAAGCCACTTTCTTAGAGGCTTTAATGCGGATGCGCTCGCCAGTCGCAGGGTTGCGACCCCAGCGTGCGGCACGTTTGCGAACAACCATAATGCCGAGACCTGGAATGCGGAGCTTTTTGCCCTTCTTCAAATAACCGCCCATGCGATCGATGAAATCAGACAGGAATTCTTCCGCCGCTTTTTTTGGAATTTCATGCGCTTCAGACATTTCTGCAGCAAGGTGCTTGAGTGTCAGCGTATCAGGCAAAGCTTTTTTAGCCGCTGCTTTTTTCTTTGCAGGGGCTTTGCGCGCAGGGGCTTTTTTCTTAGCTGGCGCTTTTTTCGCTGTTGTCTTACGCTTGGCCGGGGCTTTTTTCGCCGCGGCCTTCTTCTTCGTCGTTTTCCGTTTTACGGCCATTTGAAGGTCCTTTATCAAAAATCAAACATTAGATTTGTCTGGCGCGATCGATTGATTCGCCGCAGCGCAAGCACTTAGCGATAGATTCGTATAAAGGTCAAAGCGAAAAACATGAATTATGCTTATAAAATAGGCATAAGTGCACTCTCTGCATTTTTTCACATGATGCCATGCAGACGATAAGCGTCGATTTAACAGTATAAAATAGGATTTTGCATCTGCGATCAGTCAAACAATTTTCGACTTACGTGCAGTTTTCAACACGTTGATCAGGGGCGTTTTGCGTTGATGTGGGCAGTACGCGTTCATCCATCCAATGCATCCACTGGTCTTCCGGGTCGCGTGACGTGCGGATCTCCGTGCGCCGTGAAAACCCGCCATCATTGCACAAAGACCAAGTCGAACGGACCCATTCTGTAACCCCATCTTCGATCAAAAACTCTGCGTCCCAAATGAATTTTTCGTTGGTTTCTATCGGCTTAGCGCGCATCGTGACTTTAATGGGCCAAGTCGCGCTTAGCCAAACAGACTCATAAACGCCATAGATTTCATTGTAATTGAAATAGACCCGATCATTGATTGGCGCC
This sequence comes from Hyphococcus sp., assembly GCA_021776315.1. Taxonomy (GTDB): domain Bacteria; phylum Pseudomonadota; class Alphaproteobacteria; order Caulobacterales; family Parvularculaceae; genus Hyphococcus. The sequence continues at coordinate 12,310 of JAJFGD010000110.1, read as the reverse complement.
GCACCAGGGCGTTCAAAATAAAAGGCACATTTGACGAATTGATCGGAAAGCGACTTTTCACACCCAAGCGATCCATCGAATGAACGCTCATGCTCTGTGCCGGGTTGATAGACCCGATTGGCGGACCAATCGCCTATTAGGAATTCGAGATCTTGTGTTGAAGGCACATTCTCGCTGGTTTCACCCTGCCCCAGCGCAAATGACGTCATAAAAAGGACGGCGCACCAGCCACTGAAAACAAACTTCCTAGCTGAATGTGCCTTTGTCACCGACTACTCCGCCGCGACGCCTGCCATCGATACATGCCCGCGATCAGACCGATAACTATTGATGCGCTCTTCGATTTCATCGCGGAAATGCCGGATCAAGCCTTGGACTGGCCATGCCGCCGCATCACCCAAAGCACAGATCGTGTGCCCTTCAATTTGGGTCGAAACTTCTAGCAACTTGTCGATCTCTTCCGTAGTGGAATTGCCTTCCGCCATCCGTTCCAAAACACGCCACATCCAGCCTGTCCCTTCCCGGCAAGGCGTGCATTGGCCACAGCTTTCATGCTTATAGAAATAGCTGATCCGTGAAATGGCCCGCACGATATCCGTCGACTTATCCATCACGATCACCGCGGCCGTACCCAGACCGGATTGCGCATCGCGCAACGCATCAAAGTCCATCAAAATATCATTACAAATATCTTGCGGCAGACATGGGACAGATGATCCGCCAGGGATCACAGCTTTCAGATTATCCCAACCGCCACGCACGCCGCCGCAATGGGTGTTGATCAAGTCGCGCAATGGAATGGACATCGCCTCTTCCACATTGCAGGGGCGTTCCACATGGCCCGAAATACAAAATACTTTCGTTCCTTTATTGTTGTCGCGCCCAAACTTTTGGAACCAATCAGCGCCGCGACGCAGGATGGTTGGCACTACCGCAATTGATTCCACATTGTTGACGGTTGTTGGGCAGCCATAAAGACCAGCGCCCGCTGGGAATGGTGGCTTCAACCGTGGTTGCCCTTTTTTACCTTCAAGGCTTTCGAGAAGCGCTGTTTCTTCACCGCAAATATAAGCACCGGCACCGTGATGGACGTAGCAATCAAAATCCCAACCTGAGCCAGCGGCGTTCTTACCAAGCAGTCCTGCGGCATAGGCTTCATCAATCGCCGCCTGAAGATTGTTGCGCTCATCAACATATTCGCCGCGAATATAAATGTAGCAAGCATTCGCTTTCATCGCGTAAGACGCAATCAAGCATCCTTCGATGAAAAGATGCGGATCATGGCGCATCATCTCGCGATCTTTACAAGTACCCGGTTCAGATTCGTCCGCATTCACCACCAGATAATGTGGGCGGTCGCCCACTTCCTTTGGCATGAATGACCATTTCAGACCGGTCGGGAAACCCGCACCACCACGTCCGCGTAGACCGGAATCTTTGATCTGCTGGATGATCCATTCTGGCCCCATGCGGATCAGATCCGCTGTGCCATTCCAGGCCCCGCGTTTTTTCGCCGCTTCAAGCCGCCAATCATGGAGACCCTCAAGGTTGGTGAATATCCGGTCTTTATCTTCAAGCATCTGGTTTCTCTCTTGCAGTACTCTTCAATCTACTGCGCTAAATCGAATGCAAATTGGTCACGCGCTTCAGGGCCAGCAATCTCTTCCAGCGCATCGAGCAATGCTGGCGTTGTTGCAATCCCGTCTGTCATATAACGGTGGATGAATTGTGCAAAGGCGTCTCTACCCAGGCGCTCTTCAAGCTGTGCCAGCGCCAGCGGTCCTTTTCGATATTGGACAAGATAGGGACCGCGTTCTTGATCCTCTGGGGTCCAAATTGGCGGCAAGTCACCGGCCTCCTCAACTTGCGCACGGTAACGGGTAAGGAACTCTTCAAATACTTCCTCGCCGAGCACGTCGCGTAAGGCCATCAGTGCCACATAATCCGCGAAAGTTTCATTCAGCCAGTTTTCAACCGTGTTCGCCGCGCCGCGCCGGCTCCAATAATGCGCGAGCTCGTGACAGATGAACTGCATCAGTCGACTTTGGTCACGGCCCGATATTTCGGAAAGGGCGATCAATGTTTGGCGCGCATAACCGCTCGCTTCGCGATCATGGACCACAATCTTCGCTTCAGGCAACGGATCAACATCGCCATAGCGATCATTCAGATATGTCGTGCAAGCGCCAGAACTTTCCACCAATTCAGCTAGTCCATCGGACGTGTCACGGGTGTCGTAAATGGTATAACCTGGCGCATCAGATTTTCGAAAACTACTCAGCAACGTCACCGGAATGTCGAGTCCCGGCATGGTCTTGAACATCAAAGCACCGTCTGATTCACGTTCTACGGTGCCTGAAGTGATACCGGTCCATTCGCCTGGGATGTAAACCTTAAGGTCGGTCGTTACCGATTCCGTAAATCGATTATCGAATGGATGCCACAAACTGTCGACGGTCAATTCAATTTTATCAGGTGAAATTGTATTGATCCGATTTTCCATCGGCTCTGGCAGTAAAACACCGCCATAGGAAATGGTGATCTCGCGATGCGCATCCGAAAACGGCGTCACTTGAACGATGATCTTCCAAATCTTTGAGCCGAAGACCTCATCTTCTTGAAGTTCATACCCGGCAACATCGCCGCCAACCGACACATCGGCAAAATTCTGATTGAGTAAATAAGTGATGGTCTCAAGTTGCGGCTCGATCAGCGTGATCACCCAGTCAACATTGATTTCGCCGGAGTCTGGATCAATGCGCGCAACGCCAGAAAAATGATTGTGGGTCAGCGCTAATTCTGTGCTTATCGGCGTCTGATTATCGTCTTCGCTTTTTGGCGTACAAGCCGCGAGCACTATTGTTGTCAGGCAAAGTAATGCGCCCGTTAGAATTTTCCGTGTACCCGTCATTTGTCTTCCCCTACTGAATTTGGCTTGGCTTTCATGGCCGCGCCATGTTCGCGGAACCAACGCACAAACATTGGTGCAAAGATAAGGCTGGAACCAATGACGCCGCCGACAAGGTGGACAATATTTTGTGTGTAAAAATAGACACCAATCACAGCCATCAATACCATCCCTTCAAACAAGGTGATATTGATCAATCCGCGCATGGCCTCACGTTTTTTATCAGCATCAAAATCCATTACTGATCACCGTCACAATTCTGGACGACGCGTTCCGCAAACAAGGCATCTAGATAGTCTTCATTTTCGTGAGCATGCTCTAATGCGCTTTGTTCAGCACCTAGCGCGTGGGCAATAGCGCTCACCCGACCTTGATTGTTGACCAATGTACGTGGTTTCAGTGACGCGATCGGATCGGCATAAGCCTCATCCACGGAAATGATTTCCCAACCAGTTTCACGAAACCGAGCCGCAAGCGCCGGTAAAAAAGCGGCAGCGATATCATTTTCATGGAGCAGCAATATATGCGCTGGCGAGCGACCATAATGATTAAGTGCAAGTTGGTCATAAAATTCTGCGCTCTCAACAATCATATCCACATAGATTTGTTGTAGCGCTTGTTGATCCATACATTGACCGGCAGCTTTTGCATCGCCAGCCAATCGATCAATATACCAGTCGAAATTATCAACAGTGACATAGCCATTGGAAAGCCCACGATCGCGCAACCCCGCATGGACAGCATCATGCTTTGCCGCCTCGTCTCCCTCATCTAAATAGGGGAAGCGAAACCACGGGCGGCGATTGATAAATGGTCTTAACTCTTCTTCGGCCCGGTCAATGTCCGCCAAATAGTCTTCGGCCGTCATATTGCGCAGACGATTGTGTCGGAATGAATGATTGGCAATCGCGTGGCCCGCATCCGCATAAAGATCGACGCGATGAAAATCGGACTCATCTTTTAGGAAACTGGCCCGGATGAAGAAACCGGCTTGATCAATGTCAGCATCGCGCAAGGCGGCAACCAATTTGACCGTGCGTTCTTCTGGCTGGAAAAAATAACTAATGTCACTTCTGGGCGCATCATCAAATGTAAACGCAATGCGTTTTTCCGCCGCCAATAATGATGGCGAGCACAAACATATGCACAGACCAATCAATAATTTGAAACAGCCCCGCATCATGGATTATTCAGCCGGCGCTGGCGGCGTGGCATTTGGAATTTCGGTCAGCGGTTGGGCCCGCGACCCATCATAAAGTGTTGGATCCGTCAGCGATGTGTTTTCACCCTCTGGGTCAGACGTATGACGCTGCGGATTTTGTGTGCCGGTTTTGACGTCTTTGCCCGCGCGTAAATCATTCAACAATGTTTCGAAATTTTCCGGGGTCAAATCTTCGTAATAATGATCACCAGCATTTGTTGAGATCTGCGCCATGGGCGCATTACAACAAGCACCAAGACATTCCACTTCCAACCAGGACAGTTTGCCATCATCAGAAACTTTGTTTTCTGGGCCGATGACTTTTTTACAAACCTCGCGAAGATCATGGGCACCGCGCAACATGCATGGCGTGGTCCCGCAAAGTTGAACGAAGAATTCGCCCACCGGTACGAGGTTGAACATAGTGTAAAAAGTCGCGACTTCGTAGACGCGGATATAAGGCATAGAAAGTTGACGCGCGATCACTTCCATCATCGGGATGGAACACCAGCCTTCTTGTTTTTGGCCGCGCCACAAGAATGGGATGACGCAAGATGCCTCGCGCCCTTCCGGGTATTTCTTGATCTGGGCGTCGCACCATGCCTGGTTTTCGCTCGTCCATTCAAAGGACGATGGTTGGTCTTTTGCGGGGCGTCTACTGGCCATGATTTCTCCTCGTCGCCGCGGCTATGGCGGCACCTCCCCCATAGCCTGACTCTATAGCCGAGACACATACCCGATTGGGCGCAAAACGAAAGGGGTTGGGTGTCGCAATCCACCAGGAAATTGGCGGATTTGGCGGGTTCGCGCCTATTCCTCGTCTGAGAAGATTTCCTCAACAGTTTTGCCGAATAGCCGGGCAATTTTGAACGCCAGCCGGATCGATGGATCATATTTGCCGGTCTCAAGCGCATTGATCGTCTGGCGCGAGACATCCAGATTTTCAGCCAGGGCCTGTTGGCTCCAACCGCGTTCCGACCGCAAATCTCTCAGCATGTTTTTCATTCGTAACGACGCGCAAGACGAGATTGGACAAAAGCGTGGACCAATACTGCAACGGGCAATAGCAACGCAGCGTTCACATGGGGTGCCCCCAGAAACTGTTCCGCGACCCCCCAAAAAGAACCGATCAACAAGGCGGTACCGGCGCTGATCGCCAATGCCTGCATCGTCAACAAGCTTTGAAATTCATCGAGTGATTGGATGTAGTGCTTATATTCGAAGGCCCACCAAATCAGGGGGGACGTCGTCGCCGCCACCAAGAGGGCACCAAGAACGATGCCTGGGGCGGCAATGATTGATGTGAAGCCCCCGTAAAGGGCAACAAATATCAAGACGGCGAGATTTGTGCGAAAGACAAAGCGCCGGCGCGCCATATTCAATGTTTGTTTTTCCTTGCCCAATGCCATTCTCCCAACCGAGTTTTCAAATATCAATACAGGGGTTTGCGCCAACCGCGAAAGGGAGAACGGTTGGCCATAGGTTAGATGATGATGGTTACCCTCGCTGGGTCCATGGCTCCATTTTTGGGGCCATCTAACGACAGGCCCTGCCTATTTGGCGCTGTCGCAGCCCCGACAATCGTGATCGCCAAGACGATGGTCAACAAGATGTCGATCACGGTGGGACAGCGCCCTTGTCTTTCCGAATAATCGCTCATGGTCGATCTCCGTCATAATATGATGATTGGTCGCCAGACATCCGTTTCCAGAAATTCCGTCGTCTCGCAAAAATGGCCCACCCTCCGACAATGGCCAGAACCCAGATTAGACCTTCGGTGGCAAAGGCCGCGGCGGTCACAGCTGCCGTAAACACGGCCAGGCTGTCGGTTAGAAACTTCGCGGCGACCACCCCGACCCACGCCAGGACGAATATTAGGAACGCTAATGTCATGATTGTGCGTCGTAACCCTTTGTTTTCCATTACTCTCTCCACTATGTAAAGCGAACTTGCTGTAAAGTTGACTTGTCATTCATAGACAAGGAAACTTTACATGTCAAGCCTGCTTTACAATCAAACTGTTCAAAAAATTCCGCCTACCCGATTGGGGTTCTGGAAAACCTGAATTTTGGTTTGGGTCGCCTCACCTGGTCATCGCCGACAGTGGTTAGTCGAGCTCAATCTCATTTAAGGCGGCGGCATCTTCAAAACAGCCAAGACAGATGGTTTTGATGTTGTCAGCGCCAAGAGCATCAAACGCCTCTTGGCTAAGGGCATTGCAGTCATTGCAGATCGCATCCCAGATCCCGTCTTCTGAGCGTGACCACCAAAACCCCTTGGCTTCGCCCTCTTTCACGGACTCAATGATGTGCACACAGACAAAGGTCTGAGGCTGTTTGCCATGGGTGCCGCAAGTGACGGAAGGAACTTGGTTTTCAATCGTCATAGGTCAACGTCAGGTCCACACAAGGCCGCCCGCCTTGTTCAAATCGAAATTGCATTTTTTCAAGCCTCGCTGGATCAGACGCAAGGACAATTCGAAACGGTCGGTTCAGTTCAACATAACGATTAAACGCAACTTTTCCACCATTTGGATATCCGCGCTTTCCATCGCGACGGCGGATCAAATGGGCGGCTTGTTCCGCTGCATCGCTTATATGGGTCGAATTCACATGATCGCCTGACCCATCATGATAAGGGTGCGCCGGCGAAAAACCCGTTTCCTCCGTGATCAGCGCATCCACGAATAGAGCCTCGCCTGTTTCAACACTACCAACAAAACATTCAACCGGGGTTTTAACCCCCGCCTCTTCCGGTGATACGAATTGAAAATCTTTTGGTTCCGGTAGTGCCATGATTTTGGACTTGGATTTTCCCCGCCAAGCGTTGAAATCTCGGTTTTGAAAAACAACACCGGTGCCGCCAACCCTGTAAACAAGCTTTCCATCGACGTCGAAAAACGTCGCGGCATAGTCAATATTGTCATCATGGGGTTTGGGGTCCGCCACCCCGTGGTCGGCGTGGCGCGCATCGGCGCCCATGGCAAAGGTCTGCCATTGGAAAGATGTTAGTGCCGTCCACTTTTCCGGGTCATGACGATCACGGGCCGCCGACACGCCGGTTAGGGAAAAATAATTGACCATCTGCACAACCGTATTGGTCGCGGGATGCAATGTCAGCCAAGGCCAAGCATCGACAGAACTTTCACAGCGAAACGAAACCGCCCCGTCATCCGTGACGATGAAGTCTTTAGTGAACTGGTTTTCTTGGTCAGCATTCATTGGCAGTTAGAAACATCACATTGTCTTGAAAATCAGTTCTACACCGCACCGAACATAGGCGAAAAGGACTTTGTGCAGCCCTTGCTGATTCACAACCCCCTCACCTTAACGTGCGCCAACCATCCTTCGAGGCTCGTTATGCTCGCACCTCACGATGAGCGTTTTATTTCAGTAGTAAGTTCGTTGTCTAAACGTTTTACCGATCAATCTCGCCAAACACCACGTCGAGTGAGCCAATGATCGCTGAAACGTCGGCCAACATATGGCCGCGGCCCATCCAATCCATCGCTTGTAGATGCGCGTAACCCGGCGCGCGGATTTTACAACGGTAAGGTTTGTTAGAGCCGTCGGAGACGAGATAGACACCGAACTCACCCTTTGGCGCTTCAACGGCGGTATAGACTTCGCCCTCTGGCACGTGAAAGCCCTCAGTATAGAGCTTAAAGTGATGGATCAGGGCTTCCATATTGCCCTTCATATCACCGCGCTTTGGCGGCGCGACTTTACCGTCCGTCGTCATCACCGGGCCTGGCGTGGCGCGCAGTTTCGCAATCGCCTGCTTCATGATGGAAACGGACTGATACATTTCTTCCATCCGACACAAATAGCGATCATAGCAATCACCGTTTTTGCCGATTGGAATTTGGAAGTCATATTCATCATAGGATTCATAGGGCTGCGCGCGGCGCAAATCCCATTGAATGCCAGAGCCACGCACCATCACACCGGAAAAGCCCCAAGCGAAGGCTTCTTCTTTGGTCACCACGCCAATATCAACATTGCGTTGTTTGAAGATGCGATTATCGGTGATCAGCGTTTCAATGTCTTTCATCTTCTGCGGGAATTGATCACACCACGCATCAAGATCGTCGATCAATTCAGGCGGCAGGTCCTGATGCACACCACCAACCCGGAAATAGGCTGCGTGCATTCGGCTGCCAGAAGCCCGCTCGTAAAACACCATCAGCTTTTCACGCTCTTCAAAGCCCCAAAGCGGCGGCGTCAGCGCCCCCACATCCATCGCTTGGGTGGTGACGTTGAGGATATGCGATAAGATCCGACCGATCTCAGAAAACAAAACGCGGATATGTTGCGCGCGTTTTGGCACATCAATGCCGAGCAATTTTTCCGCCGCGAGACAAAACGCATGCTCCTGATTCATCGGGGCCACATAGTCCAAGCGATCAAAATATGGGATCGCTTGTAGATATGTTTTGTGTTCGATCAGCTTTTCCGTACCACGGTGTAGCAACCCAATATGCGGATCCACGCGCTCAACGATCTCGCCATCCAGCTCCAAGACCAAGCGCAACACACCATGTGCGGCTGGGTGTTGCGGACCAAAATTGATCGTGAAGTTCCGTTCCGACGACGCGTCGGATGCAGAATCTTCGGGCATGTTATGTCCATCAGCCATTGGTTTAGTCTTTCTGCGCTGCCGCAAATGCTTCCATTACTTCAGCACCCGTGAGCTGGGTGGTTTCCTCAGCAAACGAATAATAATGGGGCTTGTTGTCCACGAATATTTCCTGTTTCAGTTTCAGCTCACCGACATCGGTGAAAGCATTGACCGAAACTTCCGAGAATGAATTGTCTTTGGTGCGCCACGCGATAGATGTGCCGCAATTTTTACAAAAAATGCGCTCACCATAATCGGAGGCGGAATAGATACCCAAGGCCGGGCTATCTTCGACCTTGAATGAAGAGCCGCATTCGATCGCAAAAAACGGTCCCGCCATTTGCTGGCGACACATCCCACAATGACAAACTGTGACCTCATTTGCTGTTGGTGTCGCGGAAAATTTCACCGTACCGCAAAGACATTGACCATTTTTTTCAGCCATCGCGCCTATCCCTCACCCGCATCGACTTTTTCGTCCCCGGGCAGCACATATTGTGCCCCTTCCCAAGGGGAGAGGTAATCAAAATTGCGGAATTCCTGAACCAGCTTCACCGGCTCATAGACGACGCGCTTTTGTTCGTCGTCATAGCGCACTTCAACATGGCCCGTGAGCGGGAAGTCTTTGCGCAACGGATAGCCTTCAAAACCATAATCCGTCAGAATTCTGCGCAGATCAGGGTGACCAACAAAGACAATACCAAACATGTCAAAGGCTTCGCGTTCAAACCAATCCGCACAAGGATAAACCCCCGTGATCGTTGGAATGGTTTCTTCTTCGCCCACCTTCACTTTCACGCGAATGCGCGTGTTATTGTGCATAGACAGCAAATGATAGACGACGTCGAAACGCTTTGAGCGGCCTGGATAATCAACACCGGTCAGATCAATCATCACCAGAAATTTCGCGAGCGGGTCATCACGCAAAAAGGTCAACACCTGCACGATGCGATCAGCGCGCGCATCAACCGTCAATTCCCCATGTTCGACCCGAAAGCCGCGAATGTCGTTTTCAATGGCGCTTGCAATATGGGCACCGAGATCATTGAGTTCTTCAGTCATAAACGCTTGTGATGTTCGTTACGCGATGACGCGACTAGCGAACAATCGACCCTTCTCGTCTGATTTTTTTCTGCAGCTGCAAAATGCCATAGACCAAGGCTTCAGCTGTTGGCGGGCAGCCAGGCACATAGATATCGACCGGCACAACCCGATCACAACCGCGCACCACCGCATAGGAATAATGATAATACCCGCCGCCATTGGCACATGACCCCATGGAGATCACATAGCGCGGGTTCGGCATTTGGTCATAAACCTTGCGCAAGGCCGGTGCCATTTTATTGGTCAGCGTGCCCGCAACGATCATCACATCAGATTGGCGTGGGGAGGCGCGCGGGGCAAAGCCAAACCGCTCCACATCATAGCGCGGCATGGAAGCTTGCATCATCTCAACGGCGCAACAAGCAAGCCCGAAGGTCATCCACATGAGTGAGCCTGTCCGAGCCCAATTCACCAGCGCATCCGCCGGTGCAGTAAAGAAACCACGGTCGGCCAGTTGATCCGACAACTCGCCAAAAAACGGGTCTTCAGCTTGCGGGTTATAACCGGGTGAGCCAACGCGTGCGCCCGTCCCATAAGGAATAGGCGATAAACCTTTGTTGTCTAACGCCATTCCAGCGCTCCCTTCTTCCACTCATAGAGGAAGCCTACGGCAAAAACGAACAAGAAGACGAACATCGACCAGAAAGCAAAAATCTGGAACCCACGGTCCGTACCAAGCTCTGGGTTGAACAAAGTCACCGCCCAGGGGAACAGGAATGCTACGTCGAGATCGACAATGATAAAGAGGATGGCGACGATATAGAATTGCACGTCAAACTTCATCCGGGCGTCGTCAAACGCGTTAAATCCACATTCGTAGGTGGAGACTTTCTCAGGGTCCGGCGCGGATGGCGCGATCAGCACCGGTGCGATGACAAATCCAAGGGCCAAAACGGTGGCAATCCCTAGGAAAACCACGATTGGCAGATATTCAAGCAAGAATTCAGGGGTCGCCAAGACAAGCCTCCTCAATCAGGCGGAAATCGCCCGTTCGAAACTGGCCGCAACCTAGAAAGGTGCGCCGCCAAAGGCAACGCGAATCCACGGTTCTGAGGCGAAAAACCGCGTTCAGCGCTGTTCTTCATTGGCCACGAATATGCCCAGCGATCCGGTCAAGCAGGATCGGCGGTTTTTGCGGGTGGAATCACGACCCCGTTGATGCGCCTCTGCGCCCTAGCGGCAAGCCCTATGAAAGGTGATTGGCCCCTATTCCGGGTCTTGTTCGTCGATTGGAGTATCGTCGACTGTGAAGTCGGTTTCTTGTCCGGAGCGTAGAAAATCATCCCAGTTTTCCATTTCCCAGAAACGTTCATCGAGGAGACCATCGCGCATCTCGTCAGATAGGTCATCCGCAGTCAATTCCGCTTGCTCTTCGCGGCTTGCATGAAACGCAGCCAAATCGCCGATCTCATCAGCGGTCAAATAAATCGTATAGCCAAGTTCGATCGATTGTAACTCAATCATCGCTGGTGCACCGCGCCACATACGGGCGGCAAACTCCAACGGGTCGATCATCGGTGCGCCCACAACCGCATCAAGCGCCGGGGCCGCTTTGCCGCCTACGCCATTGACCGAATGGCAAATAACGCAGCCCTTTGAAACAAAGAGATCCCGTCCGTTCTCTGCATTGACGCTGTGCCGGGCAATGTCGGGGGCGGTCACATAGCCGACCTTGTTGTTGGTTTTCTCTTCATCAGTTGCGGACGGTGCCTGACTATCGCAGGCAGCCACGAGCGCGACAGAACAAAGCCCGAAAATCACGGATTTAAAATGTGTCACGATCGTTCTCCCTATTAGCTGATCTAAACCCTATAGAGACTCGTTCGGGGCGTCATGCGAATGCGGCGGATTGCAGCGCAAAATGTCAGGAAATTAATCCACTCATCTTACTGATGCTGCGTGATTAAGTATCATTTACAAAAAAAACTGGTAGCGGGAGGCAGATTTGAACTGCCGACCTCAGGGTTATGAATCCTGCGCTCTCACCAACTGAGCTACCCCGCCATAGGGTGATCTGAGCAAACTCGCTCATCATCGAAGCGCCGCTCTATAGCGGGCACCGCCCGGCCCCGCAAGTCGCTTTAGGAAAGCAATTGCGCCGCATGGTCTGCAACCGCAAGGCAAGTGGTCAGGCCTGGTGATTCAATACCGTAAAGACCGAGATAGCCATCAATCCCGTGATGAGCATGGTCAGAGAAGAAAAAGTCCCCTTCCTCCCCGGGGCCTTTGATCTTTGGCCGTATCCCCGCATAGCCCGGCACCAGCTTGTCTTCCTCAATTGACGGCCAAAACCGTCGCGCTGAATCGGCAAAAGCGGCGCGGCGCGCGTGATCAAGGCTATAATCAGTGTTGCTCTCGATAAAGGAAATATCGGGCCCAAGTTTTGCCTGACCACCGAGGTCGCGGGTGTAATGCACACCCTGACTGTCAGGCGACGGTAAAGGATAGATCAGCCGGGAAAATGGTGCCGCACCGCT
>JAJFGD010000109.1 GCA_021776315.1 Hyphococcus sp. | reverse complement strand
AGCGCATAGCGCCATGAAACCCAACCGCCCATAGAATTACCGCCTAACACAAATCGGTCGAGCTCAAGTTCTTCCACGACCAAATCAAGCGCCTCTGCCATACCTGTAAAAGAATAATCGTCACGCGGATGTGCGCCGGTCAGGCCGTGCCCGGGTTGCGTATAGGTAATGATACGATAGTCACCGCCCAGCCGTTCCACCAATGGCGCAAAAGTGTGCAGTGACGCTGAACTGCCATGGAGAAAAACAACGGGAACGCCGGTGGGATTTCCTGCATCACGGTAATGCACCCGAAGCCCCGCATCATTTTCAACGAAGCGTGATTGCCCATTGGTGTATTTCGCAGTCATGGCGGCGGCGTCTGTATCTGGTGTGCGCAAGACAAACAAAGTGACCGCGATTGCTAGGAGAACAAACGGTAAGATGTATCGTTTTTTCATTCGGCGATTATAAACGCAGCAAATGGGCGAGGGCGAGCCTTAATCGCAGTTGCGAATCGATAGGCTCGCTTTTCTTGGGCCCATGATCATGTTTTAATCACGGCGCTTTCATCGCGAGAGGAGAGATAAATGCGCTTTTTAACGGGACTTGTTATCTTTATAGCTGTTTTGGTTACGGCATGTACTGGCCACAGCAATGATGACGAGGCGCAGCTGCGTGCGCTCGACGACGCATATGTGGCCGGTTGGAAACTGCAAGGCAGTGACGCCCAAGAGGCCGCCATCATGCCATTGTTAACGGCAGATGCGGTAATTATGCCGGGCATGGGAACGGACCCTAGCCGCGGCGCAGATGCCATTCGTCAATTCTGGTTTCCCGAAGGGGCACCTCCCACGAACACGTTTGTATTTGAACATACCCCCAGTGATATTACGATTGATGGTGACCTAGGCGTGATCAATGGGCGCTATGTTTTGAAATTTGACTATGACGGTGCCAGCTATAACCAAGAAGGCAACTATCTAACGGTGGCGGAGCGCCAAGCGAATGGTAATTGGTTGGCCTCAAAACTAATTTGGAATGATCGCCGAACGCCGGAATAATATTAGTGTGTTGCTTATCCCGCTTGTGCCAGGTCCAATGGGGTCCCACGGGATGAGCGATATTCCCGCGGTGACTTTCCAACAATGTCTTTAAAGGCGCGGTTGAACGTCCCGATTGAGTTAAAACCGCATTCAAATGCAATGGTCAATATCGGCCGCTCTTCGTCGATATCCAACAGCATGCGCTTTGCGTGGGAGATGCGGTAAGAATTGATGAATTGGTTGAAATTTCGATATTGCAACATGCCCGTGATGCATTGGGTCACTTTGTAATCATGCTCACCAAGCGCAGCCGCTAAATCCGCCACTTTGATATTAGGCGTGGCGAAAAGGTTGTCGCGTTCGATTGTTGCAACAATGCGCTGCGTCAAGGCTGCGTCGCCAACCGCCCTTGTCGCAATTTTTGGTCGTGTCGGTACTCGGGGTACGGCCAAAGGTTTTTTCTTGCGATAAGCGATCGCCATACGGCCGCCAATGAGTAAGATCGCGACGCTGGAATAGATTGCGAGGTTTTGCCATTTAGCAAAGAAACTGCCGTCTTCGGGATTCAAGAACATCACCAACGTAATCGCAATAAATGCTCCAAACATCACGACAAAGGTCTGGCGAAAACGGCGTTCTGCTTTCGGCGACTGGGCGTTGTAACCAGAGATCGCTTCAACAAAAACAAAAGCAAGGGCGGAAATGCAAATTATCGATGCGGCATTGGCGGCAACTCGGCGAATATCCCCACTGACGCCCTCGATGGAAAGGCCGCTCGTAAATCCCCAAAAAGATTCAAAGGCGATGATGGCCCCGATGGCAAATAGGGGCCAAGTGCCAAAACTGCCCTTTGGTCGAAAAATCGAGCGAGCAAAAAGCCAGGCCCATCCACAGGCAGCAGTGCCGCCAACGGTTAATACGTAATATAGTGGCCCGGTTACGTCGCCGAGATGACGTAAGGTGGAGCTAGCGGCGATAGCCCCAACAAAACACCACCAAAAAATTTCGGCGGGTTCAATTTTCATTTGTCGAATTTTGGTCGCGATGCGTGCACCAAAAGATGGCATCGCGACGCCAAGGGGTTCAAACAATATACTTGGTTGCAAAATTTTGGTCATCGCCCCGCCGCCAATCTTTCCTGTCGCTCATTGCAGGTTAGCATTTAAAAAAAATCTCGCCAATTTGACCAGAAATACTGCTCATTTTCCAAATTGGAGAGACCGGCCGTCAAAATCGATCTTAGGTGAAAACACTGCGTACTCAATGTGTTGCGCGATGAACCGACCTTTGATGAGGACCAATTTGTGCTTAACAACGAAAATTTACCCCAATATGGCCATGGGGCGGCTACTCAACCGACATCCGCTGATGGCTCCACGTCAAAGAATGGCGCTTTGACCCGTTGGTTCATTTCCGGCGCAGGTGGATTTTTTTTCCTGGTTTTGTTGCTGGGGCAGTGGGCCTTTTTCTATTACATCGCGGCTTTTTACGGCACGTCGGCGGTCACCGGAGATTTTGAGGTTTGGAACCGCCTCGCTGTTTTTGGGCGCACCCCTTATGAAGAAGGGGATCAGATCGGCAATTTAGCTTATCTCAGCCATGCCCTGGCGGCCGGGATCATCGCTTTTGGCGGTGCGCTGCAGCTGGTACCCCAGATCAGGCAATATGCGCCCACATTTCACCGCTGGAATGGTCGAGTATTTCTGTTCACCGTGGTCGGGCTCAGCCTGTCTGGTTTCTACTTAGTATGGGTACGCCAGACGAGCCCGACATTTCTTGATGGGCTTTCCACGAGTTTCAACGGCGTCCTAATTTTGACATTCGCCTTTCTAACGGCGCGTTACGCGATCGCGCGCAATATCCCCATTCACCGGCGCTGGGCCATGCGTCTTTTCCTTGTGTCAAACGCGCAATGGTTTTTACGAATTGGTGCATTTTTCTATCTCGCCCTTAATGGCTTGTTGGGCCGCGAGATTCCGCCTGAAGACCCGTTTTTTAAAATATGGACCTTTGGTTGCTATCTCGTGCCTTTGGGTGTGCTCGAAATCTATATGCGGTCCAAAGAAGGCGCGAACCCATTCGCTCATTTATTTGTTGGCCTTCTTTTGGCGGCGCTTACCCTCGCTATGGGACTTGGCATTTTCGCATTTGCGAAATTTTGCCAGGCGATGATCACGGGTGCTCCCTTAGGACTTTAAGACCAAGGAGAAAAAATCATGGAACCATTATCACTCGTTCATATCCATATCCTTGGGGGGTCGGTCAGTATGCTCGCTGGCGCTGGGGCTCTTTGGTTTCAAAAAGGATCCACACCACACCGGGCGGCTGGGAATATCTTCTTCGTCTTTATGCTGTTGATGTCGGGGACGGGTGCCTATTTGGCCTATATCAATCACGAAGGCGCATCAATTCTTGCTGGTACACTAACATTTTATATGACCGCGACCGGTTGGGCGACGGTGAAACAGGCCGAAAACACGATCGGTAGTTTTGAGAAAATTGCCTTGGTCGCGGTTATTGGTATCGCTGCCTACGGGCTTCTTTCCGGGTTTGAAGCCATGAATAGCGAGACCGGTCGGAAAGATGGATTTCCTGCGCCTGTCTATCTTATCTTTGGTAGCGTTGCGGTTATCGCTGCCTTGTCGGATCTCAGCGTTTTGATGCGGCGCGGCATTGGTGGCGCGCAAAGGATCGCCCGGCATTTATGGCGCATGACCTATGCGATGTTTATGGCGGTTGCATCATTCTTCTTAGGTCAGCAACAAGTCTTTCCTGAAAGCATGCAAGGCAACCCGGCCTTTTTTGTCCCTGTCTTACTTGTGATCATTTTGTTGTTCTTTTGGTTGATCAAAGTGCTTTTCGGTAAACAGTTTAAACAAGCGACATAACGCGTGAAACGTATTTCGCCGCCGCTCGAAGATACAAAATGATCATTGTGTTGCGCTATCAAAGCCAATCAAACATTCCTATAAGCATGAAAACGACCTAATCGGGGGGATTTCGTGCTTTTGCGTCGCATCACTGAACATGTCAAAGCGCAAAACTGGACAGCGGTGGCGCTTGATTTCCTCATCGTTGTTGTGGGCGTCTTTATTGGTATCCAGGTTTCGAACTGGAATGATGCGCGCGCTAATCGCCAGATCGGGGAAGGGTATAAAGAACGTCTAATCGCAGAATTAGAAAATGAATCGAAGACCTGGTCATATTTTCTAAAATACACCAACA
>JAJFGD010000108.1 GCA_021776315.1 Hyphococcus sp. | reverse complement strand
GTTGATTCTACGGCGGGTGTCGTAAGTGAGGAAACTGGACTGGTTGTTGAGTGGGAGGAATACAGCGACTTGACAAGCAGAATGCGTGCCCATGTTAGCGCAGCAGCATCTAAGGATGAAGGCGAGGAAAACGAAAATACTGTCGCGCCAGACCAATTAGCTCAATATGAGAAAAGCCTTAGCATTCTCCGAAATTCGGTTAACAACGGTAAACGCGACCTCGTTCTAGCAGAAGAGGCAACCACTAAATTAGCCAATATCGATTCTGACGAAGCCGACGATGCCCCTGTTGATGCAAGAGCACTTGAAGAAGCCATCGAAAAAAACACGCAAGAACGGCAAGCCGTCAGGTCTGACGCTGATAAATTCAAAGAGATGTATACAAATGCAGTGAGCCGAGAACGTCTAATCGCAACAGCCAGAGAACTTCATGACGACATCCTCGGTTGGCTGAAAATCTCAGACGCGCTATCTCCGAACGGAATCCAAAACGACATCCTCTCAGAAGCTTTAACGCCGCTCAACAACCGGCTTAAACAGTCTGCTGGCGACGCTCGATGGGGCCAGGTAAGCATCGGAAGTGACATGCAAGTTCTGTCATCGGACGGCAAAACACAGCAGCCATATCACTTGCTATCCGAGTCAGGACAATGGAGAACTGAAGCCATGATTGCCGAGGCTATCTCGTACATAAGTGGGATAAAAATGTTGTTCCTGGATCGGTTTGATGTATTGGACATGCAAAACCGCAGCGACTTCATTTTCTGGCTGAACTCGCTTGCTGAGTCAGGCGACCTGGAGACCTGCTTTGTATTCGGCACGCTAAAGGCCGTTCCGTCCGGTTTGCCGGGAACTATAAAGCCCTACTGGATAGAAAACGGGGCTTTGGAAAGACAGTCATCAAAAACCAAGGAGACAGCAAATGTTTAAAAACTTAACTGTATTTTCCTCGCCTGTAGGCTGGGTTCCCGACGTAGACAAACTCAAAGAAATTCTGTCTGTGCCAAACGAGGTTGGTAGTCGATGGGCGGCAGTACGTGACAGAGAGCCATTACTGAATATTCATAACCAAATTTTATTGAGTATCGAAACACAGAAGAAAGTCATCCCGGCCTCGGTTGTAAAGAAAGAAATGGATTTGCGAATCAAAAAATTCATTTAGGAAACGGGTGACACGCTAATGCCGAAATCAAGAATATTTTTGCGAAACATGAAAGAGACTGTGCTTGAGGCGCTTTGGGCAAAAGCATTCGTGACCAGCTCATTTACAAGGATCTGGATCAACCCTGCTGAGGGGCTCTTGTGCCTGGATACAACGTCAAACAGCAGAGTTGATGACGCGATACAACTTATGATTAGAAGTGGTTTTGATGGACTGAAGAAACCAGAAACCAGCCTATCCCCTTTCGGTTTTATGCGCAATATGCTGATCGATGACAGCTACGGAGGATCTTTTACAGTAGATCGCTGCTGCGAGATCGAGGAAGAAGGCGGAGGGTCAATCAAATATAAAAATGAACCGCTGGACACCGAAGAAGTAAGAAAGCATTTAATGCAAGGGAAAGCGGTTACCCGCCTTGCAATGACTTACAACAACTCGATTAGTTTTCAACTGCACGGTGATTTTTCACTGAGTAAACTGCAAATACTGGACATCAACAACAAAAAAATGGCTGCTGGTTCAGAGGAGGAGCCGCTTGAGAATGATTTTTTCCTGATGGCAGGAGAATATTCGGGGCTTATTGAAGAACTCATCGTCAGACATGGAGAAGCCCAATGAGTAACAGCAACCGTCAAAGCTTGGACCAAGAAAACGTTGATTATCGTCAAGCAATGTTCCTTTTATTGTCAGCAATTAGCGCTGATTTAGCCCGCCCAAGCTTTCCAGACAAAAAACCTAATTTGCGTGTTCTTCAGAGAATTATAACTGCGGTTAATTCGGCCTACCCTTTTCCCAAAGAAGCTCGCGCCAACGCTCTGAATGATTTATGTATAGCTATAAAAGCTATTTGCAAAGATGACTTGGACGGAAAATTTGATCGAAAGCGAAGCTGCGAGCCATCCACTGAAAGCAAGCGCGACACCGCTCAAGTAGTAGAGACATTATTAGCGTCAATCATCGACTCAACACCGCCCAATGAAAATCTAAGCCGCGCCCTTTTCACAGCAATAACCGAAGGCAAGATCAAGCACGTAACTGTCAATCTATAAAAGGTGTAGAAATGGATTCAACATTATCGGACTTAATGTCACTCTTATTTGCAACTATCACTATTGCCGCGCTTGTCGTGTTCGTCGCATTTATTTATCTATATTACAAACTCGGATTGGTGCAAGAAAACACGGAACGCGCAATGGATATCATTACGCTACAAAATAACTGGAAAGTATCATTTATGCTAGAAAACAAACACGACCCGATCAAGCAATATGATCACAATGTGCTTAACCCGTTCAAATGGACGTTCAACAGCATGTTTCCTGGACTGTCGGATTACGAAAAAACGATGCGTGTAATAAAAAAATCGGAGAAACCGGAATCATGAAACTAGGAAAACACTCACTAGCTGAATTAAACGGAGTCCACCCCGACTTAGTTAAAGTCGTCAAAAAGGCAATAGAGATTACAGCGCAAGATTTCACTGTTCATGACGGAATCAGAACCCTTGCTGAACAAAGAATGCTGCTTAAATGCGGCGCCAGCAAGACACTCAACTCAAGACACATCACCGGCCATGCAGTTGATCTCGTGCCGTACATAAACGGAAAGCTGCGTTGGGAGTGGGGGCCAATATACAAAATTGCAGAGTCTATGCGTGGAGCGGCAAGACACCACGGCATCCCAATTGTCTGGGGCGGCTGCTGGGATATCAACTTTACTGAAAGTGAAAGACCACCTGAAGAACTGGTCGAACACTACATACAACAATGCCGCAAGGTCAGGGGCAAAAAAGCATTCGTAGACGGGCCGCACTATGAGCTATCAAGACATCAATATAAGGCAGAGAGATGAGCCAATTAAAACACCATAGGTGATGATATGAGCAAACAAAACGATCTGCTAAATACAACAATGGAAAGAGCAAAAGAATTAAGCAACGAAGAATTAGAGGATTTTGCTCTAAAAATGAACATGGCAACACTCGCGTTACTGAGAGGAATGCACGGCGATGAATTCATGCGGGGTTATTTTATTGCAGCACAGAACGATAAAAAACCGTTAACTATAACGCCATCTGGACTGAATAAACACTAAGAGGGATGAAATGACGACGAGCAAAACCATGACACAACCAAACTGGATCAAATGCTCGGATCAGATGCCGCCAGATAACGACACTGAGATTATTGTCATGAATATACATGATCAACAAAACAGTCTGAGGCGCCGCAGAGGAAGTGCTGTCTTTGGGACATATGTGTGCATGAGCAAGGGAGACGCCAAATCGTACATGGATGAAACGATCTGGACACCCTACACCCCGGAACTTTGGGAAAGTTTGAAGCCAGCCAGGGGAACCGAATAGATGAGTGAAATCATAACAGCAAAAGGTTTTAATAAAGACGTTTTAGATTCTGTCTTTGAGAATATTGAGCGCGTCCCAGATGATCGATTCGCAGCTTATCAAGTGCTTGATGAATACGGTAGTAGCGCAGGCACGATTAGCTGTCTCGGAGGCGACGTTATCAGGGTTTATGTCGACAACTTCCCGCGCCAAAAAAAAATATTACGAATGCAATTACCCGATCCCAACTTTGGGCCAGTTTGTTGCGGACATGGAGCGCATAGGACTTAGCCTGAAGCCAACAACCAAGGGAATTAATAGATGAGCGGAGAAAAATATCACGAGCCATGCGCAGACTGCGGCCAATCGTTTGTTGTGCCATTTGATAATGGAGATGGCAAAGCGATGTGCGCCGGGTGTGCAGTGGATAGGTACATGTCGCGACCTTACGTTAGAACCATGAACAGATGCGCTCATGGCAGTCCAATTTTCACTCGCGCAAACAAGGTCAATAGCTAACAAACAAAGACAATGAGTGAATTTTTTAAAACAGAAGAAAGCAAACAAGCCGTGCGAGCCCATTTACTAACCTTGGTTTGTTTGGCGTGCAAAGAAATCGGCATGACTCATGATCAAG
>JAJFGD010000107.1 GCA_021776315.1 Hyphococcus sp. | reverse complement strand
ATGGACGGGCATTTTGTACCGAATTTGACTATTGGGCCAGCTGTCGTGAAGGCGATTCGGCCGTCATCCCATCTTCCATTTGATGTGCATTTGATGATCGAACCGGTAGATCCATACATTGAAGATTTTAAAAATGCCGGTGCGGATATTTTAACGGTTCACCCAGAGGCTGGTGCGCATCTCCATCGAACTGTGCAGCGGATAAAAATGGTGGGAGCCAAGGCGGGCGTTGCGCTTAACCCAGCTACGTCTGTATCGGTCATTGAGTCGATTATTGAAGACTTGGACTTAGTACTAATTATGTCTGTGAACCCAGGTTTTGGTGGTCAATCGTTTATCAGTTCTCAGTTGCGAAAAATTGAGGCGGTTCGTGCAATGATTGATCAAACGGGTAAAGATATATTGCTGGAGGTTGACGGCGGTGTTGATCCAAAAACGGCGCCAAAAGCTATTTCCGCGGGTGCTAACATGCTGGTCGCAGGTTCCGCCGTATTCCGTGGTGGTGCCAATGCGTACGCCGCCAACATTAGCGCGTTGCGTTCGGGAAATTGAAATGGCGGGGGCGTCAAAAAAAAATGCGTCACCGTCGACATCGCGTTCGACCGATATATTAAATCGAGTGCAGCGGGCTTGGGGCGAAAGTCCGTTTTATCAAGCCCAGCTAAAAGGACCTGCACCAGACCGGGTGCTATCCCAGCCACTTGATCCGTTTACGGCGGACAAGGACTTGGCCCGGGCTTTTGCGCGGGGACGTATCTCGTTTAGTGAGGAATCGATTGACTGCGACGGTGAGATAGAACGGATTTGGGATATCGCCCAGCCTGAAGGCGCGGTATTTGCTTTTTTGCAAGAATTTTCCTGGCTCCGCCATCTCGCGGTTTTGGAAGATGCAGGACAGGAAGTGGCCCGGCAGTTGGTCCGATCTTGGCTAAAGCAAAATGAAAAATGGTCACCAGAGGCTTGGGCACCCTATTTTACCTCAGAGCGGTTAGTGAATTTGTGTGCGCATCATCCATTAGTGCTTGCTAAATCAGATGCGACTTGGCGAAGCCGAATTCTTACTTCAATGGCAAGGCAAACGCGCCACCTAGCGCGGACGGCACATCGGTCTGAAACGGGATTTGATCGTCTCATGACCTCTCTTGGATTGACCATCGCAGGGTTTTGTTTGCCGGGATGTGAAGGTCCTGCAGAACGCGGACTCGAAATGGCGCGCCGGGAATTGCGCTTACAATTGCGTCCCGACGGGGCACATGTGAGTCGAAACCCATCGCGGCAGCTGAAATTGGCGGTTCGACTGCAATCTGTTTTGAAAGCAATTGAGGCCCGCGGATTTCAACCGCCGGGGTTCCTGCGCCACACCGTTGTACGCACAAGCGCTATGGCGACATTTTTCCGCTGTGCTGATGGCAAGTTGGCGATCTTTAATGGAGGGTATGAGGATGATGGTAACGCCATTACATCTTTACAGACCATGCTTGATCCGGAAAATGCGCCGAGCGACTTTGCTCGTCATTCGGGATATCACAAGCTCACGGCGGGACGCGCAACAGTTATTCTAGATGTTGGTGTGGAAAGTGTTGGCGCTCTTTTTCGAAGTGCTGGTTCTTTTCATTTCTCTTCGGGCCGCAGCCGAATTTTGACAAATTGTGGAAATGGCGCTCATCGCGCACGAGAATGGGGAAACGCGCTTTCCCAACGCGACGCTCATTCATCTCTTTCTTTTCAAGACAACCGCATTTTGCATGAGCAGAGCTCCCATCGGCGCGCGGAGGATTCTAAAGGTCAGTTGATTGAATATGATCGCGAACTATCGGCACCGCATGAAGGCCTATCAGGGAAGTATTCAAGAAGGATGTTTTTGGCTGCTGGCGGCGGCAATTTGCGCGGCGAAGAGTTAATTGAAGGCCTTAATGCCGAAATGATTGCCACGGCGGTATGGCGCTTTCATCTGCATCCAAGTGTCCGCGCCTCCCTCGCACGTGATCGTCGATCTGTAATTCTCCTATTGCCCAACAAAGAAGGGTGGCGATTTAAATCCAATTGTCCGGATCTAAGGCTAGAAAAGACCGTATATTGCGGGGAAGGTGGCGCACCTATTGCTGCCGAACAGATTGTGCTCCCAGCATCAGGATTTGGGGCATTGAAAGGCGCGAGGCTTTCAGCAAGGTGGGCATTTGCTCGTTCAGATATCGTCTGACCGGATTACTGGCTTTACGTACCGGTATTGAATGAGTTACTTTTCTGGGCGGTGTATAGGCGGGCATGTGGCGATGATTAGCCAAGTGATTAGCAATATTTTGAACTTCGGGAAATCATCCCCTGCCTCATTGAAGGGCAGGACGATTACGGATTGGTCGTTTTTGCTGCCACGCACCCCGCGAAAAATTGATCAGCGAGCCGCCAGTAAGTTTATTGCTGGACGTCGTATCTTGGTGACAGGTGCCGGGGGCACGATAGGATCTGAACTTGCCCGTCAGATTGCGGCCTTCTCACCAGCACATCTCGCGCTCGTCGATAATGCAGAGTTTGCGCTCTATCAAATCGATTTAGAGCTAAAAGAAGCTGGGTATGGAGACATCATTTCCTCAGCGCTGACTGATGTTTGTCGGATGGAACATTTGAAGAGCGTTTTTCAGCGCGTGAAACCTGAAATTGTCGTCCACGCTGCCGCCTTCAAGCATGTTCCGATTGTCGAGGAAAATCGCTGCGCAGGTGCGTTGACGAATGTTTTCGGTGCCAAAAGTGTTTTTGACATGTCTCTCGCCATTGGAGCTGAGGCGGTTGTATTCATCTCTACCGATAAGGCGGTCAACCCAACGAGCTTTATGGGGGCGACGAAACGCATTGCTGAACTATATGCCCAAGCATTAGACGTCGCGCAAAATGATACGCGTTTTGTGACGGTTCGCTTTGGGAATGTCCTTGGGTCAACGGGATCAGTTGTTCCGCTTTTTAAACGTCAAATCGAACGGGGCGGCCCGATTACGGTCACCCACCCGGACATTTTGCGCTTTTTTATGACGACCCGCGAGGCTGTTCAGCTCGTTCTCCAAGCATCGAGCCTTGATAGCGGGCAACAAAGCATTGTGACCCATGATGGCCGTGTATTTGTTCTGGATATGGGCGATCCAGTCAAAATTATCGATCTCGCGAAACGAATGGTGACGGCATACGGGTTGAAGTCCCCTGAGGATATTGAGATTAAGTTTACTGGGTTGCGTCCTGGCGAAAAACTCTTCGAAGAGATCTTTCTTGATACGGAAAAGCTGATAAAAACCGGTACCGACGGCGTTCTGTTGGCATCCCCAGCGATGATCGATTTGCCGTTGCTATCGCCTAGGTTGGGCGATGTTATAGAGAGTGCGAAGGAGGCAAACCTTTCGGGCCTTGATGAAGCGGTACATCATTTGGTGCCGGAATTCTCAGTAACCCGGGGTGACTCGTCTTCAGTGCGGAATCAGTCAAACCAGTAAGCAGTTATCAAAATTATTAATGCTGGCTCAATGCCATTTATGCGAAATTCAATGAGGATTAGATGAGCAACATCACTCCAGTGCGCCGTGCACTGATTTCAGTGTCAGACAAAACAGGAATAGCAGAGTTCGCAAAGCGATTATCTGCTGCTGGAATTGAGTTGGTTTCCACCGGCGGTACAGCAAAAATGTTGCGCGAGAACGGTTTGGATGTGAGCGATGTTTCACAAATCACAGAATTTCCAGAGATGATGGATGGTAGAATTAAGACGCTGCACCCCCGAATACACGGTGGGTTGTTGGCGCTGCGAGATAATAGGGAACATCTCGACGCGATGAGGGAACATGGAATTCCTGATATCGACCTATTGGTGGTCAATCTTTACCCATTTGAGGCGACATTAAAACGTGGTGCTGCCTTTGATGAATGTATCGAAAATATTGATATTGGCGGGCCGGCAATGGTTCGCGCCGCAGCTAAGAATTATGGTTTTGTCGGCGTGGTCACCCAGCCCGACGACTATAGTTTCGTCGCTGAAGAAATTGAAAAACAAAACGGATTGTCAAAGTCGACAAAACTTGACCTCGCAACGAAGGCATTTGCGATGACAGCTGCCTATGACAGTGCAATTGCAAGATGGCTTGGCAAGGAAACGAATGCTGGCTCTCTGCAGCAATATTCAATTGGTGGGCACCTTGTGGATGAACTCCGTTATGGTGAAAACCCACATCAATCCGCGGCGTTTTACAGTACTGGAGAGGACCGACCTGGCGTTGCGACTGCTCGACAGGTTCAAGGAAAGGCATTGTCCTATAACAATCTCAACGATACAGATGCTGCTTATGAATTGATTGCTGAATTTGACCCAGCTACGCCCGCTGTTGCAATTATTAAACACGCGAACCCTTGTGGGGTTGGAATTGATACTGAAATTTTGGGTGCTTACGAAAAAGCATTTCGTTGCGATCCAGTCTCGGCATTTGGTGGCATTGTGGCTTTGAACCAAACGGTTACTGCAACAGCGGCAGAAAAAATTATTAAGAC
Organism: Hyphococcus sp.; assembly: GCA_021776315.1. Taxonomy (GTDB): domain Bacteria; phylum Pseudomonadota; class Alphaproteobacteria; order Caulobacterales; family Parvularculaceae; genus Hyphococcus. The sequence continues at coordinate 11,950 of JAJFGD010000107.1, read as the reverse complement.
GTTTACGGAGGTTGTCGTTGCGCCGGCAGCTGACGACGATGCCATTGATCTCTTTAAAGCCAAGAAGAATCTTCGTCTTCTGATCGCCGGTGGCCTACCGAGCCCTGATGCTCCCGGCAGCCTGATCAAGCCCCTTGCAGGCGGGTTTCTGGTTCAGTCACGAGACAATCGCTGCGTGACACGGTCTGATTTAGAGGTCGTAACAAAACGGCATCCTTCCGAACAGGAACTTAAAGATTTGCTTTTTGCATTCAAAGTCGCAAAACACGTGAAATCGAATGCAATTGTATATGCAAAAGATAATGCGACAGTTGGCATTGGTGCTGGGCAAATGAGTCGGTTGGATTCAAGTCGGATTGCGGCACGAAAGTCGATTGATGCAGCAGAAGCGTGTGGGCTATCGGCACCATTAACCGAAGGCTCTGTCGTTGCTTCAGATGCATTTTTCCCATTTGCGGACGGCCTGTTGTCGGCAGCCGAAGCAGGTGCGACGGCGGTCATTCAACCTGGTGGTTCAATGCGTGATGATGAAGTAATTGCCGCTGCGGACGAAGCCGGCCTTGCAATGGTATTCACAGGCGTCCGCCATTTTCGACATTAATTTCGAAATTACGGCCATTTATGATGATGCCGTCTCAATCAATTCATCAATTTTTCGGATGAAGAGCGTGTATTTACCAACGCTAACCGGGCCTCCTAAATCCAATTCTGAAGCGGCTACGTCAAATCCTTTGACTTCGTCATGATTGAATTCAACCCACCGAGATAGCAACTTTTCAATCCATTCTGCCGGCTGACCTTTCGGCTCTGTTCGTGCAAAAGAGATGATCTGAAGGGTCAAACGACGCTGACGAACGGCGAGGTCCTCAATGATCTGTCGAACTGCGACCGTGTCATAGTGATCAGCAGGAGGCTCAGCATTCGCTTTTTCTCTCAATGCATCAATATTCAAAATGCGACCCGTTGCGAAGAACGCAGCGCCGACACCAGGGTTGGACCAGCCAGTTTCTGCAGCAATATCAACAATATCGAATGAATATTGCAAAGACGGGAGTAGAGCGGCTTTCTGAGCAATGTCCTTGGTCGCCCCCTGCGAGACCCAATGTTCATGACGTGCTGTCAAAGCCTTGGCGGCGAGAGGCGGCAGGATCGATGGCAGCGCTTTTTTAAATTCGGCAACTGGCGTTTGGTATCGGCTAATTACAGCCTTTAATCCATTGTTTATGAGTGCATCTTTGGATTTTTGATCGCTAAGCATGTGAAAGACTTGGTCGCGAATAAGATCTGCGGCTTCTACATACAACTCGGTTTGCAACTCCGCTGACGCTTTATTGTCTAGTTCGTTTATTTCTGCAGCAAGCTCACTGAGATTGTAGATTCTGCGAACTGCTTCATAGGCGAGGGTTACAGTCGCAAAATCAACACCCGTCGTTTCAGTAACACGTTGCGCAAAACTGACACCACAACTATCGACAATTTCATTTGAAAGGCGCGTTGCAATGATTTCTCGGCGCAATGGATGCGAAACGATAGGCTTGGTAAACTTGTGGAGCGCATCCGGAAAATAGCTAAACAGCTCACCTTCGAAAATTGGGTCATCAGGTGCCGTTGATGCGGCCAATTCGTCGAACAACCACATCTTTGCATAAGCAAGCAAAACCGACAGTTCCGGTCGCGTCAAACCAGCATTTTGTTGGCGTAAAGTCATGATCTGTTCACTATCTGGCAGGAATTCGATTTCGCGGTCTAATCGTCCCTGACGTTCTAATGTCGTCATAAACCGTGCATACACATCTAGGTTTTTGGCAGCGCTAAGCTCCATTTGGGTGACGGCACGTGTCTGCTCGTAATTGTGGCACAAAACATGATCAGCCACATCATCAGTCATTGAGGCAAGCAGCGCATTACGGTCTTCCGATTTAAGATCCGCTTGTTCGATTGCCGAAGAAAGTAAGATTTTTATATTCACTTCGTGATCCGATGAATCGACTCCGGCAGAATTGTCTATGGCATCCGTATTGATCCGACCACCATTACGTGCAAACTCAATCCGCGCGAGTTGGGTAAGTCCTAAATTTGCGCCTTCCCCAATGACCTTAATTTTCATTTCATTGGCATTGATACGCACGACGTCATTTGCCCGGTCACCGACCCGCCAGTGCTCCTCATCTTCTGCTTTGAAATAAGTACCGATTCCACCTAACCAAAATAGCTCAACCGGCGCTTTCAAGATTGCTTTGATAAGTTGATTGGGGGGCAATTTGGTTTCAGTAATGCCGAGTAGCTCTCGAATTTCTGGCGATATAGAAATTGACTTTACTGATCTAGAAAAGACGCCACCACCTTTTGAAATTAGTTTGCTGTCAAAATCTTGCCAAGAGCTGCGTGGCAATTCGAATAAACGTTTGCGTTCCTTGTAAGATTTTGCTGCGTCCGGTTTTGGATCGATAAAAATGTCACGATGATCAAAAGCAGCAATCAGTTTGGTTTTCTTTGAAAGCAACATGCCGTTGCCAAATACATCACCTGACATGTCACCGACACCAGCGGCAGTGAAAACCTGGTTCTGGATATCTTTACCCATTTCGCGGAAATGGCGCTTCACTGCTTCCCAAGCACCGCGTGCTGTAATGCCCATGACTTTGTGGTCATAGCCGGCAGACCCACCCGACGCGAATGCATCACCAAGCCAAAAGCCGTATTCTTCTGAGATCGCATTGGCCGTATCAGAAAACTGCGCTGTTCCTTTGTCGGCAGCAACAACAAGATATGGGTCGGCATCATCCCATAAAACAGTATTGTCCGGAAAGATGGTTTTACTATGGACCACATTATCGGTTAGGTCCAAGAGCCCGCGGATGAAAAGCTTATAGGCTTCGCGACCTTCTTCGTAGACGGCATTGCGATCACCCGAAACAGGTAATTGTTTTGGATAAAATCCACCTTTTGACCCGTTCGGCACAATTACAGCATTTTTAACGCGTTGTGCTTTGACTAGCCCAAGTACCTCAGTACGGAAATCTTCTCGTCGATCTGACCAACGTAAACCGCCGCGCGCGACTGGGCCGAACCGTAAGTGGACACCATCAACACGCGGTCCAGATACGAAAATTTCCCGATAGGGTCGCGGCTCTGGCAGCTCATCAAGTCGTTTACTGTCGATCTTAAATGATATGTATGGCTTGTAGTCGCCATTAGCGGAACGCTGGTAATAATTTGTCCGCGTAATCGCCGAGAACAAGTTCAAAAATCGTCGAATAATTCTATCTTCGTCGAGGCTTTCGACGTCGTTTAGGCTTTCGAATATTCTATTCTCTACATCGGCAATATCTTTTTTGCGATGATCTGCGCTTTTTGGGCCGGCTGGGTTAAAGCGGGCGTGAAATGCTGCGACCAAATCACGTGCAATAGTCGGGTGTTTTCCGAGCGCTTCTTCCATGTAGGCTGGAGAATATGAAAATCCTGTTTGTTGATGGTGTTTAGCAGCTGCCCTTAACAACCAAGCTTCTCGCCAACTTACGCCTGCCGTCAGTACAAGGGCGTTGAAACCATCATCCTCTGCATGCCCATCAAGCACCGCAAGGATTGTATCCTCGAAGGTCTCTTTGACCTCATCTAGGCCAACGGACATGCCTTCATTTTGTTCGGTGTGGAAGTCTTGAACCCACATTCTGGCATGGTCGGCCGGTTGGATTTGGTGTCCTGACTCTTGTACGACGCTAAGGCCAAGATTTTCAATTGTTGGAATCAGTTTCGACAAAGCGAGCGGTCCACCTTGTCTATAAATTTTCAATCGGACAATCTGATCGCCATCATCTTCTGAGCGGTAAGCCCGTAGGATCGTATTATCGCCATTGAGTTGTTCCAGGCACTTGATGTCTTTTAGAGTGTCGTCAAGAGAAGTGTGCTCTTTATAACCACCCCCAAAAGCTCTTTCATATTTTGTGTAGAGCGCGGTCGTCACGGGACCACTATTGCCAGCGCGAATCGCGTCCAACAGGTCGTCGCTCCAATTTCGACAAATTGTGCGAATAATACGCGTCAACTCTGTAATACCGGGACCAACTGGCGCGCCGGGGTCAATACCAATAATGAAATTCACACGAACCAGGGATGCGTCGCCAAATGATGGCGAAAACGAAGACATTCTACCGTTGTAAGTCGTCGCTAGTAGCTCGCCAATTTGTTCCCGTGTATCGGAATTGAAGCGATCGCGTGGAATGTAAACAAGTGCTGAGACAAATCTTTCAAAGCGATCGCGCCGAAGAAATAATTTTACGCGGGGGCGTTTATAAAGGCGTAAAATACCGAGGCTTGTTTCACGAAGCGTGTCGTGATCAATCTGGAATAACTCATTGCGTGGATAAGTTTCCAGAATATTGGAAAGGGCCTTTTCATTATGACCGCCTGGACGAAAAGCAGTCGTATCTAGAACGGCTTTCACCTTCGATCGTATTAGGGGAATATCGGTTGCGGGGCGATTATAGGCATCTGACGTGAATAGCCCGACAAAACGCTGTTCACCAGTTACACGGCCATCATTGGCGTATGTTTTTACACCAATATAGTCCATATAAACTCGACGATGGACAAGTGATTTAGCGTTGGCCTTGGCAATGATAATCGGTTCGCCAGATTGCAAGAAGGCTTCGACAGCTGGTGACAAGTCACCACTTGGCTGGAAAGTGGATTTCAAAATTCGTCGTTCTGGATCTTTTAAAATTCCTAGATCATCTTCGACGATATGTTCGAATTTCATTTCACCATTGTTTTCGGAATATGCAAAATGCCGAATTCCAAGAAAGGCGAAATGATTATTCCAAAGCCATTTTAGAAACTCGATTGCTTCTTTTTGGTCGTCGCCGTCGATACCAGCAAGACGTGTTTGTTCCAACTGGGTGATGCAAGTCGCTAAGCGTGCTCGCATAGGCTCCCAGTCGGCAACGGCGAGGGACACATCGTCAAGGACCCGAACAATTTCTCCCTTCAACGTTTCAATCTCGTCATCGGATACTGGAGGATCCATCTCAGCATGGATCAATGATTCTCGAACAGTTTTTTGTCCGCCAGTTTCGCGATTGCCTTTGTCATCACGTGGCATGTCGATGACTGCATTAGAAAAAAATGAAACCGGTTTTCCTGCGTCTACAAGTGCGGCTGAAATTGAATCAACAATAAATGGTTTATCGTCCGTTACGATATTGAGGACGAGGCGTTTAGCAGCTGCGTTGTCAGATTCCTGAATGCGCAGGTCAACATTGTTTTGATTGGTTTTTCGAATTTTAGCGTTTTCCCACGCGTCAGATGCACGCTGCAACAATGACCCTGGATCCGACCAAATCTGATCTTCCCCCGTCGCATAACGTACCATTTGCTCTAGGTAGTTTGCGAAGGCTGGGCTTAGTTCCCCGTTGGGCTGCAAATCACAGGATTTCTGCGTTTTGGCGTAGTTGAGAACTTCACTCAAAATTTGGTTGTCGGTGTCAGTCAGGAAGCCTTCTGGCATCTCAATTCCTCGCCCTGTATGTTTGGCTTTTTCGGGCGCCGTCTTAACGTGAAGAGCGCCCTAAAGTCTAACAATTTGAGGGGAGAGGGACGAGAAATCGAGGTCGTGCGACCAATGACCTCGAAAAAGGCCTAAAGAGCGCGTGCGGTTGACGAGGTGGAAGGCAATTTGTGTGCAATTTCCTCGAAATCAGCGGATGAGCGCCGCTGCAATGATGTGCGTGGATTGCGCTTTGCAGCATCACTGGCGATGACCCGGCAGAGCCCATATGAAATTGCTAAACCCATCGCCGAAAGCGCTCCCACGACTGTTGTCAGGGCGGTGTCGCCAGCTCGGATTGCCGAGAGTAATGGCAAAATCGCTGTAGGAACGGCTATGGCAAAGGTGGTAGTCAGATGAGCGGAATGCGCTATGGCCGCTGCAAACCCACCGACAAGCCCTATTGCTGTGACTTGCAGGAAAATAGAGGCGGGAGCGCCGACCGGGGTGAGCAAAATAGGCGCACTGGCAAAAACAACGCCCAAAACACTGAGACAAGAGGTATATGAGGCCCGCCAATGAAAAGGGTGTCCGGCACTTGTGCCCCCGGACCGAAATTGACTGAGCAGATTTCGGCATACCCAAAGTGCACTTATCAAAAGCAAGGCCCAACATGCCGCTCTAGCCGGATAGACGCGACCGGCGGTCAATGCGAGGTAAATGCTGAGCCCACCAATTAAAGCTAGCCCTGTCGTGCTCCATCGAGACAAAATGTCGATTAACTCGAGCATGGCTGCTCGCGATGGAGACTGCCGGCGGTTTGATCGTGGTTTAATCGGCAATTCTTGGGCTAGGTGCTGAAGCTCTCTAACGTCTTTTTGATCAAGGGGTTTACGCGCCATCGAACTGATTCTCATTTTTCACTTACATCGGATGGAATGCCTCAATAGTTAATGAAACATTAACAGCTAGATTGAAGTGACTTTTTTTCAGGGTCTTGAGCTAAATTGCGTCGGAATACATCGGCGCTGGAGGACGGGGCGTTTGGCTTTGATAAAGAGGCCGCCGACACACTGCGGTCGATATCGACGGCCTCACGCGCTAGTTTTCGGCGCACCAAGCAAAGCGAGAAGGGGGCCCTGTTTCGCTTCGCCCATAATCAGCACGGACATGTTGTGAAACGCCCGATCGACTATCTAGCGAGAAATAGAGTAACCTGATTTCATTACTATGTCCGCCAGTCAGGCTTCACACTGTTGTGATTGCTGACTACGGGGTGGGGTCATCTGGCTCGTCAAAAAAAACGTCTATGACAATGCCACGCTGTTGCAATTCGCCCCTTAAGACGAGCGCATCAACGTTTAACGGATCCACTGTGAGCGCATTAACTACATCTTGTGCAGCTCTTTCGTAATTACCAAATGTTATATATCCGCGACCACGCAACACATAAGCCGTTGACGATACAAACCCTGCATCTTCAGCTTCGGTAACCGAGATAACTACTTGCTGCCATTTCTTTTGAGCCGCATAGATCTGGGCGGCCGTCAAATGAAGTTCGCCGGAATCGGGCACGAGTATAAAAGCATCCTGAATAGCTTTAGATGCAAATTCAGTTTCGCTACCTTGTAACCAAGCATATGCTGCCTGTGCCAGTAACCGGGCTCGGACATAATCATCACCGGCATCTTTGCGATGGGCGATTTCCTCAAGCCTCGCTGCCGCGAGTTTTGGAAACCCAGCCGCTAGGTCGGCAACAGATAAGCAATGGAGTGCATCAGCGCCGCCACCTTCGGCAGACCATTGCTGAGCAGCTAGTCGACCGACTTCAAGGTCAGCTTCGACCAACGTCAAACAGTCGAGATAGCGCGGATTAAGGTCCGTCGTCGTCGTGGCGGCAATAGCTGAAATTAGGATGAGAATGTTCATAGACTGAGAATAGACAAGAAAAAAGCGTCACAATAGTGGCGACGTGATATTCTAACGTTACGAATTGATATTATTCCGCAGCTCTGGGGCGGCTTGCTGTCGCGGATCGGCGCGATTTCGTTGTTTTTCGCTTCCGCTTTTTCTTAGGTACATCCTCTGCAGCAATAGCATCTGCCAAGGGTTCCGTCTCATTTGCCTTCTCGGCAGGTTGTTGCTCAGGCAAGAAGCAGGTGACCTGTGCACCTTTGCCCTCATGGGAGTCCATTCGCACCCATCCGCCATGCAATTTGACGAATTTCTCAACAAGTGAAAGTCCGAGACCTGCACCGGCGCTTGGGCCGCGGCTCTCAAAAGCATCAAAAATTTTAGCCTGGTCGGTCGGTGAAATGCCGCGACCGGTGTCAGCAACCCAAATCTTCACAATGCCATTGGACCTTTCTGCGCCGAGGGTAACGGTACCGCCGGTTCCAGAATATGAAAAAGCATTTGAGAGTAGATTGAACAAGACTTGCTTGACGCGGCGCTCGTCGATCTCTGCTGAACCGATGTCTTTAGGGCAATCAACATTGAGGGCGACTTGGGTATCTTCTGCTTTGAGCGCTGCAAATATTTTTGCGTTATCCAACAGCGCCCGAATGTCTGTTGGTTTGCGCTCGATTTCTAGCTTTCCCGCATCGATTGCGGCGAGATCAATAATGTCGTTGATGAGGTCCCGAAGGTGGTAGGACGCCGAAAGCACACTCGCAACATAATCCTTTTGGCGATCATTTAAGACACCGAACATTTGCCCATCGAGCATTTCGGAAAACCCAATGATTGTCGAAAGCGGCGTGCGCAGTTGATAGGATACGTGGTCGACGAATTTCGATTTGAGACGATCAGCATTTTCGAGAATGGCGTTGCGATCTTTGAGTTCTTTTTCGCGTTCCCTAGAGTCAGTGATATCGAGGAAGTGGACCAATGTCGCCCCGTCAGGCAAGGGCTCAGTACCAAATGCAATTGTACGCCCGTCATCAATAGAAAGTTCGATTTCTGTTGTGGTTACGCGATCATCTGGAGATTTTGAAGTGATGGTGCGCCGCATTCCTGCTAGAACCGACGATGCATCAATGGCTTTTTTGTTGAAATACTTAGCTATTGTATCAATATGGGGCTGTTTTTCGAGTGCACTATTATTGATACGCCATAGTTTTTGAAATGCCTTATTGTGCAATCTAAGCGAACCATCTTCGCCAAATACGGCAACGCCTTCAGCTAGGTTATTGAGCGTCGCTTTTTGAACTTTGATTTGAGTATTGAACCTGGCTTCCAGCGCAATTTGCTCGGTAATGTCATCGAATACTGCCATGACACCGCCAAGAGGGTGGCGTTGTTTTGCAACCCGCAAGGTGCGGCCATCAGGCAAATACCAGATTTCATCCGGCACAATTCCGTCCCGTTCGGAACCCGGCGCAGAAAGTTCCTCTGTGTACAGCTTTAACTGATCTGCTTTCCACTCGTCATAGTCAGCCGGCTCCGGAAGCTTGCCATCAAAGCGTAGCTTGTCGAGAAGTTCGCCGTGAAAATTTCGACCACCAAGTTCTGCGTCTTCCAATGCCCAAAGCGATTGAAATGCAGAATTGTTGTAAACGAGGTTTTGATTTGCGCCGAAAATTGCGACGGCGGTTTGAATTTGGTCAAGCGTGCGTTGATTGGCTTCAATATGCTGCCGTAAATCAATTTTAGCTTTATCAAGTTCGGATGCATCGAGGGCATACCCACCGATGGCTGCGTCGCTAGATCCATGCAGCGGAGTTTCGATAACTTTCATGACCCGGCGTTCGCCAGCTGAATTCACAATCACGCGCCCTTCTTCGGGTTTGTGATTACCGACAGCATTCGCGGACAGCTTTTTAAGAGCAGGATCAAGTTCGATTTGCTGTTTGATTACTTCTATCGGCGATGTGGCTTCAACAATTTCCGAATAGGCACGATTGACCCAGACCAATTCAAAGTCTGCATTTCGACGCCACGCGGGGAATGGAGCGCGTTCTAATAATGCATGGGAACCATGTAAGTCAGCGGCGCGTTCGTGAAACGCACCAAAGATCGCTCCATCTTCGGCCATGCGAGCGGCTGGGTCTGTGAGCCATAAGGCGACCTGACCACCAGCGACACGGCCGTCAACTTCAATTGACCGGCTATCAGGCGTAACAACCGCGCCAGAAAACGCAACACCGTGAGAGCGCAAATCGGTTATCTTGTTTCGAAGCGTTTGTGGTTCGTCGGCACTGTCTTCGTTTAGGGGTAGATCACCTAGGGCACCTAGGAGTTGATCGACCGGAGATTTCGCTTCTTCGTCATCGTTTTTGTTTGAGTAAGAAAGGAGCGATGCCAATGCAGCGGGGCCACCCAGAATTTTCGGGCTTCCCCAGCCCTCGCGGACGCTGTCATTGTCATCTTCCCAAACCAAAACGAGCCCCGGATGCGCTGACAATACCGAATCGGATTTTTCGAGTCGGGCTTCCATTTCAGCCAGGCGCTCTGACCAATTTACCGAAAGGTGTTTTGTCGCCGCAGATACCCGGATGGCCCAAACAATCGACGCGGTGGTCAATGCAACGGCACCTGCGGCACCAACCATCAGTGGGTCTAAACTGGTAACAAATGTTTCAACCGCACCTTGGGCGAGGGCGGGCAAAGGGGCGAAGGCGCTTGCCAGCGCGCTTGCCCCCAGTAAATTCCGTCTGTGACGCCGCATCCCGGTTTGCCCTATCAACCATTTGTCTCGCAACGCACAAAAAATCTGGATTTCACCAATATTTAGTGCGTCTTGGTGGACGATTTCACAATATGTACTGTGTTCGTTGTGACTCGCTAGTGGTGCGACTACGAAATTCCGGCCGCACCCCATGAAGTTTTCAACAGGTTTTGCCGTTTCGGGCGATTAATCCGTCAGTTGGAAATCAAAGCGTTCAACGATCCCATATCGCGTTACGGGGCGGCCATTTTCAAAGGCTGGTGGATATTTCCATTTGGAAACGGTGCTAATAATTCGATTGAAACAACGATCTGGCGCGTCGATTACACGGGCGTTGATCACATCGCCTTCGGGAGAGACGTCAAACTGCACTAGAACAATCCCGGTGGCCCCGCGGTTACGACAATTGTCCGGATAAGGTGGGTTGTAACGAATGAGCGGGGCGATTACAGGCTGCACAGATATTTTCTGGTCAGTGCCACCTGATGGATTAGGCCGTGTGTACGGAACTGGGTCAGGTCTGCCCCTTTTTTCTGAGGGCTGTATTTCGACCGGGGGCTGCTCCCTAAATGTATGTTTTGGCGGGTGCCGATCGTCAATTATTGGTTTTTCCACAATTTTTGGAAATATCTCCAGATTTGGAATTTCCTTCGGCTCGTTTGGCTCGCGTTCAATTTTGACCAAGCCCGCCATCATGGCGAACAAAGCAATCGTAACAAGCCCGGCTAAGGGTAAGCCAAATATCCAGCGCAAAAATACCATTGTTGCATACTCCTTTTTTTGGTCGCGCCCATGACCGAGGGGAGTTTCGACAATTACGATACGCAACGGGCAGGCCCGGGTCGCAATGAAGATGTTACATTCGTAGCAGCATACAGCATGGTTTGAAAACTACAAGGCAAATTCGTCACAAAAAAAGGAGGCCTGAACCAGGCCCCCTTTATTCGATTGGAAAAATGCCAGGATTAGTAGCGATATTGATCAGTTTTAAATGGCCCTTCGACAGGGACACCGATGTAGTCAGCTTGTTCTTTTGAAAGCTGTGAAAGATGGGCTCCAACTTTATTGAGGTGCAATGTCGCCACTTTTTCATCGAGATGTTTCGGCAGCACGTACACTTCGTTTTCGTACTGATCACCTTTGGTCCAAAGTTCGATTTGCGCCAGTGTTTGGTTCGTGAATGACGCTGACATCACGAAAGATGGGTGACCTGTTGCGTTACCAAGGTTCAGCAAGCGACCCTGGGAAAGAAGCAACATGCGTTTGCCATCTGGGAATGTAATCATATCCACTTGGTCTTTCACATTGGCCCATTTGAAGTTCTTCAAACCTTCAACTTGAATTTCATTGTCGAAGTGGCCGATATTTCCAACAATTGCCATATCCTTCAGACTTTTCATGTGATCGACGGTCAAAACATCTTTGTTACCAGTTGAGGTGATAACGATGTCTGCGCGTGGTGCGCCGTCTTCCATAGTGACGACTTCAAATCCGTCCATGGCAGCTTGCAATGCACAGATTGGATCAATCTCAGTAACCATGACGCGGGCACCAGCACCAGCGAGAGAGGCGGCAGAGCCTTTGCCATCTTCACCATAACCAGCTACATGAGCAACTTTACCCGCCATCATAACATCCGTACCGCGACGAATACCGTCAACCAGCGATTCCTTACAGCCATATTTGTTGTCGAATTTCGACTTGGTGACAGAGTCGTGTTAGTTTTTTTGTGGGGAAGGAAGCGGAACCGCGTTTTTGGGGTGGTTAATGGCAAAAAAACCCCGTGTTGTTTAATA
>JAJFGD010000106.1 GCA_021776315.1 Hyphococcus sp. | reverse complement strand
TCAGATTAGGGGCAATTTCCGTTTGAAAAATCGCTTCGTGACTCATGTCTGGGGTCAGGACCGCAACGAGCCGGGCATTTGCCGTCGCATGAGCAATATTCGTGACATCAAAACCGTCGGCGGCTGCGCGTTTTGCACTAGGCCCCCCTTCCCGCACACCAATAATGACATCGTAGCCTGAATCTTTCAGGTTCTTTGCATGGGCGCGCCCCTGGCTGCCATAACCAATGACGGCCACGGGACCATTGTTTAATGCTGCGTTATCGACATCATTTTCAGTGTAAATTTTCACGATTTTCTTCCTTCGTCGTCGTTAAATTGGATGGTGACGGCACCTTTTGATGCCGACGAAACAAGCGCAGCGTATTTGTCGTAAACGCCGCCATGCATTTTGGTTGGTTTCAGCGTGAATGCGGCGCGACGCGCATCCCAATCGATGTCCGCATCAATGCGCCGGGTATTGGCATCAATGCGAATGACATCGCCATTTTCGATCAAGGCGATGGGGCCACCGACAGCAGCCTCCGGCGAGATATGACCAATAACAAATCCGTGCGATGCACCGGAAAAGCGTCCGTCTGTTAGCAAGGCGACTTTGCCGGCAAGACCTTGGCCAGCGACGGCCGCGGTCACGGCCAGCATTTCGCGCATACCGGGACCACCCTTTGGCCCTTCATAGCGGATGACCACAACGTCACCCTCTTTAATGTCACCATTAGTGACGGCGGCAAAAGCCGCTTCTTCGCCATCAAAAACCCGTGCGGTACCTTCGAAATAATCGATCGATAGGCCTGCGGTTTTGAATACTGATCCGTCGGGGGCGGCATCGCCATAAAGAACAAGCAAACCGCCAGTTTCTTTCACGGGATCATCAACACTGCGCACAACATCCTGGCCGGAGGTTTCTGTAGCCGTCGACAATTCCTGGAATAGCGAACGGCCGGTGACCGTTGGGGTATCTTCAAGCAAACCGCCTTCGACCAATCGTTTTCCAAACAAACGTGACCCACCGGCTTCAAACAAGTCTTTTGCGAGATAACGTCCACCTGGTTTCAAATCAGCGATCACCGGGGTTTCCCGTGAAATTTTATCAAACTGGTCGATTGAAAATCCGACCCCCGCTTCGGCAGCAATCGCTGGGAAATGCAACACCGCATTGGTCGATCCACCACTCGCCACGACAGCCCTGGCCGCATTGCGAAGCGACGTTGCCGTTACAAATTGACGGGCGTTTGATCCGTCATGGGCCAGCTTTGCGGCCAAGTCGCCGCATCTTTTGGCTTCATCAGTTTTATCTTTTGCAATCGCTGGCGGGTCACCTGCCCCCATTGGCGCCAGGCCCAAAAAAGACAAGGCCATCGCCATGGTGTTGGCCGTAAACTGACCGCCGCAAGCACCGGCACCCGGGCACGCACTGCGTTCAATTTGGCTCAGCTCAGCGTCGTTGATGGCGCCATTGGCATGAGCACCCACGGCCTCAAAAACATCTTGGATGGAAATATCGCGATCAACGCCCTTGGTTTTACAGCGGCCAGGCATGATCGTACCGCCGTAAAAAATCAGCCCGGGGATATCCATCCGTGCCAAAGCCATGGCAGCAGCAGGCAAGGTTTTGTCGCAACCAACCACGATCACCGCACCATCAAGGGAATGTCCGCGCACCGCGAGCTCGATGGAATCGGCGATCACTTCGCGGGAGATCAACGACGCTCGCATGCCGTCGCTCCCCATGGTGACACCGTCGGAAACAACGATCGTGTTGAAATCAACAGCTGTGGCACCGCCGGCCTGAACACCCTCGCGAACTGATGCCGCCAGCGCATCCAAATGCATGTTGCACGGGGTAACGGTCGACCAGGTATTCACCACGGCGACCATGGGCTGGGCAAAATCCTTGTCCCCATAGCCGACGGCGCGCAGCATCGCCCGGGCCGGCGCACGGGCGGGCCCTTTAACTATGGCGTCTGATCGTTTTGCTCGTTCTTCTGTCATCCATCTGTTTCCAAATGGACCTCAAACACAAAAAAACCCGCTTCCTTTCGGGAGCGGGGTGTTGGAGGTCCGTGCTTTTTAAAGTTTAGCGCGTGTGCTCCGTGGCCGCTCCCATGAAAGGACCAATGAGAATAATCACTAGAATTAGAAGGAGCACAGATGGGACCAGCGCTGTGGGGATCATACCCACTTCGCTTGAGCCAATTGCCGTTTGTAGCAAAGAAATCATCTGTCTCGTCCGTTGTTGCACTGCAATCATTGCAGCGCGAAAAATCCTCTTACGCCAGAAACTCGTTAAGAAACAAGCTAAAAGTTCTACTTTTCAAAACTTTTTTTGGAAGGTGACAACTTCGGAGTCATTTTTTAGCACAAACGGCTAAACGTTAATTTCCGCACGTATTTCTCAATCATCGTCCATAGCCCCCACGAGGATGACATTGGCGACGATCAGTGGGATCAACGCCCCTCTGTTTCCATTCTTACGAATGATCTGATTATCACTCGAGATGGAAATATTCCGCACAAAGCAATTTTCTAGCTCGTGAATTTATTGCAAATTTCGATTCACATGGTCAGGATTAGTCGGGTTCACCGCTCCCGGTTTTTGGGGGCAAATCCGATCGCTTCTTTTATGCGTTTCCGCCGGTAATCGTTACCGCCGATCAGACGAAAAGTAGCCCAGGGGGTTTAATGAGTTTTCGACAAAAAATAAAAAAAATGGCACCAGCAGTTGCGACCATAACAACACAAAAATTTATCCCCGGGGTTAGAAATGTTTTTGACTTCAAACCCGTATTTACAATCGAAAAGAAAACTCACCGACGCGTTGGCTTATTTGCAGCAAGCCTTATTTTTCTTGTCATATTTATTCAAAATCCCGCAAGTATTTTCGCGGGCAATGTTGACGAATTTGCACTCAACACCGTCGACTATTTTGGCTGGTTGTTCCCCGCATATATAGTCGGCACGCTTACCCTTGCTTTGCCCGTGATCTTTTTTCGCGGTCGACCCTTGGCCATTTACGCATTACTGTTAGGCATAATAGCGATACTAACGTGGTTTTATAGCAATATACTTGTAATTAATTTTGGAGAATTGGATGGTGGCAAGTTTGATTTTAGTACCGTAGGCCGAATCCGTTTCCGAATTCTTGAAACGCTATTTCTTGCAACTGCGTTCTTGGGGGTGTTCTATCTTTACAAAAAATATGGCAAACAAACTTCATACTTTCTCGCAACGCTAAATGTTATTGTCGCCGCGTCGGTTGGCATCCAATTGACAACAAATTTTCAGTCCGGTCGGAATTTTACAGCTCGTAACAACGAAGCCATCTACCGCATTTCTGAGACGAAAAACGTTCTAATCATTTTGATGGATCAGTTTCAATCAGATATTTTTTCCGATTTGGTTGAGCATAGGCCGTCCGTAAAAAATGAATTAGAAGGCTTTACATTTTTTCCCGACACCTTGGGTGTTGGTCCCACGACTCGTTTGACCATGCCAAGTATACACTCGGGCGAATTCTATGAATCCGGCCCACGTCTGACTGATTTCTACACGACCCATGTCGTTCAAGGGTCGTTCTTGAATTCACTGGCGGATGCGGGGCATGAAGTCATTTTGATTTCCCCGCCTTCTCTTGGTTGCCCCAGCAAGGCCAGTTTATGCAAAGCAGTTCATTCTGCCGTGTTTCAAAGAAGTGATTTATTAAAACGGGAACTTTATGAGCTTCTCGATTTTTCGTTCTTTCGTGCATCACCGGTACTTGCGAAACAACAGCTGTACAATGATGGCGACTGGATACTTTCAGCTCGAAATAAAGCATCTCAGCATTTTGTTGTAACGGGAAATCGGTTTTTAAATCAACTTTCTACGTCGATGAATGTTGCGGAAGAAAAGCCTGTAGTGAAATTCATCCACTTGTTAACCACACATCGCCCTTATGTCGTCAATGCACAATGTAGGTTCACGGGAAATAATCGGTCGCAAAAGCGACGTACGCAAATGTATAATCAAGCAAGCTGCGCAATAGATTCATTTGTTTCTGTCCTGCAAAAACTGAAGTCTATTGACGCTTACGACAACACCACCATCATGCTTATTGCAGATACTGGCGTCGGTGCGTTTAATGTTGGAAGCAGTTTCGGAACAGCCAACGGTACCCCGAGATATACTGGCACCGGATTGTTTGGGGCTGCAAACCCTGTTCTCTTGGTCAAACCGATGAATACGCGAAGCGCCTATGCGGTTTCAGACAAACCCGCGCAGTTGACAGATATTGCGTCAACAATTTGTGATCTCACTGGTGATTGCAGCGGTTTTCCCGGATACTCAGTCTTTGGTGAGATCGACCGCAACCGATCCCGGCCGTATAACATTTATCACTTATCCTCAGACTGGAGCAAAAAGGATTTTGTTCCGAACCCCACGACCCTTTCTGTTGCCGGGCCGATTTGGGATTTGTCTTCATGGCCGGTAAATTTTCAACCTACGATGAGACTGGGCACGGAAATTAAATTTAATCATGATGAACACAACTCGGTTTATCTGGGTGAAGGATGGGGACCAACCACGGTAAACGGTACTTTTTCCTATGCCGACGAAGCGACTTTGTATTTCTATCCGGAATCGGAATTGGCTGGTGCCTATGAATTTGTTGTGACGGCCGAGGATACATTTTCCACTCCCGACAAAGGCGATGACGTTATTGAAGTCTATGCCAATGGAGAGCTCGTCGACAATTGGGTTTATTCATCACCCGGAAGGACCGTCGATAAGAAAGTGACTATCGCAAAAGAATTGATCGCTGGGCACGACCTTCTCGAAATTCGGTTTAAAATGAAATCGCCAACGTCATGGGTCGTCGAACGCGGCGGTGTGCGACATGTACGAACACGAGGCATTCGCCTCATTAGCACAAGGTTTGATCCATTGGACGGGTAAACCTCGAAACACTGATCATACGTGTTTGGTGCGGACGGGGGGACTCGAACCCCCACGAGGTTACCCTCGACAGATTTTAAGTCTGTTGCGTCTACCGGTTCCGCCACGTCCGCATGCTCGCCGGA
>JAJFGD010000105.1 GCA_021776315.1 Hyphococcus sp. | reverse complement strand
CGTCAGGCCCGGCTCAATGACGATATATTGTTCGAAATAGAGCACGCGCTCTACGTCTTTCAATGTCATGTCCAGCATCAATGAGATACGTGATGGCAATGATTTCAAGAACCAAATATGGGCACAAGGTGCCGCCAACTCGATGTGGCCCATGCGATCACGGCGGACTTTCGTCAACGTCACCTCAACACCACATTTTTCACATGTGATGCCTTTGTACTTCATGCGCTTATATTTGCCGCACAAGCACTCATAGTCTTTTACTGGACCAAAAATCCGCGCGCAGAAAAGACCATCGCGTTCCGGCTTGAACGTCCGGTAGTTGATGGTTTCTGGCTTTTTGATTTCGCCAAACGACCAGGAGAGAATTTTCTCCGGAGACGCCAGGGAAATACGGATCTGGTTGAACGTTTGGACCGGCGCAACGGGGTTAAAGACGTTCAGCAGTTCCTGGGACATAAGAGCCTCTCAATTCACAATTGCGGATGATCAGTCCGCGAGAATACATTTTCAAACAAGACGGGTTTTGCGCGACTGCGCGTTACCCGCCCTGCAATTCTACATTCAGTCCAAGCGACCGCATTTCCTTGACGAGAACATTAAAGCTCTCTGGAATACCGGCCTCAAAACTGTCGTCACCGCGAACAATTGCTTCATAAACCTTTGTTCGGCCAGCAACGTCATCTGACTTAACTGTCAACATTTCTTGCAAGGTGTAAGCGGCGCCATAAGCCTCAAGCGCCCAAACCTCCATCTCACCGAAGCGCTGACCACCAAACTGCGCCTTACCACCCAACGGCTGCTGAGTAACAAGAGAGTATGGACCAATCGAACGCGCGTGAATTTTGTCATCGACAAGGTGATGCAGTTTCAGAAGGTACTTGTAGCCCACTGTTACCTGACGCTTAAAGGTCTCGCCAGTTCGGCCATCATAAAGTGTAACCTGACCGCTTTTTTCAAGGCCTGCTTTGTCGAGCATTTCGACGATTTCGTTCTCGCGTGCCCCATCGAACACCGGTGTTGCGATTGGTACGCCGCGAACAAGGTTTCCGCCAAGTTCTTTCAGCTCTTCATTGGATCGCGGCAAGACTTGCTCTTCGCCATAAACGTCCTTCAATTTTAGAACGAGTTCGTCGCGAGAACTTTCACCTGTTTCCCATTCTTCCATGATCCGGCCAATCTGGCGACCAAGGCCTCGACAGGCCCAACCAAGGTGGGTTTCCAGAATTTGCCCAACGTTCATACGCGAAGGCACACCAAGTGGGTTTAGAACGATATCAACCGGGGTCCCGTCTTCAAGGAACGGCATATCTTCCATCGGCGCGATTTTCGAAATCACACCTTTGTTACCATGACGACCGGCCATTTTGTCACCAGGTTGAAGCTTACGCTTCACGGCAACAAACACTTTGACCATCTTCATCACGCCAGGCGGCAATTCATCGCCACGCTTCAATTTATCGACTTTGTCTTCAAAGCGCGCTTCTAGGCGCGACTTCGACGCATCAAATTGCTTTTTCAGGGCTTCGATTTCTGACATTGCCGAATCATCGGCGATCCCAATCTTCCACCACTGACCTTTTGAAAGCTGTTCTTCGAGCACAACCTCAGAGACTGTACCTTTTTCAAAGCCTTTCGGTCCCGAGGTCGCTTCCTTGTTCAACAGTAATGGCTTCAATCGGCCATAGATGTTGCGCTCAAGAATGGCGAGTTCGTCATCGCGGTCTTTTGCCAGACGTTCAATTTCTTCACGTTCAATCGCAATCGCACGCTCATCTTTATCGACGCCATGTCGGTTAAAGACACGCACCTCAACAACCGTACCGGCAACACCTGGCGGCAACTTCAATGACGTATCACGGACATCAGCGGCTTTCTCACCAAAAATCGCACGGAGAAGTTTTTCTTCCGGTGTCATTGGGCTTTCGCCCTTAGGTGTGATTTTGCCCACAAGAATGTCGCCCGGATGGACTTCAGCACCGATAGCTACGATGCCGGCCTCATCAAGGTTTCGAAGCGCTTCTTCTGAAACATTCGGAATATCGCGCGTAATTTCTTCAGGACCAAGCTTTGTGTCACGCGCCATCACTTCAAATTCTTCCAAGTGGATGGAAGTGAAGACGTCATCACGCACGATGCGCTCAGAGATGAGAATTGAATCCTCAAAGTTATAGCCATTCCAAGGCATAAACGCGACGAGCACGTTTTTACCAAGAGCCAATTCACCCAAATCAGTCGACGGTCCGTCGGCAATGATATCGCCTTCACGAACGATGTCGCCAATCTTCACCAGTGGTCGCTGGTTAATACATGTGTTTTGGTTTGAACGCTGGAATTTGCGTAGATTGAAGATATCGACACCCGGCTTTGTTGGGTCGTTTTCTTCCGTTGCTCGTACAACGATACGCTGGGCGTCAACTTGCTCAACAACACCTGGGCGGCGTGCCGCAACAGCCGCTCCGGAATCCCGAGCCACAATCGATTCCATGCCCGTACCAACAAAAGGCGCTTCCGCTTGTAACAACGGAACAGCCTGTCGTTGCATGTTCGAGCCCATCAAGGCGCGGTTCGCGTCATCATTCTCCAAGAAGGGAATGAGCGCAGCAGCAACAGAGACAAGCTGTTTCGGCGAAACATCGATATAGGCAACGTCTTCGCGCGGCACCAAAGTCGCATCACCACCAACCCGGCAGTTCACAAATTCGTTTGACAGCTTACCAGCTTCGTCAACTTCTGCATTCGCCTGCGCAATCGCAAAGCGTTGCTCTTCCATGGCGGAAAGGTAAATCACCTCATCCGTCACCTTGCAGTCTTGAACGCGTCGATATGGGCTTTCGATAAAACCATATTTGTTGACTTGCGCATGGGTCGCCAATGAATTGATTAGACCAATATTCGGGCCTTCCGGCGTTTCAATTGGGCAAATACGACCATAATGCGTTGGATGCACGTCACGCACCTCAAAGCCAGCACGCTCACGCGTCAAACCACCAGGCCCAAGCGCAGACAAACGGCGCTTGTGGGTGATTTCTGACAGTGGGTTTGTCTGATCCATAAATTGTGAAAGCTGCGAGGATCCGAAGAATTCGCGCACGGCCGCCGCCGCTGGTTTTGCATTGATCAAATCATGCGGCATCAGTGTGTCCAGTTCCTGACTAGACATACGTTCTTTGATGGCGCGTTCCATCCGCAATAGGCCAATGCGGTATTGGTTCTCCATCAATTCACCAACAGATCGAACCCGGCGATTGCCGAGATTGTCGATATCATCAATATCGCCACGACCATCACGCAGATTGACCAGGGTCTTGAGGACATCGAGAATGTCTTCCTTACGCAAAGTGCGCAGAGAATCTTCAGTTTCAAAGCCGAGGCGGATGTTCATCTTGACTCGGCCGACCGATGACAGGTCATAGCGCTCAGGATCAAAGAACAGCGAATAGAACAGGCCTTCCGCAGTCTCGAGTGTTGGCGGCTCACCTGGGCGCATCACACGATAAATATCGATCAACGCCATATCGCGGTTTGAGTTCTTATCCGCGTTCAGCGAGTTCCGAAGATACGCACCAATATTGATGTGATCGACGTCAATCGTATCATAAGCCTTGATGCCGATTTCCTCGAAGAGCTCTAGATGCTTTTCAGTGATTTCCTCACCGGCTTCGCCATAAATCTCACCCGTATCGAAGTTGACGAGATCAGACGCAAAGTATCGGCCAATCATCTCTTCATCAGAGAGAAGCAGCTCCTTAACGCCATCTTCGGCAATTTTCATGGCCGCGCGCGCAGAGATTTTCTTGCCCGCTTCGAAGACGACTTCACCGTCCTTGGCGTTGATCAAATCGCGCTCAACTTTAATACCCTTCCAGCGCTCAGGCTTGAAAGGCATCGTCCAGCCGGTTTTTATCTTCTTGTGGGCAATCCGTTCGTAAAACTCGTCGAGGATTTCCTCTTGATCCATACCAAGCGCGTAAAGCAGCGTCGTAGCGGGCAATTTACGGCGACGGTCAATACGGACATTGACGATGTCTTTGACGTCAAATTCAAAATCAAGCCACGAGCCGCGATATGGAATAATACGCGCACCATAAAGAAGCTTGCCTGATGAGTGTGACTTACCCTTATCATGGTCAAAAAATACGCCTGGGCTGCGGTGCATCTGTGAGACGATGACGCGCTCAGTACCATTGACGATAAAAGTACCATTGCCGGTCATGAGCGGCATGTCGCCCATGTAAACTTCTTGTTCTTTGATGTCCTTAACGGATTTTGCACCCGTTTCCTCATCAACTTCAAATACGATAAGACGTAGCGTCACCTTCAAAGGTGCCGCATAAGTCATGTCCCGTTGCTGACATTCCTCAGTATCGTATTTTGGGTCTTCAAATTCATAGGACACATATTCCAGCGTCGCCGTCTCGGTAAAATCCGAGATTGGGAAAACCGACCGGAATACAGCCTCAAGACCGTCAACTTCGCGATCTTCAGCTTTTATGAAGCGCTGAAGAAATTGCTCATATGAGTCTTTTTGAACCTGGATCAGGTTCGGCATGGGGGCCGCATCACCGATACGACCGAAATTTTTACGAATGCGTTTCTTCTCAACGAAGGATTGCGCCATCTTTGTCCTCACAACGGAAATATCATCTGCCCCAGCGCGCAGAGCCACCTTGAGGGCGATCAAGGGTAGCGCATACGCAAATGCGCCCGCCGGCCGGAACAGTGTCGACCGTGGGTCGCTGGTGAATTAGTTTTTGTTCTCGATTAATCGAAGCACGTCGCCGCAAAGCCTGAAGCCGCCGATGGAGATCCACCGGCGGTGTTAATGTTTAATAAGCGCGCCGGGTGGCTCTCGCAACCCCTTTTTTCAAAAAAGGCGCGCCTATCGAATATTTCCAAGTCCAGGCTATTTAAGTTCAACCTTAGCGCCTGCATCTTCAAGCTTTTTCTTGATCTCTTCTGCTTCTGCCTTAGCAGCGGCTTCTTTAACCGCTTTGCCGCCAGCTTCGACGAGATCTTTTGCTTCTTTCAGACCGAGGCCCGTAATCGCGCGTACTTCCTTGATTACGTTGATTTTCTTTTCGCCTGCTTCGACCAATATTACGTCGAATTCGGTCTTCTCTTCAGCAGCTTCGCCGCCGCCAGGGGCCGCAGCAACCGCAACAGCACCTGCTGCTGGTTCGATACCATACTCATCCTTGAGGATGTTTTTCAGCTCAGCCGCTTCGAGAAGCGTCAAGCCAACAAGCTCTTCAGCCAGTTTTTTTAGATCAGCCATTGTATTTTCCTAGTTCATTGATTGGATTAGCAAAAATTGGTGCGGCCTCTATGCCGCCTCTCGGTTCTCCAGAGTTTCCAGAATGCCTGCGATATTCGACGCTGGCGCACCAATCGCGCCCGCAATATTCGATGCTGGCGAGGTAATGGTCATCACGATAGACGCGATCAATTCTTCGCGAGAAGGCATTGATGCAAGGGCATCAACCGCTTTTTCATCAAGAATCTCTTCGCCCATCGAGCCGCCAAGGATTGTGAGCTTGTCATTGTCCTTGGAGAATTTCTTCACAGCTTTCGCTGCTGCTACTGGGTCTTCTGAGAATGCGAGGGCAGTCGGCCCCTGGAATAAGTCACTGAGCTTTTCGCTCGGCTTTCCAGAGATCGCGATCTTGGCGAGGCGATTTTTCACAATCTTCATGCTGGCACCGGCTTCGCGCAATTCTGCTCGCAAGCCTTCCAATTCAGCAACCGTTAAGCCGCCATTTGCCACCACAACGACTGAGTTCTTATCGAACACGCCGCCGATCCAGTCGACCATCTCCGCCTTTTGGGTTCTGTCCATGAGGCAGTCCCTTCAGTTCAAACGAGGCCAAACCATTCGGCCCCAATGATCCCCGCTTGCACGGGGGGCTTTGATTTGTCGCTAAATCTTGGAAACCAAAAAAGGCTCCCGCGAATTAACGCACAGAGCCTGCCCCAGAAGGTTTATTAGGCCGAAAAACTTTCGGCTGATCTATTCCCTCTGTCTATGCAGGAGATTAAGCAAGGAAACCTCGCACCCGCAGTCTCGGACAGGTATCGCCGCTCGAAAGCGGCGAAGCCGGTGTCTTACCGGGAACAATATAAAATGCAATAGCCCCCGGAAAAAACATTCGTATTACGCAGCCGGACGACTGCGTTTGGCATTACTCGGTCGCTGACGTCGTTTTTGGGCGTGTGGCTTTGGTGCTTGCCCTGCCTTTACTGGACGCTTTCCAGGCTTGCGTTCAGCCCGAACCTCGCCGCCACCCTCTGTCGGCTTTGACTGGGGCTTTCGTTTCTTACCACCTTGCCCGCGATGGGATGAAGCACCGCCAGAGCGTTTAGGGTCTTTGCGGTTAAATGGTCGCCCGCCTCTTCGACGTGAATTGGCCGCAGCGCGCTCGTCCGCTGGGGCCTCACCGCTCGCAACTTCAATTTTTGTGCGCATCAATTTCTCAACACTGCGAAGAAGCCCAATCTCTTCAGCGGAACAAAATGCGATCGCGTCACCTTCTGCCCCTGCTCTGGCTGTTCGCCCAATTCGGTGCACGTAATTTTCAGCAACCTCAGGCAGATCGTAATTATAAACGTGACTGACGCCGGGGATGTCGATACCGCGCGCTGCAACATCCGTCGCCACAAGAATTCGGGCTTTGCCGGTTTTAAACGCCTTAATAGCGCGTTCGCGCTGCCCCTGGTTTTTGTTCCCGTGGATGGAAACTGCCGTGAAACCTGCAACCACAAGCTGCTTCATCAATTTTTCAGCGCCATGTTTTGTGCGCGAGAACACAAGAGAAAGGTCGTCAGGGCGCTCAGAAAGACATTTGATTAAATGGCTCGACTTTTTCGGTTTCTCGATAAAGTGCACCGTTTGCTTAACCTTATCTGCCGCGCGGCCAACCGGGGCCGTTTCAATGCGGATAGGGTCTTTCAAAAATGCCCGCGTCAGCTCTTCAATCTGTCGTGGCATTGTCGCTGAAAACAGCATTGTTTGACGGGGATGACCGACAAGCTGGGCAATTTTGCGCAATGTGTGAATAAACCCAAGATCCAACATTTGGTCTGCTTCATCGAGCACCAAAAAGGATGCTGAATCGAGGCGAATGGCTTTGCGTTCAACCAGATCCATCAATCGGCCAGGAGTCGCGACCAAAATATCCGTTCCATAACGAAGACTACGGATCTGCATGTTGATCGCCTTGCCGCCCATGACGCTCTCAACACGCAACGGTGTTCCGCGCGTATAGCTTTTCAGGTTTACGGCAATCTGGCTCACCAATTCACGTGTCGGCGCAAGAACAAGGCCACCAATGCATTTCGGTGCTGGCTTAGCGTGATGCGCCACCAACTGATGCACCAATGGCAACCCAAAGGCCGCCGTCTTACCAGTACCGGTTTGCGCCAGGCCCATGACATCGTGCCCTTTTAGCATCAACGGTATTGCCTTCTCTTGGATTGGCGTTGGGGTGTCAAAACCGAGCGTTGAGATGGTTTTTAAGATTACGGGGGAAAGCCCAAGGGCTTGAAACTTAGTCACAATAGAAACTTTCTTAGGCGCAATTGCGCCATCATAAACAGCAAAAGAGAGCAGTCGTCTCACCAATATGGTGTGACGACGCATCGGCGTTGTGGTTCGCGGCGCTAACTCGCCTTGGACCGGATTGCCCAAAAGACCGTTAGACCGTCAGCACCCCGCGTGATTTGGGAACTTTGTTGATTATTTTGCTGCGATTATTGCGGTTACATCCGCAGGGCAGCGCACACCTTTATTATTCTTTTTTCATTCGGTGCAGGCTGCTCACGCGTCAGCCAAAACTTCTTGTGAGCGCGATATCGGCTCCACAGCCCGTAAAGTCAAGCGGATAATCAATCGATCCGCCGCTCTCGAGATTTTAATAACATAATATTGCCCCTGACAAAGACGAGCTTCGTCAAGGGGCTGGAGACGTGCGGTTTAAATGCACGCGCACTAATGGTTCATGCGGTGTTCAACGCTAATAATCACCTCGATGCGACCATCCGTTGCCTATACGTCATTCGGGGGTCTCAAATTTTCTTATCAAAAGATAAACAACGTTATTCAAAACCATCCACATTAACCATCCGATTTTACAAACCTTTCATGCCACAAGATGGCACACATATCGGTATGCTTAACGGAACAATGCGATGATACGAGACCTAACTATTTTCACCTGCACATTGGCGATCATCGCCAGCATGTCCCCGTGTAGCGCGCATAGCAGGCCAGGACTAGAGTTTCGTCGCGCCTCAACTGGTGAAATATATTTCCAACCCACACCTCCCCTCGAAGCCGAAGAAGGTGAATTGTGGGTCGACTCGAGAAACGGTAATCAGTTTTACTTCCTAAATGGCGCTTGGACGTTTGAAGACATGGGTACCGCCATTGCCAGCGCCCAATCGGAGCAAACAATCAAAATGGCTGCTGGAGAAATCTCCACAATCGTTGTTTCTCGCAAAGATACGTCGAAGAATGCACAGCACGACGCCACAACAGCCAATCACAATCATCGACAGTCAAATGTAACTGCGTTGCATGAACCCGAACCTCTCGGGACAATCGATGTGAGTAAAATGAAAGTTGTCACAAATAATAATCGTTCAGCAAATGGAGTTGCCGCTACGGCGGTAACCCAAGCCACATTCGGCAGCGACGAGAACGCAACAGAAAACCAAACTACTGGATTGGATAATCACAAACCAAATAGTGCCGCGAAGGCAAAATCTAACGGTCCGCACATGAGCCTCACTGACGCTTTAAATGCCGATGAATTGGTTGATCTGTTACGATCCATAGGCGCGGCCCATTAAAAAAAACGGCGCTGCAATCGCAACGCCGTTTTCTTAATCAGTCATCTATTGCAATCGCCTATGCGCCCGCTGCAGACGTATCGATTTTAACGCCTGGACCCATTGTCGAAGAAATAGCGATCTTCTTGATATAGGTACCCTTCGCACCAGCCGGCTTCGCTTTCGCAACCGCATCCAAAAACGCTTTAACGTTTTCAGCAATCGCTTTTTCACCAAAGCTTGCTTTGCCGACGCCAGCATGAACGATCCCAGCTTTTTCGACGCGAAACTCAACAGCGCCGCCTTTGGAATCCTTCACCGCTTTCGTCACATCTGGTGTCACGGTGCCAACTTTAGGGTTTGGCATCATACCGCGTGGCCCAAGCACTTTACCCAAGCGACCAACGACAGCCATCATATCCGGTGTCGCGATCACGCGGTCAAAATCCATAAAGCCGCCTTGAATTTTTTCCATGAGGTCTTCGGCACCGACGATATCCGCGCCAGCTTTTGTCGCTTCTTCTGCTTTTGCGTCTTTTGCAAAAACTGCGACCCGTACTGTCCGACCTGTACCATTCGGCAATGATACAACACCGCGAACCATCTGATCGGCGTGACGTGGATCAACGCCAAGATTCATGGCAACTTCGATAGACTCATCGAATTTTGCATTCGCACTTGCTTTAACGAGCTTAACCGCATCGTCGATCGAATATTCAGTTTTGCGATCTACTGTCTCGCGAGCCGTTTTAATTCTTTTTCCTGTGTTCGCCATTGTCCCTACTCCCTGACTTCCAGGCCCATCGCGCGCGCAGATCCCATAATGATCTTTGTCGCCGCTTCTAGGTCATTGGCGTTGAGGTCTTTCATCTTCGCTTCAGCAATTTCGGAGCACTGCTTTTTCGTCACGGTGCCAGCTATTTCTTTACCAGGTGCTGAACCACCCTTTGGAAGTTTTGCTGCCTTTTTTAGATAATAGGCCGCCGGCGATATCTTCGTCGCGAAAGTAAATGATTTATCGGAAAAGATCGTGATGATCGTAGGGATTGGCATCCCTTTTTCCATTTCCTGTGTCTTGGCGTTAAACGCCTTACAGAATTCCATGATATTGAGGCCGCGCTGACCAAGTGCTGGACCGATGGGTGGCGACGGTGACGCCGCGCCCGCCGGCACCTGAAGCTTCAGGTAGCCCGCGATTTTTTTTGCCATTTTACTGACCTTCTCGTTTGTTGTGGTCTTCTCAAACTAATGATCCGACCCGGTTGAAGGATCGCGGTACGGCACCAAGTGGACTTTTCCTGGAAATCCTCCCGCGAAGGCGCGATGGATAGTGCAGTGCCACATCGAGCGCAAGCCATAAATCAATGAATTTTCAAGGGGAGAGTTCGGAAGTCGAGTACAGGCGGCTCCTATGGGGGACTTGGAACCGCCTGTCCCGATTTACACAACGAAACGCTACTTACGCTACAACAAAACGCTACAAAACTTCCTCGAAACACCACCTAAACACCGATACGCCGCATTTCGTGATGTTATAAACTATCATATCATATTCTCCCAAAACTATGCAAGCGTAATATTTACTCGCCTATTGGGGGAATTTGAGAATGTTTGGCGAGACGAAAATCAGCACGGGGGAGAGAGAGAATTCGCTGCCCGCCTCGCCTGCTGCCGGGGTGTGATACGCAACTGACCGGCAACAATCTCAATATCGCAATCAAATATACGGGTAACGGGGCGGAATAGCGGCCATATTGCGGCGCACAATCACGAAAAGTTGATCGCGGGTAGCACCAACGACAAAGACGTCAAAATATTGATTATATTGATAATTCTGCAGCTTCTACAAAAGCATCGCAGCTGGCTCTTCAATAAATGACTTGAATGCATTCAAGAATTGAGCACCAACGGAACCATCCACGACCCGGTGATCACAAGTCAGCGTCACTGTCATCACTGTGGCAATTTCCATTTTCCCGTCTTTTACCACTACCCTTTGTTCACCGGCACCAACGGACATGATCGCCCCATGGGGCTGGTTCACAATTGAAGCAAAGGACGAAATCCCGAACATGCCGAGATTTGATACCGAGAATGTTCCGCCCTGATATTCCTCTGGCTTCAGCTTCTTGTTTTTGGCGCGCGCTGCCATGTCTTTGACCTCAGCCGAAATCTGTTTCAGGCCTTTTTCTTCCGCCTTCCAGACGATCGGCGTAATCAATCCACCATCAATTGCTACCGCGACCCCGATGTCAGCGTGTTTGTGCAGCAAAATCGCTTCGTCAGTGAATGTCGCATTGGCGGCAGGCACGGCTTTCAACGCCATCGCCGAGGCCTTCAGGATAAAATCGTTGACGGAAAGCTTAAATGCACCATCGCCATCTTTTGGTGGTGTCGCATTGATCCGCGCCCGTGCTGCTAGCAGCGTGTCGAGCTCAACATTCACATTCAATGGGAAATGCGGGACTTCCTGATTAAAGCTTTGGGTCAATCGCTTGGCGATAACCTTGCGCATCCCGTCAAGTTTGACGGCCTCATAACTCTCCGGTGGATAAAGCCTCGCATCGACGCTAGCCGGCGCAATCTGTGGGGCTGCCGCTGCGGTGCCAGCTTTGCCAGTGCCATCCTGCAAGGCTTGTTCAATGTCGCGTTTTACGACCCGACCGCGCGGGCCAGACCCTTTTACCGCTGACAGATCGAGCCCTTCTTGCTGGGCCAGGCGTTTTGCTAAAGGTGAGGCCAAAATACGACCATTCGCCGTTGATTTTGCTTG
>JAJFGD010000104.1 GCA_021776315.1 Hyphococcus sp. | reverse complement strand
CATACACAGAGCACAATCCACAATCGCCCAGCAAGGATGAGATTGCCGATTGTGAAGCTGGGGGCGGGAAGATGCTGCCGAGTGGCATGCTTCAGATTTCTCGTTGTGTGACACCTTATAGCGACGGTGGAAAGTCTTGTATGAACAGTTCTGACTGTGAAGGTCTTTGCACTACAGATGATGATCGATGGCCACGAGACCGGCAGATTGATGGCCCTGTCTGTGAGTTCAACGACAGTCCATTTGGGTGCCGCTCTGAGGTTGTGGACGGGGTTGCCGAAATTGGCCTGTGCATCGACTAGACCGCGTGACACAAGTGCGACCGACTGATTTTTCCGAAGAACATCTGTTGTTTGAATGGCGATAAACCCAAGGTTATCCCTAGGTTATCAATGGCGCGCCCGACAGGATTCGAACCTGTGACCTCTGCCTTCGGAGGGCAGCGCTCTATCCAGCTGAGCTACGGGCGCGGACGTCCATTTGGACCCGGCGGGGTGTACGCGATCTATGGGGTACGGGCAAGATCACCCCATACCGTCCGGCACTATCCCTAAATTGCCATAATTTCACAATGATTGCGGGGCATAACCCCGTTTGGCGCTTTGTTCGCGGGATCCATCTCGCTTAAGAATAGTGTGCCGTGCTATAGGGTTAGCGCCTCGCGCCCAAGCTGGTGCGCTGCGCCAAGTATTAAGAAGAACAAGAGTTAGGAAGGCCACGCAGATGATGAAGAAATTGACAGCCGCCGCGGCGACATCCCTGGTCCTTTTCGCCAATGCGATTGCAACCGCGCAAGCACCAGATACTGAGCCGGTGGACAATAAAGCATCGCCGCCCATGTGGCGTGTTGCGGATGCTGATTCTGAATTTATCTTGCTTGGTACATTTCACATCTTGCCCCCTGCGCTTGAATGGCGCACGCCAGCACTGAACGCTGCGATCAGAAATGCAGATAGTGTTTATTTTGAAGTCGAGGCGGATGCATCCGATGCACAGACGAAAACCGTCAATGTCTTAATGACCCAAGGCTTCAATCCGCCTGGCACAACCTTGTCCAGTATGTTGGAGGAAAGTGACCGCCAAAAACTTGTCACGATCACGCGCGACCTTGGTCTACCCTTTGCTGCGATTGACCCAATGCGGCCATGGCAAGCATTCTTAACTCTCAGCGTGCAATTCATCGTGCAACAAGGGTTTCAACCTGGTGCCGGTGCCGACAGTGTATTGCTGGCCGAGGCACGGACCCTTGGCAAAGAATTGCGTTTTTTCGAAACCCTTGAGGAACAGCTTGGGCTTTTCACGACACTTGATTCACAAACGGAAAAGCAGCTGTTGATTTTGACCCTGCAAGATTGGGAAAACCAACAGGAGATGTTTGACGATCTCTATATGGCGTGGCGCGATGGTGATGCAGATTTTATCGACAAGCAGATGAACGATACGATGCGACTTGAAACACCAGCGGTTTATGACCGTTTGATTGTCAAGCGAAACGAAGCCTGGGCTGAAGATATCGCCGGTGCCATGAACAACGGTGCGGGTACGGCTCTTATTGCCGTTGGGGCCGGTCACTTGGTGGGGGATGAAAATTCCGTGCCATCTTTGTTAGCCGCCAAAGGCTTTGAGGTCAGTCGCTATGGGTTGGATGACATTGCGGCGACCGATAATGCGGCCAATGACAACGCCCCTAATGACAATGCACAAGCAGCCGACGCCACCGATGACATTGAAGCATTACTAGAAAATATTGAAAATCAATAGCCACCAAACCGTAGCGCCTGATTAGCAACATGACGGCAGACTAAACGTCTAACTCCGCCGTCAATGCATTGTCCTGGATGAAGGCACGACGCGGTTCAACCACATCGCCCATCAAGCGAGAAAAGATGTCATCAGCGTCATCGGCTTCTTTGACTTTCACTTGCAACAAGACCCGTGCGTTCTCATCTAGCGTGGTTTCCCAAAGCTGTTCAGGGTTCATTTCACCCAAACCCTTATAGCGTTGGAACTTCACACCAGCTTCACCGGCCGCACGCACGGCAGTTAAAAGACCCTCTGGACCAAACAAGGTCATGCGTTGTTCTTTACGAACCCATTGTGCTGGCTTTTCAAACATCGGTACCAGATCTTCCATCGTGGATTGTATCCGGCGCGCGTCGGCACTGAGAAGAACATCACGCGAAAGCAATCGCCGCTCGGAAACGCCGCGGACTTCGCGCTCAAACACATATCCGCCCTCGCCGTCCACACTACCGACCCAGTCACGTTCAAATTCATCGGAGATCATGTTCAAGCGATCAGCAATTTTTACCGCCATCGGTTCGCCATCGTCATCGGCTTCGCGCAGACCATTGGCGAGCGCTGCTTGAACGATGACATCACGTGACAGCCTGGCCGGGAATTCCACCAACACATCACGTACTTTGCGCGCTTTGGTGATAATGGTCGCCAGGTCTGCGCCCGCTATCGCCTCACCATTTTCCAAGGTCAATGCCGCATCGACCTGTCCCTCTGTATAGAGATAATCTTCAAGTGCTGCGTCATCAATAAGATATTGCTCCGATTTCCCGCGCGAGACCTTATAAAGAGGCGGTTGCGCGATATAGAGATGCCCGCGACGGATCAATTCTGGCATTTGCCGGAAGAAAAACGTCAACAACAATGTTCGAATATGCGCACCGTCGACGTCGGCATCGGTCATGATGACGATCTTGTGGTAGCGCAGCTTATCGGGGTTAAAATCGTCCCGCCCGATGCCCGTACCAAGCGCGGTAATCATTGTCCCGATTTCTTGGCTGGACAACATCTTGTCAAAACGGGCGCGCTCAACATTCAAAATCTTACCGCGCAAAGGCAGCACCGCTTGATTTTCACGATTACGCGCTTGTTTTGCAGATCCACCAGCAGAGTCACCCTCCACGATGAATAGTTCTGATTTCGCGGGGTCGCGTTCCTGGCAATCAGCGAGCTTGCCGGGCAATGATGCCACATCAAGGGCGGACTTTCGCCGTGTCAGTTCACGTGCTTTGCGCGCGGCTTCGCGTGCGGCAGCCGCTTCGACAATTTTTTGAACAATGCGCTTGGCTTCTGCGGGCGTTTCTTCGAACCATTGACCAATGCGTTCATTAACGATGCTCTCAACAACCGGGCGCACTTCCGAAGACACAAGTTTGTCTTTTGTTTGGGACGAGAATTTCGGATCCGGCACCTTGACCGACACGACGCACGTCAATCCTTCGCGCGCATCATCGCCGCTCATGGAGACCTTTTCTTTTTTCGCGATGCCAGAAGTTTGCGCATAGCTGTTCACGACACGGGTCAACGCGGCACGAAAGCCCGCAAGGTGGGTGCCACCATCACGTTGCGGAATATTATTGGTAAAGCACAAAACTTTCTCGTGATACGCATCGTTCCACCACATGGCGACTTCAACCGTGATGCCATCTTTTTCTGTCGAAAAACAAATCGGGGCCGACAAGATGGGATTTTTCGACGTATCAAGATAACGCACATAAGCTTCGAGACCGCCCTCATAGAGCATATTCTCTTCACGGATCTCGACATGGCGTTTATCGGCCAATTTGATCATGACGCCAGAATTTAAGAATGCGAGCTCCCGCAGTCGGTGCTCAAGCGTTTCGAAATCAAACTCAATGCCGTTAAACGTTTTATCAGACGGGAAAAACGTGACTTCCGTACCGGTTTTGACCGAATCCCCAACCACTTCCAAATCGCCATCAGGCTCACCTAAGTGAAAGCGCATGTAATGCTCTTTGCCGTTGCGGAAAATTCGCAAATCCAGCCATTCTGAAAGGGCATTTACAACAGACACGCCAACACCGTGCAGTCCACCGGAAACTTTGTAGGAGTTCTGATCAAATTTACCGCCAGCATGCAGTTGGGTCATGATGACTTGCGCCGCTGAAACACCTTCCTCTGCGTGCATAGCGGTTGGAATGCCGCGACCATTATCTGTGACGGTGACAGATCCATCCTGATTGAGGATCACTTCAACTGTGTCGCAATGCCCAGCCAAGGCTTCGTCAATCGCGTTGTCCACAACCTCATACACCATGTGGTGCAGACCAGAGCCATCGTCAGTGTCGCCGATATACATGCCCGGACGTTTGCGCACAGCATCAAGGCCTTTGAGCACCTTGATCGAGTCGGCACCATAATCCGCATCCCCTGCATTTGCAGAAGGCGGGGTTTGATCATCAGAATGATTTTTCGCGGCGTTATTCGCCATGGGTTTTTCTTTCTTTTAGGTCAATTTTGTTTCGTGAAGCGCACCATCGCGTGCTTCAAAATGTTGGGCGCGCTCACCCCAGGCGGAAAATAGTGATTGATCCGTTCCGGTCATGAGCGTTTGGAAACCAAGGTCATCAAGAATATCAAACAGACCGGCACGTCGTCCGGGATCAAGATGCGCGGCAATTTCATCGAGCAGCAAAATAAGTGGCGCACTGCCTGGGCGCGCAGCAAGACGTCGTGCATTTGCGAGCACCAACCCGATCAACAAAGCTTTTTGTTCACCGGTCGAACATAATCGTGCGGGTCGGGCCTTATTGCGATGGGTCACCAACATATCGCTGCGATGTGGGCCCGACAAAGCACGCCCTGCTTCCATATCACGGCGGCGAAAATTCTTTAGCGCGTGCGCGAAATTATCTTCGACATCACTAGCCGCCAAACCAGCAAGGGCGGTTTCTAACTCACCCTCCAAAGCAATATCCGCTGCCGGGAAAATGCCGCCTTCATCTGCAACATTTGCGGCCGCCAAAGCAATCGCGGTATCGCGCCGACCAGCCGCCAAGGCGACACCCGTTTCTGCCATTTGCATTTCAAGAGCACCAAGCCATTCGTCGTCGCGGGAACGTTCATCAAGCAAACGCTGGCGCTGACGCATCGCTTTTTCATAAGCAGACGAAGATTTGCCGTGACTTGGATCAAGCGCCAAGGCCATACGATCGAGGAAACGCCGACGCTCACCAGCGCCTTCCATGAACAATCGGTCCATGGCAGGTGTCAGCCACAAAAACCGTAAGTGATCGGAAAATGCGCCCGGCCCTGATGCGCTGGCATCATCAATACGGCAGACCCGGCGCTCCGGTTTTGATGCGTGAGCCCCCACACCAAAACGGCGTTCATCATCA
>JAJFGD010000103.1 GCA_021776315.1 Hyphococcus sp. | reverse complement strand
AGGATTTTGCACCAAGTGAGATGGTGACATTTGCTGGTTTTATGATATCACGCTGCTTCTTTACCATTGGGGG
This sequence comes from Hyphococcus sp., assembly GCA_021776315.1. GTDB lineage: Bacteria > Pseudomonadota > Alphaproteobacteria > Caulobacterales > Parvularculaceae > Hyphococcus. The sequence goes on along the minus strand of JAJFGD010000103.1, from coordinate 4,740 downwards.
CCTGTAGCTCAGTTGGTTAGAGCTGGCGGCTCATAACCGCTAGGTCGGGGGTTCGAGTCCCTCCGGGCCCACCAATTTGTTGAATTGACAAATTGATTTGAACCGAATCCTCGTTTTGAGGGCTTTGCCATGCAAGTCTCAGCTTGATGATGCTGACAATATCAAGAAACCGTAAATTCAGTAAAAAGACGAATAACTAATTCTCAGATATTGCTATCGTTCATATCCGCATTTTGGTTCGATCTATGACGAGTGACAGCAGGATTATCATCTTCTGCCATGTTCAAGGCAAACGTTTGAATTTCCGTAAGTTACCGTGGAAACCAAGCCGCATTCCTGCGTGATCAAGGGGTTAGGGCGCGTTTACTAGTCGGGATACAAAGCCTAAACTGTCAGTGTAAATTGTGCCGGCGGTGCTGTATCGCGCTTTGTCTGGTGGGAATTGACTACAAAAAGGGGGAGACCATGAAATTGTCTCGAAAATTGCTAAGTTCTGCGATCGTATCTGTGCTGATGATGTCAACAGCAGCGGCGCAAGATGAGCCGTTCACCATGACTATTATTGCGCCAGGCGCGGGCGTCAATTTTGATGATGGAAAAGTAAAGGTTAAAAAAGTCAAAGTCAAAAAAGTGAATGACCAAAAGACGAAAACCAAAAAAATCAAACTCAAAGACAAAAACCCAATGGCAATGCCGGTAACCCAATTCGAAGATGGGTACGATTTGATTTTTCGTATGTCTGTGCCGAATGCAGTTGGCTTGCAAAAATGGCGACGCCAAGGAAACAATTTTGGCCCGCAAATGGATACGCTCATTCTAACAGATCCAGATGAGTGCCTGGACCTATCTCACGCAGTGCCGGCATCAGTATTTCCCAACACCATTGTGTCACCATTTGAAAGTTGCCCAGGTGGACAGGACGAAACATTCGTGAACTTCAATATCGACCCATATGACGGCCCAAACGTAGACGACAGCGGTGGTGGGTATTGTCGTTTGTCAATTCGAGATCGCCTGATTACAGACTCGGAATCAGCATTACCGGAAATGTCAAATTCCGTCTATGTCGATCCAGGGTTAGGTGGAACGGCGTTTCAGGTTGGCCCAAACACAGGTTTTCCTGGTGTACTGGCCGGCACACCAACCGGCGGTAATGATGGTAGCATCTATGACCAGACCATGACCACTTTTGATTGCTTTGGGTATGGAACGGATGATGATGTTCCAGGGCTCGTCGTACTTGCGGACATAGGTGCGGCTCGTATTTTTGATCAAGATATGGTCCAGACGCCCGGTCGGCTACGAAACATGGCGGGACTATTATCAAGTGTTGCATTCGAGATGCTGGATGAAAATGGGGACTCTGCCATTGTCGCTAGGATGCGCGTTGATGGCGCGTTGAATCCAATCCGGTTTGTTGATCAAATTTTTGACGTTATCAATCCTAGCCCACCATCAACCGGCTATAGTCTTTATACCCAAATCGATGGTGTTGATAAAACAACGCCGATTGTCGGTGCCACGACGACAGCAGACACTATCGCCGCTATCCATGACCAATTCGACGAACCGTATGAGATTACAATACGGGCATTTTTGGTTGATGGTATCGCACCAGAGATCATCACAGATGTGAATAACGATGGGATTTTCAGCGCTGCAGATGTCGCACAACCGCTTTTGTCCAATGAAGCGGAGATTACGCTAACGCATTACAGTTATGATGCGATTGCCGCTCAAAAAGACAGTGGTGAATGCCCGAAATCGACAACGCCATTTAGACAAGACGATAAGTTGTATATCGACTTAAATGGCGATAATTTTCTACCAAATTGCAATGATGGGGACGGTACCTCTCAATCCGGCGCTCGAATTCCGCGATAGCTTCCTGGTCATTGCTCCGTGTGAGTGCTTTGCGAAGCCTGCCCAATTCGAATTTGGGTAGGCTTTGCATGGTAAGTGAGATTTGGGTGGATTTTGCTTTGCGCACCTTTTATCGTTGCGGTGTGCAGCAGGAATAAGAAGCATGACCACGCGGCCTTTCCCCGCCTACACAGGTGCGGACCCCTATATTTTTGTGAGCTATGCCCATGCGGATTCGGATGTTGTCTATCCGTTACTCGTGGCGCTCAATGAGCGCGGTGTTCGGATTTGGTATGATGAAGGGATTGAGCCAGGCAGTAAATGGCGCGAGGAGTTGGCGACAGCAATCGAACACGCCGAACGCGTTTTATTCATCGCTTCCAAGAAATCTGCTGCAAGCCCGAACTGTGAACGTGAACTCGATTATGCACTGTCGCACAATATTCCGGTTCAAGTCTGTTATATTGAGGAAGCTGAACTTTCTTCTGCACTTAGCTTTAGTCTCGGTAGTCACCAAGCGATTGTCGCCAAACATCATGAGCCCGAAGAATTTCGACGCAAAGTTTATGATGCCATTACAGGCAAATCAGTTGAGCGTCGCCTAGGTGCAATTGCAACGCGCCGCCATCGGTCAAGAAATATAGCAATTGCGTTGTCGCTGGTATTGGCACCGCTTGTTGTCTTTTTTGCGATGCGGTCGCCTTCGACTGACGAATCTTTTGGGCCTTCCATTGAGATTATTCCGTCGTTGGAGGAGCCGGTGAGAATTGCCGTACGGCCACTACGTAATGCGACGAATGACGAGAGCTCTGACTGGATTGGGGATGGCCTTGCTAATCTGCTTCGTGACCAACTATCGGCGTCGCGATACGCTGTTGTTTTGTCACCCATCACTTGGATCAAAATTGAGGAACAAGTCGAGACTGATGCAGAGCTTGTTGAGATCGCCAGGCGTAATGGCGTAGATTATCTGGTTGCTGGAGATATCGTTAACGCCGGCGACAATTTGCTAGCGACGGTACGGGTTACTAACCTTCGTGCTGGAATAGACGTTTTGACACGCACCTATTCTGACCTTGATGCTGAGGCCTTGATACAGGCATCAACACAGATTGCCATCAATGCAAAGCAAGCAATGAAAATTCCTCGTGAGGATGAGTTGCAGACGCTAGCGGCAGATTTTTACACAGAAAATATCGCGGCATACGAGGCGTTCGTGAACGGCCTCGAACATTACAACCGATTTGAGTACGAAGAAGCTGCGGAGTTCATGAACGCGGCCATATCGATTAGTCCCGATTTTCATTTTGCACGTTATCGCCTAGCAGAGATTTTGAATGTGATGAGCCGTCGAAGTGAAGCGGCGGAACAATTAGCTCAAATCCCGGTCAGCGCAGAAATTAGTGAGCGCGAGAGATTTTACATCGATGGGCTTCGGTTTGTATTCGAAGGCAATTTTGAAAACGCAATATCGACTTACAAAGAAATGTTGGAGACCTATCCATACGATATTGAAGCCCAACGTCGTCTGTCGCGGACCTATTTTCTTACCTATCAAGTGGACAATGGTATTGATGTTTTGCAACGATTGCTCGTTCAAGAACCGGAAAACCCGCAAGTTTTGGGCGCGCTTGGATACCAACTTATTTCGGTCGGCAAGCTCGATGACGCGCGCAGTGTATTAGAAAACTATCTTCAACTCTATCCGAATGTTCACAATGCATGGGAACTTAACGGATCTCTTGATCTGCGTTCAGGCGATCTTGCATCGGCAGCAGCGGATTATGAAAAAGCATTATCAATTGACCCAGAATTCACACCAGCCTTGATGGGATTGGCTAAAACCAATGCGTTATCCGGAAATTTCAACAAGGCTGTTGCTGGTTTTACGACCATTCGCGACAATGACGCCTTACCGCCGCGCTACCGCATCGATGCTGCTTTCGACCTTGCCTATGTTTACGGCGCAATGGCAACACCAGTAGAAATTGACAATGCACTCGATCCCGTGCGTGAGCTGATCGAAAACGAGACGATCCGATTTGGGCTTTACTGGTATGTGCTCGCGCAAGCGCAACGCGATTTAGGAGATATCATTAAGGCGCGCGCGTATTTGACGAATGCATTTCGTGACGCGCCCACAGGTGGTGTCCCTACGCGGTATCTGCATCTACGTGGACTGCTCAACCTTGATGAGGGTGAGAATGCCGATACGGAAATTGCCGGTTTGATAGATTTTAAATTACCGGAAGATAATCCCGATCAGACCGAGCAAAAAGCCATCCATCAACTGCGTGGGTTAATGTTGATCAATGAAGGGCAGGCGCGCGAAGCCGTTGACGAATTGGAAAAGGCGGTATCATTAGGTGGTTATGAATATGGCATCTATGAAATCGAAATGGCGCAGGCACTATTCGCGTCGGGTAAGCGGAGTGATGCTATCAAGCTGCTAGAAGGTGCGCGTAAGTTCTCTTCTAGCCTACATTCTGGCGAGGTGAGACTGGACTTATTGTGGCACCGTCGACGTGCATCACTCCTTCAAGCACAGTTTTTAAACGAAATGGGTCGAACCTCTGCTGCTCAGGATATCCTGAGTAATATTCCGAACCTATCGATAGAGCAGTAACAGTCTTCTTGGGACTGCAAGGCGGCAATTATGAAATTCTCCTCCGCAATTGACGAAAATCAAGACATGATCATCAATATGTTCGAGGAATCATTCACTGCTTCGGAAGGGCGTGAGGAAGGAAAGCTTATCGGAGCACTGGTCAAAGAGTTGATCGATACGACGCCTAGTCAGGAATTATTCTCCTTTTTTGCTTGGGAAGAGTCTGAGCTAATTGGTGGTATTTTCTTTTCACGATTTCGATTTCAGCA
>JAJFGD010000102.1 GCA_021776315.1 Hyphococcus sp. | reverse complement strand
TGAGGAAAGCATCCATGATCTGTTGGTTGACCGCATTGTCTTCAGCCACCAGCACATTTAATCCACGTGAAGGCGTTTTCGACTTTGCCCATTCAATTTCTAATGAGGCGGATGCTACAGATGCGGCCGCACGCACAGCATGCACCGTAAACCAAAACGTGCTGCCAACACCCAATTCACTCTCAACACCGATCTTGCCGTCCATCATCTCAACCAGTTGTTTTGAGATCGCAAGACCGAGACCGGAGCCACCAAACTTTCTTGTGGTTGTTGAATCCGCTTGAACAAATCGTTCGAAAAGTTTTGCTTTGGCATTATCGGCGATACCAGAACCTGTGTCGGCGACACGAATGCTCAGGCTCGGCTCTCCTTTGCGGCCATTATATTCAGCACTAATGACGACTGAGCCTTCATCAGTGAACTTCAATGCATTACCAATCAGGTTGATCAGGACTTGCGTGATACGGGTTGGGTCACCCATCAACCATTCGGGAAGATCTCGTGGCGTTCTAAAGCAAATCTCGATGCCTTTTTCGTCCGCCCGTGTCGACATTAGAGCGACCGCACGTTCGATGAGTTCCCGCGGGTTATAAGCAATTTTTTCGAGCTCGACCTGCCCTGCTTCAATTTTTGAGAAATCAAGTACGTCGTTGATGATCGTCAACATTGATTGCGCCGATTCCTGGGCAATTAGCGCGAGACGCTTTTGCTCTTCAGGGAGACCTTCACGCAAAATGAGTTCGAGCATACCCATGACACCATTCATCGGTGTGCGAATTTCATGACTCATGGTTGCAAGGAACTGCCCCTTAGCGATATTCGCGGCCTCTGCCTCTACGCTGCGCTCTTCCAGTTCTTTCGCATAGCGTACCCGATCCGTGATATCGTAGCGAATTGCGACGATCCGCTGAATCTCTCCTGTAACGTCAATGATCGGTATAATCGTTGAATCGACCCAATAGAGCCGACCGCATTTTGCCCGACTGCAAATCTCACCATTCCAGGCCTCACCCCGCCCAACGGTCTCCCACAGCTCAGAGAAAAATTCTTCGTCATGAACACCCGATTTGAAAATACTGTGATCAGCTCCGAGAAGCTCTTCACGAGAGTAGCCGCTGATTTCGCAAACCCGGTCATTGGCAAAAGTTATCGTGCCATCGGCATCAGTAATCGTTACGATCGCATATTGGTCCAACGCAGTTTGATAAGCGCTCAAATCTGACAATGCCTGATCAGCAGTTTTCAGGGCAGCAGCGAGAGACTCACGCTCTTCACGCTCACGAGAAACGTCTTGAAAAGCACCCGTCAATTTAACTGGCTTGCCGAATTCACTGACACGTTTGCCAACAGCACGGACCCATATATTGCGTCCTTTCGCCGTCGTCAGCGGGAGTTCCAAGTCGAATGGGCTGCCATCCTCTATGCATTTTTCCACCGCCGCAGTGATTTTTCCGCGCGCCTCTGGCGCATAAAAATCAACTGCCGCATCAAGGCTGGGTTCAAAATCATCACCCACCTCATGAATGACCCCCGTCTGACGGGTCCATGTCAGATGCATGGTCCTAAAATCTAATTCCCAACCACCAACACCGGCTACCTCAGCCATACTCGCCAGCATCGCACGCGATTGCTCCAATTGGACGGAGTGCGACTCAGTATTGCGCGCGAAAAACGCCGATGTAAAAACCGATAAGCCAATGCAAGCGATCAACACCAATACACCGGCGATTTCGATGGCTCGCTGTTTAAAGGGGCTTTCAATCACTAAACCATTGGCGTCAGCAATAAAAAGCCCAATGACACACACTGCCGCCAAGCTTCCATATATGACAGCCGATCGTGCCCCTAAGAAATATCCAGCAATGATTGGCGTAACGATTAGAAACGGTGCGATATAGCCATCTGCACCGCCATTGATGAAGGCAACGAAGGTGGCACAGATTAGCGCTGCGGTTATAAAAATGCGCGCGGGCCATTGAAACTCACCGGTTTTCAACGACCATCCACAAAGCCCCGCCGCCAGTGTCGCGATGCCCGCGCCAACAATCATCCCTTCACGCACTTCATTAAAAATGACTAGAGCAGCAATGACATAAACGTATAAAATGGCAGAGAAAATGATCGTGCTCATGACGAATGCGCCATGAACAGTCGGTGCTTTCAAAATTGACCTAGCAGTTTCGCTAAAACTTTCGCCGGTCATGGAAAAAGTTACACCCCCATCATTCATGGTAAATGTAGGGTTTTACGGTTAATTTCTGCTTATTATGACGCTGTACACTGACGTTTCATGTTGGAAATTTTGCAACTCTTATTACCAAGCCGTACTCAATCGAAACAATTCGTTAATGTGCGTTGACACGATATGAACAACCTTCGGTGGCGCAACCTCGTACCCGGACCTATAACAAAAAATTGGGTTTGGCATTTCTTGAGACTATGCGCCCAAACGTTGGCAAATCTTTCGCGCGAGAGAGCATGTTCCATCATTGCCGCCAATATCTGCGGTGCCGTGGCCATCGCGCACTATTGAATCGATCGCATTTTCGATTTCTCTTGCGGCTTCATCTTCACCAAAACTATAGCGCAACATCATGGCAGCGCTCAAAATGGCACCAATCGGATTGGCTTTGTCTTGGCCCGCTATATCCGGTGCAGATCCATGGATAGGTTCATATAATCCGACGCTCGTTTGCCCGAGCGAGGCTGAAGGTGCCAGGCCAATTGACCCGGCAATAACAGATGCCTCATCGCTCAAAATGTCGCCGAACATATTCTCCGTCAGCACGACGTCAAAATTCGATGGTGCTTGGATAAGCTTCATTGCCATCGCATCAACAAGCACATGCTCCAGCGCCACATCCGGATAATCACTTTCGTGAAGCGCAATGACAGCAGCCCGCCATAGCCGACCGGTTGCCATAACATTGGCTTTATCGACAGAGGTGACTTTGCCCTGACGGTTGCGTGCCGCTTCAAAAGCGATGCGCGCGACCCGGTCCACCTCCGGCTTTGAATAGGCACACCGATCAGATGCCTTTTCGGTTCCCTCTTCGCGTTCACCAAAATAAACGCCGCCGGTCAGCTCCCGCACGATTAAAATGTCCACGCCCTCCGCTCGCTCTGATTTCAGTGGGGATTGGTGCTCCATACCCGGTAGGACCGTGACGGGTCGCATATTGGCAAAAACATCGAGAGATTTACGTAATGCCAATAATCCAGATTCAGGCCGAATAGACGCGCTATCCCATTTCGGGCCGCCAACAGCACCCAGAAATACCGCATCGGCATTCAAGCAAATCTCTTTCGTTTCCGCTGGAAATGGGTGGCCAGCTTGCTCGATTGCGCAGCCGCCAAATGGCCTCTCGATGAATTCAAAGGAGAGATTTCTGCGCCCAGCGACACATTCAATCACTTGCCGCGCTGCATCTGCGACTTCGGGTCCAACACCGTCACCCGGCAGAAACGCAATTTTAAAACTCATGATCGCGCCTCTTCAAATTTTTGGATCTGGGGCATACGGTCTAACAGATACCCAAGCGGATCCACACCGTCCAACAAACACCGCCGCCCAAAGGGTTCCACTTCAAAAATACATGTCCATCCATCACCAAATTTGATGATTTGGTCTTCCAGGTCGATACTCACATCGCACCCCGGAGATTTCAGCAATTCGCGGTGTGCTTTCTTGTCGACAACAATCGGCAACAACCCATTCTTCAATGCGTTACTTTTAAAAATATCGGCGATATCGGAACTAATCACTGCACTAAAGCCAAAATCTGAGAGCGCCCATGGCGCATGCTCACGTGATGACCCACACCCAAAATTCGCCCCCGCAACGAGAATGGAAAATTCGCTCTTTACAAATCCATCAAGCGGGCTGTCATCGCGAAGATTGCCATCGCTATCATAGCGCCAGTCATAGAAAGCAACTTTGCCAAGCCCCTCTTTTGTTGTTGTTGTCAAAAACCGCGCTGGGATAATTTGGTCCGTATCAATATTGTCTTGTGGCAAGACAACCGTTCGCGAAGTGTATGTCGTTTTCGCTTTCGCCATCTCACTGCCCTCCCGCTTCGGTCAAATATTCTCTCGGGTCGGTGATTTTTCCGGCAATGGCCGACGCCGCCGCCGTTGCCGGGCTGGCAAGAACGGTGCGAACACCCTTGCCCTGACGCCCAACAAAGTTTCTGTTGGACGTTGAAACCACAAGCTCGCCCGGCTCACCCTTATCGCCATTCATCGCGATACACATCGAACAGCCAGGTAAGCGCCATTCGGCACCCGCCTCTTCAAAGGCAATATGTAAATTCTCTGCCTCCGCCGAACGACGCACTGCCTCAGATCCAGGCACTACGAGGGCGACAACACCCTCTTTCACTTTTCGACCACGCATGATTTTCGCTGCTTCTCGCAAATCCGACAGACGGGAATTGGTACAGCTACCAATGAAGACACGATCGACGCTGTTGCTAGAAAAATGCTCTCCTTGATTGATCCCCATATAGGCCGACGCCGCACGTTCCGTTTCGGTTTCAGCCGTTGGGGCTTCCCCATCAGCCGGTGCCGCCGCGTCTGGCGAAACGCCATAGGTGATCATTGGCGTAATCACGGATGCATCGATCCGTAATTCTTTATCAAAAGTCGCACCGTCATCTGAGTTGAGTGTCGACCATTTCGAGACTGCCTTTTTCCATGCGCTCCCTCTTGGCACCAAGTCACGCCCCTCAAGCCACGAAAATGTGGTTTTGTCAGGCGCAATCATGCCAAAACGCGCGCCCGCCTCTATCGACATATTGCAAAGGGTCATGCGTCCTTCCATGGATAATGCGCGCACGGCGGACCCGGAAAATTCGATTGCAAAGCCTTGCCCGCCATCAGCACCAATCTTAGCGATCATCGCAAGCGCCATATCTTTTGCGCTCACCCCTTTACCGAGCACACCATCAAAATGAATACGCATGGATTTCGGTTTTCGTTGAAGCACGCATTGGGTGGCGAGAACATGCCCAACCTCCGTCGTACCAATCCCAAATGCGAGCGCGCCAAATGCACCATGGGTGGAGGTATGACTGTCACCGCAAACAATGGTTTTACCCGGTTGGGTCGCCCCAAGCTCTGGCCCGACGACGTGAACAATGCCACGGCGCGGGTCTTCTTGATCAAGCAAACGGATATTGAAATCTCGACAATTCTGCGTGAGCTTGCGGACCTGTTTTTCAGCTTCCGGGCTTGCAAATTGGTATTTACCATCACTGCCTTTTGGCAAGGTTGGCGTTGAATGATCAAGCGTTGCCAATGTCAAATCCGGACGGCGCACAGAAAGCTTGCGTTCTTTGAGAACTGAGAAAGCTTGTGGCGATGTGACTTCATGCACGAGATGCAAATCGATAAACAAGACCGCCGGGCTTTCGGCGGTCTCATCGACGACAACATGGTCATGCCATAGTTTCTCAAACAGCGATTGCGGTTGCATTTTCTTGAACCTTTTTATGTGGATGCACTGGGCTGAGCCAGCCCCATTGATCTGTGGTTTTTCCGCTAAACAAGCCAAAGAACCGCTCTTGCAAAAGCGCCGTTACGGGGCCGCGCCCACCGCAGCGCACGGGCTTATGATCAACGGAACGGACGGGTGTAATTTCAGCAGCAGTGCCGGTGAAAAAAATCTCATCTGCGAGATATAAAGACTCCCTCGGCATAGCCTGTTCAATAACGTCGAAACCTTCCGCCCTGGCGAGTTGCATAACGGAATCGCGGGTCACGCCTTGTAATATGGAAGCGGATGATGGCGGCGTATAGATTTTCCCTTTGCGGACAATGAAAAGATTTTCACCCGCCCCTTCCGACACCAACCCGTTCACATCAAGGCCAATCCCTTCAGCGAAACCTTTGGCTTTTGCCTCCGAGGAAATCAAAACACCGGATAAATAATTGCCGCCGGCTTTCGCTGCGGCTGGAATGGTATTGGGTGCAACCCGTTGCCAACTCGACACGCAAACATCAACACCCTTTTCTTTGCCTTCCTCGCCGAGATAGGCACCCCAAGGGAAGCCAGCGATGGCGACTTGCACAGGTGTTCGCGGGCCTGGCGCGACGCCAATCTCGCCATAGCCGTAAAAGACGATCGGGCGTAAATAAGCACTGTTGAGATTATTGACCGACACAACCTCGTCGCAAGCATCGCGGAGCGTGGCGATATCAAAAGGCACATTGCATCCATAGATGGCAGATGAATCGTAAAGCCGTTCCAAATGATCATCTATGCGAAATGAACATGGGCCCGTTGGCGTGTCATAGACCCTAATCCCTTCAAAGAATGATGTACCATAGTGGAGGGCATGGGAGAGAACATGGACACTGGCTTCTCGCCACGGCTTTAATTCCCCGTCCATCCAGATGAAATCGGTTTCAGTAATAGACATCTCAAACTCCTAAGCAGCGCCTTTAAGCGCCTGTACAGAAACACCGCGTGCGCGGATGATGTGGTTAAATGCTGATAACAATGCTTTTGCGGCAGCCACGATGACATCGGCATCAGCAGCAGCGCCGGCAAACACTTTGCCATCTGCTACCACGCGAACATCCGCATGGGATTGCCCGGAGGATTGGCGAATAACGACATCCTCCAATGCGCCATCCACATCGGTGATCGAACAATAGGCTTGAAACACCGCTTGGAACGGACCACTACCCGTTCCGATGTCGCAAACGCGACCACGTTCAGGGTGAACCAATGTCAGCCTTGCAAATGGCCGCAACCTTGTTTCGACGCTCAAGCGCATTTCAACGCGCAGCATCTCCCATCCTGAACCATCGTCATCACCCGCAATGATCGCACAAAGATCGCTATCACTGACTTCACTTTGCTGATCGGCGACATTCTTGAAGGCTTTAAAGACTTGTTCCAGTTGATCGGCCTCCAAATCGAAACCCAATGTCTGGGCACGCGCTTTCAACGCATGCTTGCCTGAGTGTTTACCCAGAACCAATTCATTTGACGGCACGCCGACATCGGTCGGTGTCATGATTTCATAAGTGCGACGATCTTCCAGAACACCGTGCTGATGAATACCCGCTTCATGGGCAAACGCGTTGCGGCCAACAATCGCTTTGTTGCGCGCCGGTGCTTGACCCGTAAGGTCTGCTAGCAAACGACTGGCCCCGTACAGCTCCTGGGTCATGATATTGGTGTCAGCCCGGAAATAACTCTGTCGGGTTTTTAAAGCCATGACGACTTCTTCCAACGCACAATTGCCGGCGCGTTCACCGATCCCATTCATGGTGCACTCTACCTGATCGGCCCCTGCGCGAATGGCGGCGAGACTATTGGCAACCGCCATGCCAAGGTCATTGTGGCAATGACATGAAAACACCACATCATCAGAGCGCGTAATGCTGGCGTTTAAATCGCGAAACAGCTCATAAATTTCATCCGGCGACGTATAACCAACCGTGTCAGGCACATTGAGGATATGCGCGCCCGCATCAGCGGCACATTGTAAGGCCTCCTTCAAAAAAGCGCGCTCCGTACGAATTGCATCTTCCGCTGAAAATTCAACCTCATCAAAGCGACCACGTGCAGAAGAGACCGACCGTTCAATCTCTGACAAAACCTGGTTCGTTGTCATTTTGAGCTTGGCGTCGCGATGGGTTGGGCTTGTCCCCAAGAAAATATGCAGCCGACGATGCCGCGCTGGTGCCAACGCATCTTCAGCACATCGGATGTCTTCTTCCTTGGTTCGCGAAAGTGAACAGATCGTTGGTCCTTTGATCTCTTGCGCGACGGTGTGAATCGCCTCGGCATCACCAGGCGATGCGGCCGCAAAGCCCGCTTCAATGACATCCACATTCAATTTTGCCAGCGTATGCGCCATCTCCAGCTTCGCACTTGTCGACATGGAAAATCCGGGTGCCTGCTCACCGTCTCTCAGAGTTGTATCGAATATCTTTATGCGGCGGGTTTTTTGATCAACATGTCCCATGAGCGACCTCCCTAGCCAAAGCAGACGAGCTCATCGCAGGTGAACCCATAGAAGGACCAACCATAGCCGGTGGAAAAGACGCTACATGATGAACGCCGCTCACCCGTGCGATTTGACGCGACAACACGTTGACGCAACGCCCTTCATCTCTGGGTGTGATCCCTACTGTAATATTGGCGCGCTCAAGATCAGAACCCATGGTCATGGTGCGCACTTGAAAACCGCGGGCTTCAATAACACCGAGGAGCCGACGAATAGAACCTTCAGCGGAATCAAATTCGATTGTCAGGTTGTTAATGTTCATGTCCTTGCTCCATCATTTCAGTGTTTGATTTTCCTGGCGGCACGAGCGGCCAGACATTTTCTTCAGGATCGATACGAATATGGGCGAGAATGGGCCCCTTCGCGTCCAACAGACGTTGAATGGCGCTATCCACCTCATCACGATGCTCAACCGTGAACCCTTCAACGCCGAAAGCCTCGGCCACATCCACAAAATCTGGATTGTCGGAAAGGTCGACTTCGGAGTAATTCCCATCAAAGAATAGTCCTTGCCATTGGCGCACCAAGCCCAACATAGAGTTGTCGAGGACAACCATTTTGACGGGAATGTTGTAACGGCGCAGCGTCGCGAGTTCCTGCACATTCATCATGAAGGAACCGTCGCCGCTAATATTGAAAACGGTTTTATTCGGATCTGCCAGCTTCGAACCAATTGCCGCGGGCAAGCCATAGCCCATGGCACCAAGGCCACCGCTACTCAAATGCGCTTCTGGCCGTGAAAACCGACAATGCTGGGCAACCCACATTTGATGTTGGCCAACATCACAGGCTGCAACAAAATCATCACCGGCTTGCGTAGAGAGTTTGCGTAAAAAGTCCGGCGCATAAATACCACTTCCCGGCGCGTCATAGCGCGGTGCATGTTGTTGCTTCAAAGAGGCCGCAAAGTCTCGCCAGTCGTCGATATCGCCAGGCGCAACGGTGATGGCGTTAAGTGAGGCGGCCAAATCACCGCAAACCGTCGCGCAAGCCCGGCGCAGTTTGTGAATTTCGGCCGCATCTCCATCTATATGGACAACGCCAGCATTGGGGGCGAATTCATCAAGCTTGCCCGTAGCGCGATCATCAAACCGTGCACCAATCACAATCAACAAATCGGACTCGTGCACCGCCATATTTGCAGCGCGCGATCCATGCATGCCGAGCATCCCCAAAAAGTCGGGATGTTCCGTCGGCAAGGCACCAATACCTTGCAAGGTTGCAACAGCGGGGATGCGTGCTTGATCAGCAATGTCGCGCATCAGCGCCACAGCGCCGGCACGCGCAACACCCCCGCCCAAATAGAATAGCGGTTTTCGCGCAGACGCAATTAGCTGTTCCGCCGCTTGCAGATCTTTGGCACTTAACGGTTTGTGATTTTGCCGTGGGTGCATCGGCATTGGCTCTTCATGAAAGAGGGCTTGTTGAATGTCTTTGGGCAAATCGATTAAGACGGGGCCCGGACGACCGCTTTCTGCGATACGAAAAGCCTCTGCGAATGCACGCGGAATATCTTGGACATCGCGGACAATTTCGGAGTGTTTTACAATCGGCAAGGTGATGCCGAATATATCAACCTCCTGAAACGCGTCCGTTCCCATAAAAGGTTGCGCAACTTGGCCCGTGATCGCGACCAAAGGCACGGAATCCATATACGCATTGGCAATACCGGTGACGAGGTTCGTTGCCCCAGGCCCCGACGTCGCCAGGCAAACACCGGCGCGGCGGGTGGTTCGACCATAGGCATCGGCCGCCAATGCCGCCGCTTGTTCATGACGCACAAGAATATGCTGAATGCTTGATTTCGCCAGCGCATCATAGACAGGCATGATCGCCCCGCCCGGATAGCCAAAGACGAGATCAACGCCAAGGGATTCCAGCATTTGGATAGCCGCAACCGCCCCGTTCTTTGGGGTTTCCGGCAAAGCTTCCGCACTCGATTTTTTGGCAATACTCAACGTCATGGTCTAAAACTCTACTCAGCAGCAATATTGGCATTTGACTGCAACCACGACATACGAGATCGCAACGTTGCACCTGTTTTCTCAATCGGGTGGTTCAGATTGGCTTGCAGCAAAGCGTCGTAATTCGACTTCCCTGCTTGATTTTCAGCAACCCAATCACTAGCAAATTTTCCGGACTGAATATCACCCAATACGTCACGCATACGTGCACGGGTTTCGTCGGTAATCACGCGTGGTCCTGAAACCAAATCGCCATATTTTGCAGTTTCGGAAATGAATTCATGCATCTTCGCCAAACCGCCCTCATAGAGCAGATCAACAATCAGCTTTAATTCGTGCATGCACTCATAATAGGCGATCTCTGGTGCGTATCCGGCCTCAACTAATGTCTCAAAACCAGCCGTGACCAATTCGGTCGCCCCGCCACACAATACGGCTTGCTCTCCGAACAGGTCAGTTTCTGTTTCTTCTCGGAATGTTGTTTCGATGGCTCCCGCCGTCGCGCCGCCAATAGCGCTCGCATAGGCAAGCGCTTTTTCCTTGGCATTGCCAGATGCGTCTTGATGGACCGCAAATAAACAAGGGACACCGCGACCAATTTCATATTCACGGCGTACCAAGTCACCGGGGCCTTTTGGTGCCACCATGATGACATCGACATTTTCGGGCGGGCTTACACGC
>JAJFGD010000101.1 GCA_021776315.1 Hyphococcus sp. | reverse complement strand
GAATCGGAAGAAGAGCATATCGATTTTCTCGAAACCCAACTTAGTTTGATCGAAAAAGTTGGCGAAGAAAGATATATGCAGTCTCAAATGAAGGACGCTGACTAATGACATATTTCCTGAAGCTTACTGTCGTGTTGATTGCCTCTATTGGTCTTATCGGATGTGCGGCTTCAGGAGATTCCAATCCGCCATCTGATGGTGTTTCCGCTGGTGAACTTGGTGGCATGTGCGGTGGCATTGCTGGCATCCAATGCGAGAACGAGGATGCTTATTGCCAAGTCGAACCCGGCACATGCCTCAAAGTTGCTGACTATGCAGGGGTTTGCACGACCAAGCCGCAGATGTGTACAAAAGAGTACCGGCCCGTGTGTGGTTGCGATGGCGAAACCTATAGCAATGCATGTATGGCGGCGGCCATGGGGGCAAGTATTGCCCATGACGGTGCGTGTAAAAACAACGACTAGCGATTGCAGCTATTTTAGTTCTTTTGGCCAACGACGGTGAAGCCACAACCATTGTCCTGGTCGCTCGGTGATAAATGTCTCCAGCGACTCATTGATTTTTTTAGTAAGTGCATAAACATCAGCTGTCGTATCTCCCGACGGCTCGAATTTGATTGGTGCATGTGCCTTAACGTGAAAATTTGTGCTGCCGATGCGCTCGGTTGAAATGGGGACAAGTGGCACTTTGAATTTTAATGCCATCCGAGCTGCTGCTGGCGCTGTCATCGCCTCTCGCCCAAAAAATGGAACTGAAACGCCATCATTTAGTTTTTGATCGACGAGCATGGCGAGCGAATAGCCTTTTTTCAACATGGAAACTAATTCACGTGCCCCACGTCGCCCTTTCGGTGCTTGCGCTCTTGTCATTGTTTCTGCGCGCATTTGAATGATCAGCCCATCAACGAGAGGGTTATTCGAAGCGCGATAAATAATACCAAACTTAATACCGAGTTGATTGGCACATACGGCAGGGATTTCCCAATTGGCAAAATGTCCCGTGACAAATATGGCTTGTTGATAGGTTCCGTCTTCATTTCGTAATCGGTCAAATCCGCTATAGGCAATTTTGGGGCTTTCTCCGTGAATGGAGAGCTTGTGCAAATGTGCGTATTCCGCCCCGGTGCGTCCGATATTTTCCCAAACATCGCCCAGAACCCTTTTGCGCTGATCCTTATCCCAATCAGGGAACGCTTTTTGTAGATTGGAATCGCCGCGCCGTGAGTATTCTTTGAGCAAAGGCCCAATGGTTCGCATAAATGTTCCAGCCAAGGTGGAAGAAAAGCCAACGCCAAACAATTTAAAAATACTGATCAAACTTATGATAGCCGCATATTCCACGCGGTGGAGCAACGTTATTGGCCTATCAGCGCGCCTTGCTGGTAGTTCATTGTCAACGTTATCAGAGGCGGCGACGTTGCTCATGGTGCCGTGTTGTCTCGCAGTTTTCTTTGACCATCTATCGCGGATAAAACCATTCCCGTCAAAAGCGCCGGTTGGTTTATGCGCATGCGTACTGGAAAACTTAAGATCTCGGACTGAGCGCTGGTTGGCAGCCGTACGTGATCCTTTTCAGTCGTAATTAGGGGCACACAGCTTTTTATAGCTACTTTTTGCAGCGCTGATAGGTTTTCGCTGGTGAAGGGGTGGTGATCGGGAAATGAAAATTGATCAACAATTTCAAATCCATTTTTTTGTAAGAGCTGAAAAAATTTCTCGGGATTACCGATTCCGCTAAAGGCAACTACCTTTTGTGCGGGTGGTATATTAAATGGCTCCAACCAAGCAGCAAAAGGCGTATTGAAATCTTTTGCACCGTTTTGAGCAGCTTCTTCGTCACGACCGATTGCGACGGTAATGTCAGCGCGTGTTTGCGCCCGTGCAATTGGTTCGCGCAAAGGTCCAGAGGGAAAAATTTTACCGTTACCGTCAGGGTCCATCGCATCCAGGAGTAATATAGAAAAAGTTTTATTAACTGTGGGGTTTTGCAACCCATCATCCATAATGATCGCAGCCGCGCCATCATTGCTACTTGCCTCTGATCCGGCTGCGCGATCACGCGACACCCATACCGGACCGTGATTTGCGAGTAGCAATGCTTCATCGCCAATTTGAGGATGGTGGTGATTGTTCAAGTCGACTTTGAGCGGACCCGGTTCATCGCCGCCATATCCTCGAGATAAAAACTGACATGCGGTCCCGGCATTTTTCAGTTCCTCAAATAGGGCGATCGCAAAAGGTGTTTTGCCAACACCGCCCAGCGCGGCATTGCCAATACAAATTATCGGGCTCTTTGGTTGATGAGGCCGGGTGAATTGCCATCTTATTCGTTGACCAAGATCATAAACCCCTGAAAAGGGTGAGAGCGCTGCCGTAACCGCTTTCGCAGCCATCGTCTCGCTGCGCCAGAACCATGGTTCACGCAACATGAGGTGTCGTTGATTGCGGAAGGGTTTGCATGAGCTTGTCGCAAATCTCGGAGAGCACCTGTTCCGCATTAACTTCTGCAGCCTGTTGGGCCGCTTTTGACATCGTGTCTCTTGTCTTGCCATCTGCCATTAATCTTCGAATGGCCGCGGCGAGTTCGCGATCATTGCGGACCAGTGCAGCACCGCCAACATCGCGCATGCTTTTATATGTTTCGACGAAATTAAATGTATGTGGTCCATGCAAGATTGCGACACCTAAACGTGCTGGTTCCAACGGATTGTGCCCGCCCTTAGGTGTGACGCCGCCGCCCACAAAGGCAACATTGCAGAGCCGGTAAAATATACCGAGCTCGCCTAGCGTATCGGCAATATAGACATCCGTTTCCGCAGTGATCTCGTCGCCAGCAGATCGTTGCCCAACGCGTAGACCTTTTTCCATCGCAATTTCTTTTGCTTCATTCCCCCGGTTCGGATGCCTCGGCGCAATGATGGTAAGGAGATTGTCAAAGTCTGGTTTCAATCGATCATGTGTTGCGACCGCCAAATCCTCTTCGCCGGGATGTGTGCTGGCGGCGAGCCATACGGGACGCTCTCCGATAGCCGACTTTAACGTTGAAATTTGCTGATCGCAGGCGGGAAGTGCGGGGGCTGCATTCTTCAAATTGCCAAACATCTCAACATTGCCACCTGAAAGCTCCACCAAGCGATCGGCATTTTGGTAATCTTGCGCGATAATTGTATCAAAGGAAGAGAGCAAATATCGAATGGTGTTTGGTTGGCGTTTCCAGTCGTTAAATGACTGGGGTGAAATCCGACCGTTCACCAAGGCCATGGACGAGACCCGTTTACGGGCGGTGAGTATGAGATTTGGCCAAAATTCAGACTCGACGAAAATCGCGGCATTTGGTTGCCAATGATCTAAAAATGCATTGACGAAATCTGGATGGTCAAGAGGAATAAACTGGTGAAACGCTTGCGCGGGCAAGCGATCCGTCATCAGTTTTGCAGATGTGACCGTTCCGGTCGTGACCAAAAAATTTAAGTCTGGTCTTAATTTTAACAAACGCTCGACGAGTGGAATGACCGATAGGGATTCGCCGACACTTGCCCCGTGAATCCAAACCAATAAACCCTCGGGGCGTTCGCGGCTAGCGACGCCGCGACGTTCATTGACGCGGTTTGGATCTTCTTTGCCTGATTTGAGCCGCCGTTTTAGCGCAAAGCTCGCAATCGGTTCCGCGGCCCGACTGGCGGCGCGGTAGATTTTCAAGCCGAGAGGTTCTTGCACGCTGACATTCATTGTGTGTTGCGCCAATCAGGGATCCAGTCGGTGATCATAATTCGGCGCTTCCCTCTTTGCGTCGGACCAGCTCATCGGCTTGTTGCGAAATGCGGAGAAGAGCGTTTTCCACTGTCTGGCGTGCGCTTTCAACTGTTTCCGGGTCGCTTTCTGGTGGAATTTTGATAGCCGGCCCGGCCGCAAAGACCCCTCTAGAAAATGGCAAGGCCAGTAAAAACCGGTCCCAGGTCCCCAGGTTTCGTCCGCGGGAGACCGAATATGTTGCCGGAATGATCGGTGCGCCGGACATTTGCGCGAGGCGGATTATGCCTTTTTGCACCGTTTCACGCGGGCCCCGGGGCCCATCCGGCGTGACACCGACCACATGCCCATCTTTCAGGGCGCTAGCCATTTGGGCAATGGCGGAGGCACCGCTTTTGTTTTTTTCGGGTTTTTTAGGATTTGCTGATGAGCCCCGGATGAATTCGACCCCGAAAGAACGAACGCCGCGGGCGATGATCTCACCATCCCGATGGGCGGAAATCAGCATGAACACACGCTTGTCGGCAAGTTTTCGCACATTGGGGACCATCAGCAGCCGCCCGTGCCAAAAAGCTAAGATGACCCCATTTTCCTCGGCCGCCGCTTGGTCAAAATGCTCGCGGCCCAAATACTGCCAGCGCGACGTCGAAAAGACGAGGCGAATATAGATCCCAATCAAGGTACTGGCGATGTGCCCAGCAAGGGCGGATTTGGCAAAACGCTTAAACATATTGAAACAACGGGTTCCTTAATTTTCTTGTCGCGTCAATAGCTTGCGTCTTGCGGCGGTGATAGCGATGATAGTGTGATTGATGGCGGTGAGAAGAATTTAGGCGTGACCAGCGAAAACCCAGCAGTTGAGGCCGCGAGCTATTCCTCGCCCTATCTCGCCAAACGATTGTGGCGCGATTATTTATCTCGATATTGGCCGCGACTAGCGCTCTCCCTGATTGCGATGGCTTTTTATGCTGGGTCGGCCAGCGCGATCCCCATGGGGGTCGAGTGGATCAATGCTGGATTTGCCGGTGGGACCAGTCGTTTTTCACCGACCATCCAGCAAGTTCAACTATTGGGTCCGATCATCATTATTGCCCTTGGGTTGGTGAATGCGCTGGCCCAATATTGTCACTCGCGTCTAAGTATTGGGGCCTCCCTTGCGACGTTGCGTGATCTTCAAAACGATATGTTCGCGCATTTAATGGCGCTCGATTTTGGGCAACAACGTCAACAAACTTCTGGCCAATTTATTTCACGTTTTACCAATGACACGCTCGTCCTGCGCGAGACGCTGACGCGCGCATCGAATGCGGTGCGCGACGTGCTAACCCTGATTGGGCTTTGTGGTTTGATGCTCTGGTATGATTGGGTTTTGTTCATTGTTGTTGCGCTGATTTATCCATTGATCAGCATTCCCGTTGCACGCATCGGCAAGCTTTTGCGTAAAACATCCGCCAGTGCACAAGCGCAGGCCGGCGACCTCACTGCACTCATTGGCGAAACCGTAACCGGTGCGCGTATGGTCAAAGCCTTTCAGCTTGAACCATTAGAACGGGTTCGCGCAGCCGACGCGTTTGATGAGCGTATGGGATTGCTAAAAAAGCTGGCCTATGCGCGGGCAATGAATGAGCCTCTGATCTTTTTTGCCGGTTCGATTGCGCTTGGGTTTGTTGTGGCGGTGGTTGCCATGCGTATTTCCTCGGGGGCATTGTCGACGGCAGAATTCATTTCATTCATCATCGCCTTGTTACTTCTTTCGCAGCCTGCGCGTGGTCTCGGTACGCTCACCGCCGTTATGCAAGAAGGTTTTGGGGCTTTTGAGCGGATGTTATCACTGATCGATTCCAAGCCGGTGATTACCAGTGCAACAGGGGCGCACGACCTAGTGCCGGGCCCCGGTGCTATCCGGTTTGATGGCGTTCGTTTTTCATATGACGGTGTGGCAAAGGCGGTTGATGATATCACGCTTGATATTGCACCTGGCTCATTAGTGGCTGTCGTCGGGGAATCCGGTGCTGGGAAATCAACGCTGCTCAACTTTTTACCGCGCCTATATGACCCGACGGCCGGGCGCATAGAGGTCGATGGGCAAAACCTTGCTGACGTGTCGATCAGGAGTTTGCGGGCGCGATTGGCGTTGGTCAGCCAAGAAGCGGTCATTTTTGATATGTCCGCACTTGAAAATATTGCGTTTGGCCGGCCTGGTGCCACCCGTGCTGAAATTGTCAAAGCTGCGACGGATGCCGCCGCGAATGATTTCATCAGCTTGCTGCCCAATCAATACGATACGCGATTGGGGGAGGCTGGCGGCACGCTTTCAGGGGGGCAACGACAACGTATTGCGCTTGCGCGGGCATTCCTAAAAGACGCACCAATTTTATTGTTGGATGAGGCAACGTCGGCACTTGATGCAGAAAGTGAAACCAAAATTCAAGAAGCCCTTGGTCGATTGACCAAAGGGCGCACAACATTAGTCATTGCACACCGCCTATCGACTGTAAAAGAGGCAGACATGATTGTTGTTATGGACAAAGGGCGCATCATCGAAACAGGCTGCCATGATGAATTGCTCGCCAAAGGCGGCACCTATGCGCGGCAAGCGGCGTTGCAACTGATCGATTCTTGAGGGCACGCTATTCGCGCCGAAGGACTTTTTCGGTCAGGAAGTTACCCCACCAGGACCCAAGAAAAGATTCCTTTGTGGCTTTTGGGTCATAATGATGATCGACCCATTCAAAAAAATCCGTGACTGACGACAAAGATTTTTTGTTGGCTTTCGCGTAGTCAAAATATTGCTGAAAAGCATAATCGATGACGCCGGTCTTGCCTTGTTTGACGTGACCATATCGAAATGAAAGCTGTTCCATTGCTTCATCTAAGGGCACGCCTTCATTGTAAAATAAATACAAGACGGACATCAGTCCGGCACGATCAGCCCCGGATTTGCAGTGCATGATTGCTGGATAGGTAATATCGTTGAATAGTTTTTGCGCACCGTGAAGAATTTCTTTCGACGGTGCATCGCGGGAAAAAGCGCGAAACGACACGAAATCGATGCCCAATTTTTCGCAGGCATCTTCCTCAAGGAACAAAAACCCGCTGGGTCGGTCGCCGCGTAAATTAACGACGGTTTTAATGCCGCGATCTTTCCATCGTTTTAAATCTTGGGGGGAGGGTTGGTATGTGCGCCACAATTTACCCTTCGCAACTTCATGAGTATTATTGTAAATCTTGCGCAGAAAGCCGTGATCACCAAGCATCAAAGCGCGCCAGGCGCGTTTGCGACCTGCCGGGGTTTCAAATTCTTCGCGGGTGAAGGGTTTGGGCACGTGGTTAGTTAAAACTTGCCGTCGCCATCCGGGTCCAGCAGACGGTGCATATGCACAATGAAGTACCGCATATGGGCATTATCAACAGTTGACTGTGCTTTTGAACGCCACGCTTTTTCTGCGCTGGAATAATCTGGGAAGACCCCAACAATATCAAGCTCGCTGAGATCGCGAAAATTACATTCTTCAACATTTTCCAGCTCGCCGCCGAATACCAGGTGAAGCAGTTGTTTCTCTTTAGACATTAATGCACTCCAAAAAAATTAGTCGCCAGCAATCGTCATGCTTGGGATCAAAATACTCGGCGCATTGGTTGCGCCACGAAATTCAAGATCATTGCCGGGGACGAGGTTCGCAAACATCTCCAGCAAGTTACCGGCAATGGTAATTTCGCTGACTGGGTATGCGACTTGTCCGCTTTCAAACCAAAAACCAGAACAACCGACGGAGTAGTCGCCGGTGTTTGGGTTTACTTGTGGTCCGAACATGTCGGTCAATAACAAGCCTTCGGTAGATTGTTGCTGTAATTGTTCCAGCGTCACGTCACCCGCTTCCAAATATAGATTGGTTGACCCTGAACCGGGCGGGCCACCAACGCCGCGGGCGGCGCGTCCATTTGTTTCTAGGCCGAGCTGCATGGCTTGGCTGGTGTTCATTAACCAGTCGGTGAGGCAACCGTTTTTGATGATATCAATTCGGCTATTCGTGACACCTTCGCCATCGAAGGGGCGTGACCCTGCACCACGGGCAATATGGGGGTCATCGATGATCGTAATGCCGTCAGAAAATATCTTCTCGCCTTTTTTATCTTTGAGAAAGCTGACGCCGCGCGCGATCGATGCGCCATTGATCGACCCAACCAAATGCGACAGCAATGAGCGCGAAAGACGATTGTCAAAAATAACGGGTGCGGTTCGGCTTTTTATTTTTTTTGGGGATAGGCGGCGCACAGCGCGTTCGCCAGCGTTCTTCCCGATTTCTTTTGCCGATTGAAGATCTTCGAGATGGGGTTTGGAATCATAATCATAGTCGCGTTCCATTCCATTTTCGTCTTGGGATAAAACGCTGACCGAAACCGAGTGGTTAGAGCCGCCGGATGTTCCAAAAAATCCGTGACTCGTGGCGAACCATTTTTGACCTTCAGAATAGCTCGCGCCAGCGCCGCTGGAATTAACAACACCTTTTACGGCGAGGGCTGTTTCTTCACATTCAGCGGCTCGGTTTTGCAGATCCTCTGTTGAGGGCTCCGCATAATCGCCAAGATCAAGATCTTTAAATGGTGCAGAGGCGAGGCGATCTGCTGGGGCCAGCCCGCAATACGGATCTTCAGGGGCGGCTTTTGCCATGGCCGTGCATCGTTCTGCCAGCTCCTTTAGGGACTGACGGGAATGATCCGTGGTTGAAACTAGGGCCTGGCGCTTACCGACCATAACCCGTAGGCCAAGATCGGTCCCTTCAGAGCGCTCAACGTCCTCAAGCTTTCCAAGGCGCCAGGTCACCCCATGGGATACGGCGTTATAAAGCACGGCATCAGCGGCATCTGCTCCGGCGGCTTTTGCATCAGCCAGGAGCGACGATAGGATCAGTTCGGCATCATTGTTTTGCATGGCGTCGGGATAAAGGCTGACGGACGAAGGTGCAAGCTATCTATCGATCCAATTCTGCCTTTGCGCCATCGCCCCAGTTTGCCATCGCGGGCAGGGCTTGGATCTTGTCTCGATAGGCGGTGGCCAAAGGCGATAGTGCCACAGGTCCATAGGTCACCAGGCGCGAGACCACCGGGGCATACATGGCGTCAGCGATGGAAAATGTCCCATAAAGGAAACCATCGTCAATTTGGGATTTTGTCCCAAATTTTGAGCGTGCATCGGTCCAAATGTCGTTGATGCGGTCGACATCCCGTTGCACCCCACCAGTGCTTAGGTGGCGCATGCCTTCCCGGACAAATTGCATTGGCCAGAGATTTCGCAGATTTGTAAAACCAGCATGCATTTCCGCGCAGATTGATCGTGCATGAGCGCGCGCCGCGCCGTCAGTTGGCCAAAGGTTTTTTTCAGGAAACTGATCATTGATATATTCTGAAATGGCTAGCGTGTCCCAGACCGTGATCTCTTGATCGTCGATCTTATGTTTGAGAAATGGCACCTGGCCAGCAGGAGAGATGTCCGCCAAAATTTTGCGAGTCTCTGGCTGATCAAGCCTGATGCTCTCCTCCGTGAACGGAATGCCAGCGTGTCTTAACAAAAGCCACGGCCGCAATGACCAAGATGAAAGGTTCTTGTCGCCAATCGTCAACACCAATTCCGACATTATTCAGTTTTCCTTTTTATAGGCCGTGAGACATACTTGTGGCGATTTGTAGGGAACTCTCGGTTCCGCTGCAAGAAACCCTTGATCCTTTGTGCGCTATCGGGTCAATGAAGTCAGCGCAGGCCTTGAAACAATGGTGACATGATGACTGAATTTATTTCGACAACTGAAGACGACGGCGTGTTGCGGCTTCGGTTTAACCGGCCTGAAAAGAAAAATGCGATTACGGCTGCCATGTATGCTGACCTCGCCGACGGGTTAGAGTCGGCGGCGTCGCGCCCCTCCGTTCGGGCAGTTTTATTTGAATCCAATGGCGATATTTTCACCGCAGGCAATGATATTGCGGATTTCATGGCGGGTGATTCTGCGATGGATGACCCCCATCAAACACCGCCAGTGATGCGATTTTTGTTTGGGCTCGCGAGTGCTGAAAAACCCCTCGTGGCGGCGGTGCAGGGCGGTGCGGTTGGTGTCGGCGTGACAATGTTGCTCCATTGCGATCTCGTTTATGCGTCGAACAAGGCCACGTTCCATACGCCGTTTGTTGATCTCGCCTTGGTCCCCGAGGCCGCGTCGAGCATGCTCTTACCCCATTTCGCGGGTCATCAACGGGCAGCGGAAATGTTACTTGCCGGCAAGAAAATAGATGCCGAGCGCGCGCAGGACTTTGGTTTTGTGAATGAGGTCGTTGCACCTGATGTGTTGGAGGAAACGGCATTGACGGCCGTGCGTGCCCTCGCTGACAAAGCGCCATCGGCCATTCGGTTGACTAAGAGCCTAATGAAGCCAAACCGCGACGCTGTCATTGCGAAAATGAAAGAAGAAGGACAGCATTTCGCAGCACAACTCAGCTCTGCGGAATTTCGCGAGGCAGGCATGGCCTTCATGCAAAAGCGAAAAGCGGATTTTTCAAAATTGGATTAAGGCTATTCCGCCGGGGAAACCGGGTGGGTTTTGTCAATTGTTTTGCGAATCACAGGCGGGAGCTTGTCGCGAAATCGGAGCATCTGCTTGTTTAGATCAGGCCATTTTGTACGCATATGTCGAATCAGTCGTTGAACCACCGGGATATAGGGCGCGAGTAACGCAAAACCGATGGTGATCATGATCAGGCCGAATGGCAGCGGCAGTGGTAGAAAGATAAGTCCAAAAAAGACCAGTCCCGACCCAATAACTTGATGCAAAATCGGCAACATCGCCGTATCCACGCTCCGCTAACTAAACTTCTTTGACTTATCGATGCACCGCAATATGTGCACTCAACATATTGTAGCCTGCTAATTATTTAAGCACGCCTCTGGCAACCGTAAAGAGCGGTGGCGAAAATACTGTTAATAATCCCCTTCAATATTTGGTAATTTCTGGGCGCATCGATGTTCACATCGGCGTAATTGCCGTTGCATTTTCAAGCCGTAAGGGCTCGACTGCCAATATCATGTGGGCCTAGGAGGAGAAAATATGCCATCGGCGTGGAAGCAACTACACAATATTGCACCCGAAGAGCTGATGTCGGCCTACCAACAAGCACATCAGCTCGCGCAATGGTTGGCGAGATTTGCGCGTGGATATCTGCCGGCGCAACCCGATGATAGTCACACCAGTCTTATGTGGCACCGCAACATGGGATTGATGACGACCAATGCGACCGAGATTGGCGGTCGCCAAATATCGTTCGGTTTGGAGTTGCGTGATCTGTCGCTGGTCAAAATCGAAGATGGTCAGGTTGTCGATTCGATTTTCATGCATGGCCAGAAAGATGGTGATGCAGGCGAATGGATGTGCGGTGCAATCGATGCAATGGGGCTTGATGGATCCGCGCTGAATGCGGCTTTGCCATATGAACTGCCAGCCTCGCCCTATTCAAATGGCTGCGCATATAACACTGCAAATAACGTCGCAGCTTTGTCAGAGATCGCGCGGTATCTCGATAATACGAGCCTGGTCCTCAATGATGTGGTGGCAAAGCACCAAAATATTCACCCTGGCCCAGCGCCGGTTCGTCTTTGGCCGCATCATTTTGATCTCGCGACTATCATTACACTTGAAGAGGGTGATTTTGAAAGCGCCCATGCAGTTGGCTTTGGTCTCGCTGTACCAGACCCGTCTCGGGATGAGTTTTACTTTTACACCTATCCTTGGCCGCGCAATCAGCGAACGGATTTGCCAGCTTTGCGTTCGGATAGCGCCTACCAATATGATGGCACTGTCGGGGCCGTTCAGATGATGAGCAAGCTGGTCTCGGCATCAGATCAAGAAGCCACTGCCAGAATATTTTTCGACGATACGGTTGGGACATTCATCCGCCTGCTGCAATCGGATATGGCGGCCCGTTAGGGGGCGGTTGCCGATTGCGTTGAAGCGGCGAGACGTCGCCATCAATAGCCCTTCATAATCCGTGCTTTTACCGGTACAGCATTAGGGTGAATGACAGGCGATTGAGATGTCCTATAAATCCTTGCGTGATTTTATTGAAATGCTTGAGGCAGCGGGGGAGCTGGTGCGCGTTACTGCGCCCGTGAATGTTCATCTTGAAATGACTGAAATCCAAACCCGTCTTCTTGCGACTGGTGGGCCGGCGGTGCTTTTTGAAAATCCTATTATGGATGATGGGTCGCCGTCACCGATGCCGGTGCTCGTCAATTTATTCGGTACGATCAAACGCGTCGCTATGGGCGTCACCCTTGACGGTAAAGAACGCACGACGTCGGGGGAATTGCGCGAAGTCGGTGAGCTTTTAGCATTCTTGCGTCAGCCCGAACCGCCGGGCGGCGTCAAAGATGCGCTTGCTATGGCACCGATGTTGAAAACGGTCATGGCAATGAAGCCTGCTACAAAAACTTTTGGCACCGCGCCGGTGCAAGAAGTTGTCAAAACAGGTGACGACATCGATTTGGATGGGCTTCCTATTCAAACATGTTGGCCGGGTGAGCCAGCGCCATTGATTACTTGGCCGCTCATCGTCACCAAGGGCCCAAGCGATAAGAAAGAAGATGGCTTCAATCTTGGCATCTACCGTATGCAGAAGATTGGTAAGAACAAAACCATTATGCGGTGGTTAAAACACCGCGGTGGTGCACAACATCACCAGCGTTGGAAAAATGAAAAATCAGAACCATTGCCAGCGGCCGCTGTCATTGGGGCGGACCCTGGCACTATCTTAGCCGCTGTGACCCCGGTGCCAGATACTTTATCCGAATATCAATTCGCGGGACTTATGCGCGGGAAGAAAGTTGAGCTTGTTGATTGCAAAACGCAACCGCTGAAAGTCCCGGCTGAGGCAGAGATTGTTTTGGAAGGCTATGTCTCCCTCGATGAATATGAAGACGAAGGCCCTTATGGTGATCATACGGGTTATTATAATTCGGTTGAGCGTTTCCCTACTTTCACCATTACGGCGATCACCCATCGTCAGGCACCAATTTATCTCTCTACATTCACTGGGCGTCCGCCAGATGAGCCAAGCGTATTGGGAGAGGCATTAAACGAGGTCTTCATTCCGCTTTTGCAACAACAATATCCGGAGATCACTGATTTCTGGCTGCCACCCGAAGGGTGTAGCTATCGCATTGCTGTCATCAGTATGAAGAAGGCTTATCCCGGTCATGCGAAACGGGTAATGATGGGGGCTTGGTCGTTCCTGCGTCAATTTATGTACACCAAATGGATCATTGTCGTTGGTGACGATGTCGAT
This sequence comes from Hyphococcus sp., assembly GCA_021776315.1. Lineage (GTDB taxonomy): Bacteria > Pseudomonadota > Alphaproteobacteria > Caulobacterales > Parvularculaceae > Hyphococcus. The sequence continues at coordinate 5,785 of JAJFGD010000101.1, read as the reverse complement.
GCGCGTGATTGGAAAGACGTAATGTGGGCGATCTCCACCAAGATGGATCCCGCGCGCGATATTACAGTGGTTGAAAATACACCGATCGACTATTTAGATTTTGCCTCGCCTGAGCCGTCCCTTGGATCAAAAATCGGGTTAGATGCAACCGACAAACTGCCGCCGGAAACCAATCGGGAGTGGGGCGAAGAGATTCGCATGGATGACACCGTTGTCAAACGTGTCGATGAGATGTGGGCGGCGTTGGGCTTGCCTGGATCAGGCAAGCCCATTTGGAAATAGCGCTGAAACCGAATTCACTCTTTATGGATGAAGTCGGTTTGCTCGCGAATAAAGTGCGCTACTGAGACAGCAAAATGACTACGCTTTTGCGAGCATTCCAGCGATTTCGTCTTTCAAGCGCATCCGCGTTTTACGCAATTCTTCTTCCCGTTCGTGGCTTGCTGCTTCAACACCGGTTTCGACACGGTGCACTTCACGGTTGATGGTATGATATTCATCAGCGAGGCGAGCGAAGTGAGCGTCGTTCATTTTCAAATTATGAATCTTTTCGACATGCTCGGGAAAATCTTCGGCAAGTTCATGTGGTGTATGCGCCATTGTTTTCTCCTTTGTGAACTCACCTAGATTTTGGCATTCACGGGAGAATTTTCAAAGGTGCATTTGGTCGCGGTTCTCCGCGCTAAACCCGCTCACGTGTATTTAGGAATTGTAACTCTGGGTTTTTCTCGGCCGCATAGGACGCTTCCCATGCGGATCGCGCTAAATATACGGGCGTGCCGTAGCGGTCATGGGCCATCGACCCCTGGTTCTTCGCGGCGAAATCGTTGGTTTTTGCCTCATCGCCGCCGAGCCAGCGCACCGTATCAAATCCACAAGGCTCTAAGGTTGCTGCAACGCCATATTCGGCTTTCAGCCGCGCTTCGATGACATCAAGCTGCAATGTCCCGACGACACCAACGTAAAAATCGGCACCGAGTACGGGTGTAAAGATTTGACTGGCCCCCTCTTCGGCAAGGGCTGTCATCGCACGTTTCATCTGTTTCGACTTCATAGGATCATCGAGACGCACGCGCCTGATGATTTCGGGCGCAAAGTCAGGCAGGCCAGAATATTGTAATCCATCTTTCTCACTCAGAGTGTCACCGACGCCCAGCGCACCATGATTGGGAATGCCAATGATGTCGCCTGCGACAGCCTTTTCAGCAAGTTGACGATCTTGCGCCATAAAGAAAATGGGATTGTTGATGGCTAATGCTTTGCCCGTACGCGTAACTTTCAATTTCATACCGCGTTTGAACGTGCCTGAACTCATGCGCACAAACGCGATCCGGTCGCGGTGGTTCGGGTCCATATTGGCTTGGACTTTGAAAACAAATCCTGAAACCGACGGGTCATTTGGGGGAACGTCTGTTTCGCCCGCTTTTTGACCGCGCGGGGGTGGGCCGAATTTCCCAATATCTCGCAATAGCTCTGTGACCGTGAATTCCTTCAGCGCACTACCAAAATATACTGGTGTAAGGGTGCCTTCGCGAAACGCCTTTTCGTCGAATGATGAATATCCATCGCGGGCCAATTCCATTGTCTCACGCGCCTCTTGGCAGTCATCGGCACCAACAATCTCATCAAGCTGTGGGTCATTTGGTCCCGAAAGCTGCACAAATTTGTCAAACCGGCCGCTATCATCATCCGACAACGTTGCGACACGATTATGCGCTAGGTCGTAACATCCTTTAAAGCGCGCGCCCGTACCGAGTGGCCAAACCATGGGCGCAACGTCGAGCGCGAGTTGGTCCGCAACCTCGTCCATCAACTCAAATGGGTCGCGCCCTTCTCGGTCGACTTTATTGACAAAGGTCATGATCGGGATATCGCGCAATCGACAGACCTCAAACAATTTGCGTGTTTGGGTCTCGATCCCCTTTGCCGCATCGATGACCATAATGGCGCTATCGACGGCGGTGAGGGTTCGGTAGGTATCCTCTGAGAAATCCTCGTGACCCGGCGTATCGAGCAGATTAAAGATCGCTCCACCATGTTCAAATGTCATGGCAGAGGTGGTCACAGAGATGCCCCGCTTTTGTTCAATGGCAAGCCAATCAGAGCGCGCACGACGGCGTTCCCCGCGGGCTTTGACTTCGCCGGCAAGGTGGATGGCACCACTAAAAAGCAACAATTTCTCGGTCAGCGTCGTCTTACCAGCGTCCGGGTGAGAAATAATCGCGAAAGTGCGGCGGTTTAGATATTCGTCGGTCATAGCCATTGTTCAATTACGTGCAGCACCCATAGGAGGGTTAGGGAGCAGCCTCAAGGGCTAATACCGATGAAATCACTTAGTCTTCAACCTGCTCGGGTACAGCGGGTATTTCAGCGATAAGATGGACATCAAGATTTTCAATGATGTCATTGGATTGGGTGACGCTAAATTTGTGCTCATTTTTAAGCGTGAAATTCAACCGTGCCCCTTGCTCTGGCGAAATGGAGAGCCGGTAATCGCCAAAAGGTACGCGCTCAAAAACAAAATACCCATCGAACTCGGAGGCGGTTTTTGAAACGATCTCGCCATTTGTGTTGTGCAACTGTAGTTCCACATCACCCATTTCAAGGTCTTCTTCATTGCGGAAAAGAAAGACAGTGCCAACGACTTCACCGGACGGACTTAGCGGAACATCCATCAAGGTGATTGTCCCCGGCCGAGGCACAATGATGCTCTCTGCATTTTCGGTACCAATTAGATAGGGGTCATCAATGGTGCGCATATCGATGCTCAACGCCGCTGGCTCATAAGGGGAGACAGTAATCAGGGTAACCCCTTCGTCAGCCTTTTGAGTATGTTGTGCTGGCCGGCCATTGATTTTGAATTCTGCGTTTTCCATGAGCGTATCATCGCCATCAAATACAGAATTAGAATTGGTATCTATGAAGGCTCTCGTGGCGATTAGTCCTGATCGCGCCAGGTTTTTAGAAGATGCGGCCCATTTTTTTGCTTTAGGGCTTTTTGCAAAAGATGCTGTTAAGTTGATGCCGGCTTCATAGGCCCCATCTGTCGATAGGCGTGCAAAGCCACCGACGGATAGATTGTCAAATCGATAATTGATCCCTGCCGTAAAATTAGCCGTCTTTTGCTCAAACTCATATCCAGTACCGAAGCGGAAACCGAACCGGTCGTCTATGGGTACGTCAACTGTGGTTGTTGTGCGTGTGACCCGCGCAATTGGTTTGACGTCATAGGCGAGTTCAGTACGTACAGCTAATCGCTTAGCGTAATAACTAAGCAGGGTTGTGCCCGTTAAGCTCTCGGTGTTTCTGTCTAGGTCCTGCAGAGAAGAATAATTCAACTCATTGGCAACGGACATGGAACCAAAAGCAGTCGAGGTCCGCAATGAGCCTGACAAAAGCTTCGAACCAGAATCATTTTGTTGCTGTTGGACAGTAGCTGCGATCGGAATGGAGAAAGACTTCGACGGAGAGAGCACAAAGTCAGCGCGTAGTGCGCTACGGTTTTTTATAAAAGCGTTACCTTGCTTTGGCGCGCGTTCACTTTCATAGGAAAAGAATTCTTCATGCGATGCCGTAAAATTTATGCCCCCAAGGCTCGTTTGAACGGCGAGGGCACCGGCTTTACCGCCGCCTAAATTGATTGAGCTATCGGCGACGACGGAAAATGCGCCAAGTCGAAACCTCAAGGAATTATCAATGTAGGTTTCGCGTTCGCCGTCAAAAAATACACTGGCCGCGCCGGCGCCAATCGTTACATTCTCAGACAAGCCGTAATCGATGCGCGAATTGAGACGCAATTCTCCTTTACCTGGTGTATCGAGCGCGCCAGCTTCAAAGAATAGGGGCGTGGCTTGTTGGGTAACAGACAAAAGAAAGTCTGCGGAACCCGTCTTACGTTGAGATTCGCCAACAAATATTTCTTTGTAGTCTTCTCTCTTTTGCCCTTGTGGTCCGTAGAAAGCCAGTCGAAATTCATTTCGCCCAAAAAGCAACGGCACATTCACAAATTCATATCGGCCATCAGGGCGAGAGGATTGAAAATCGAGAAGCACGTCGTTTCGATAGAGTTCGACTTCCCACCCCTCGAGAAGTTCGCCGCGTAATTCCGTCATGTTAAAGACGTCGGGCTGATCCAGTGGGAAACTAGAAAGCATGATGCCGCGTCCAAGGTCTGTCCCGGCGCTTAATCGGTTTTGTGGTGATGTAATATCGCCGACAACAATCTCTGTTAGTTTTAACGGACCAGCGAGGCTTCGCGAATTGGACCGTCGACCGAAACTTCCCCTGAGTGTTTCCACGCCCGTCTCTGCATTGAACGATGCGTATAGTTCGGTGCTCACTTTGAAGAGTTCGTTGGTGAGCAAGAGATCTCCGTTTAGTTGTTTTGATTGGTCAGAGATGGAGCTGGAGACCGACGCGTCGACAACTGGTAAGCCAATCCATTGATAGGGGGTTGCAGCTTCCTTTCCGTCCAGTGGGGCCGTAACTTGGGTCGGCTGAATTTGCGTGCGTCTTTTCTTGCGCGCCTCGCGTTCTTCAACGGGTAATGGTTCGTTACTTGAGACGACCATGGTCGCATTTTCGAAATCGAATGCCAGTGAGATATTGAACCAGGCCTTTGCCGCATCGGGCGTGATGCACAAAAGGCCATCATCGTCGTAAATATCACTTGGCCCAAACGGTGCCGTTTTTCCCTCGACGGTGACGGTTTGTGCCTCAATATCCAGTTCAAATTGTCGAGACTCCTTAATGAACCAACCGCGAGCGCCGGCCGTGTCAGTAATGATTGAGAAATCGAGAGCGCCAACTAAATCGTCGAAGGCGATGCAAGTACGCTCATCGGAACGATAGCCAATAATACCATCGCTTAATATATATCGGCCCGCTTGGAGCCGAAGAATAACAAGATCATCTTCTGAAAAAAAATCGCGGCTTGCCGATATTTCAGCGTAGCCGCCTGACCATCCCAACGCCGCCACACAAGAAGACATGCGTAAAGCAATTGCTATCGCTGATCTATTCTTCATGGGTGACGTCGTGGTCGGAAGGTTAGTTTAAATGCGCCGTCGCAACCGAAGAAATATCGGTGCTACTATGTGTTAGATCGGTATATTTAATCCGAACATTCTTCCCAGAAATTGCCTGGCGAACATCAGCGCTCAGAGCAAAGGTTAGCTCTCGGTCCTGATTAGGAACATAAACTGCAATGCCGCGCTTGCTGGCGACTGGTTCTTCATCACCATCAACATAGATGTGAAGGTCACCATAAAGAGACATATTTCCAGTCCTTTTGAGAACCATCGCCAGGCTTGCCGTACCGTCGTTGTTTTTTGAAAAATCGAGATTGGAAATCTCCGCATCAGCATTGACCTCACCATGGCGAACAATAATCGGAATCGTCACGCCGTAGATTGGCGTTAGACGGATAGAAAGGGTGTTGCCGCCCGAAGCCGTATCTTCGATGGAGTTTTCTTTGGCATCTTCAGGTACAGCGGCGAAATGCAAATGCGATCGATATTCCCCATCAACGAGGTCTGATGGTTTACGCAGCATTAAACGCAATGTTTGTGGCGCGTTCGGTTCCAATGTGACACGGCGCGGTGCATAACGAACAAGGTTTTCCGCAAACATATCGCCTTCACCAGGCGCTTCAATTTTTTCAAATTGACCATCGCGTTGCATGCGACGATTTTCGAACGATATCCGATAGTTGGATTTCGTGTCACCTTTATTGACCAAGGTGACTTCAGCAACACGTGTGCGTCCTTCGAAAACAACGCGAACA
>JAJFGD010000011.1 GCA_021776315.1 Hyphococcus sp. | reverse complement strand
TTCCATTTGTTGCAAATATCTGTTCCATCAAACGGATATGCATTCTCAACGATTGAATTTGAAGCCCGAAAATGTGCACGAATACGCAACGGAAATGCCCACAATCGTGCATCGCTCAAGCGGGGATGTTGATTACTTCTGTTCGAGACCTCGGAGCATCACCTTGTGTAGTTCTCGCAGTTTTTGTTCTTCTGCCTCCCCGTGGTTCCACGCATATCCTTTGGTGCGAAATAGATTAGGGTCGTCGATTCGGAAGTGTTTGAACGTCTGAGTGGACATATTCTCACTGGAGGTCGCCAATACAGTTCTGTCTCGTTCATAATAGAACTCCCACCAAGCAGTAACTTCCATTGGTTCAGCCAACATTCTGTCAAACGTCTCACTTCGGCCAATTAGATGCGACCGGTTGATGCCCATACCTGATTTTCGTTTGAAGTCATGCTCTTTAAATCGTTGCAAAGCAGACTGTGTCACCCCCACTACCCGCCAAGCGCCACTCCACTGAGAAAAGAGGGCTTGCAGCATCATGCGTTTGACGCGTAACGGGGCGTTCATTGGGATAATGCTTAAATAATCTTCGTGTGCTGATTTAATATCCATTTTCCACAAACCCAATTTGGTTGACTAGCGCAGTCCATTAGATGAAATCGAGAATTGGCATTATTCGCAAAAGCCATAAATAGTAGAGTGAATCTTCAACAAGCTTTCGAAATAGGTCGTTAAAATCAATTTCTGCTCACAGTCACGTTACTTAAAATACGTACGGGCACTGGCAGCGCCGAAGCCCAAGACTTCATCGAATATGGCTTGGACAAACTGAAGAAAAGGGTGGTCGTATTCACTAATGTATTTTGGCGGCACTTGGTTGGACAATAGCTGCCAAATTTCCGAACACTCATCCACAATCATTGCGGCAGCCACATTTGATTTACCGGGTTTTAGCTGTTGGATAGTTTCATTGAAAAATGGCTCAAGCCTTTCTTTAGCGTTGCTTTCATCTAGGAGGTTGCGGAGTGTCGCTACGAGACGCTTATCATCGTCTGTTATTGTGGGAATCCTAACGTTGCGTGGCAGCGTTCCTGACTCGATAAGCTGCAATACTGTCAAGTTGAGTTCAAGTTCATCGATTTTCTTAAGAATGCTGAGCAACTTGGTTAGGGACGATCTGTTGTTTTTATTATACATCGCCTTGTTGAATAGCCCATTGCGGTACGCATTTAGAATCCCGTCCTCAAAGGCACTTACGACAGATTCATAGTGGTCTTGATCTATGATGTCTCCGTCAATGAACCGGGATAGATGAGTATCTACAACAGCCCGGAACTCATTTTCGTTGCCGTTTTGTGTCATAACCTGTTGCAAACTCCGCCCATTCGGCCATCAATTTCTTTCTTTTATCAAGTAAGGCAGTTCGACGGTAGGCTGCTTCAGTTCTATTTTTTATTGTGTGGGCCAGTGCCATTTCTTTGACCTCATGAGAGAAGCCAGTCTTTTCTTCTGCCCAATCGCGAAAGGTGGACCGGAAGCCATGCGCTGTAGTCTTTTCACGTGGCACACCAAGGCGAACGAGTAATGAGTTCATCGTTGAATCACTCATCATTTTGTGAGGGTCTCTAACAGAAGGGAAGACGAGCATTTCTGAAAGTCCCTGCATGGCTTTCAAAATCTCAACAGCAGGTGGCGAAAGTGGAACGATGTGTTCCTTTCGCTGCTTCATTCTCGTCCCCGGTATGGTCCACAAACGTTTCCCAAGATTTACCTCCGTCCACTTTGCTCCCCGCACTTCGATTGGGCGGCTGGCACACAAGATCAAAAACCTCAGGGCAAAAGCACTCATTGCATCGACTTCCTCAAGTTTCCGCATTAGCTTTGGTAATTCCTTGTACGGAAGGGCAGCGTGGTGCTTTTGCTCGGTTTTCGGAACGATGGGTAACGCATCTTTCGGAATGACAGCCGGGTTCATCTGGTTTCCGAGGCCACAATCTGCACGGGGGCGTGCCCATTCAAACACACGCCGGATTCGTTGAAGCGTTCGACTCGCCGTCTCATGTTTTTCAAGCCATATCGGGCTAATAAGGCCAATAACATCTTCTTGAGTAATGGCATTGATGGGGCGGTTGCCAATTCTCGGGAAGGCGTAGGTTTCAAGCGTCTTGATCCATTGCTGTTTGTGTTTCGAATTACTCAGACCCGGCTTAATTGCCGCTTCGTAGCACCTCCAAGCCACATCCTTAAAGCTCAATACTGTGGATTTCCCTTTGTCACGATCTTGCTTCGGATTACCCCCCTTGCGGGCGATTCTGCTCCATTGCTGAGCGATCTCCCTCGCTTCGCTGAGGGACATCTGTGACACTGAGCCAATACTGATCTCTTTGCGATCAGCGGTTACGGTCCCGCGCCAGTAAAAGCGGCGTGAAAGCCCACCCCGTTTGTCAGGCTTGACCTCAAGATACAGTCGATCACCTAAGGCATGTTTGCCGGGTGTCTTCTCTCTTCTGACCCCGAGTGCAGTCCAATTTTTAGCCGGGATTTTGGGCATTTGTATAAAACCACCATCTACACCACCAATAATGATGCGATTCGATGATATCGGATGCAGCCGATTGCGACAATCGCAATGATATCGTATTGATTATATTATAGTTTTGATGCAGCATGATACGGGCTGACATACTAATTCGACGGACTCTCTGTCCGCCAGTAATTTCCAGCGAACAGATAAGTCAGACGGAGCGGCGATCGTCGACTATATGGAAATGTTAGAAACATTACTGCAGTTGGCGGTGCCCGCTTCGCAAATTTGGTAGGATAGTTCAGAGCCTCGATTGTCCCTTATGCGATCCGATACGTTGCCGTCATTGCCGGTTGTTTTAACCCGGCTTCCATTTCGATAAACGTCAACACGCCGAGAATTAGCACCCGACCAGTTCAAGCTAATATAGGTCGTTCTTGATGTTTGTCGTGAAATTGAAGTGGAGAGCACAATGGATGTGTCTTCCATTTCTGCTGCTTCAACCTCTACGGTTTGGCTCGTTTGATCTGTCTCCCCGTCAGTATCTGTCACCGTCAGGGTCACTGAATATTGACCATTGTCAGCGAAGCTATGATTTGGGTTTTGTGATGATGATGTGTTGCCGTCACCAAACGCCCATGACCGGCTGACAATACCAAAATCATCGCTGGATTGGTCGGTAAATGAACAAGTCAGCTCTTCACAGCTATAGGAAAATTGTGCATTAGGCGATTCATTCGCGGGCGGGTTTTCCTCTTCGTCGTCGTCATTTTCTCCTGGCATCCCAAATTCCGCTGAGAAAGTGCCGACATCAAGCAGGGCTTCTTGAATGCCGTCGCCCGAATCATCGGTCCAATTGTAATTGCCGTAAATTGAGAGCGTTTGTGCGATCGCTTGCACGTCTGATGCATTGTCTGGAGCGCCGCTGCCACTCGCCAATAAACCAGCAGCACCAGCAACATGGGGTGCCGCCATGGAGGTTCCGCTTAGCAAGGCATAAGACCCGAGCTCAATGGGCATTGTCGAATAGATACAAAACCCTGGCGCGGTTATATCGATGATGCTGCCATAGTTTGAAAAGCTTGCCAGCGTATCGTCCTGATCAACACCGCAACTGGTCAAACCCGATCCACCGGGCAGCCCGTCGAAATCAGCTAAAGCCGAAACTGTAATCGCGGACTCAACAAAGGCTGGCGAGTAACCGCTTGCATCATCACTGTCATTGCCCGCGGCAACAACAACAACAACGCCATTTGCGACTGCGTTGTTGATGGCATCTTCATAGGCGCGGCTGACACCTGAGCCGCCAAGGCTGAGATTTATGACCTCAATATCGCCTTGTGCGACCACCCAATCCAAACCGGCAATCACGCCTGAAGTGAAACCTGAACCGGTCGCATCAAGAACTTTTACTGCCCACAAGCGCGCGCCCGGGGCGACGCCAACAACGCCTTGCCCATTATCAATTGCTGCGGCAATACCAGCCACATGGGTACCATGATAATGATCATCGTCCCCGTTGGCGTCTTCCTCGCAATAGTTTGAACTAAAGAAGAAACCGCCGGTCCGGTAGGTGCAATCAATGCCACCGACGACGTTGAGGTCTGGGTGCTCGTAATCGATCCCCGTATCAACAATCGCAATATCAACATCAACACGTTTGTCATCAACGCCATCAATACCAAGGTTTGGGTTTGACGATGCAAAAATACGATTGATCCCACTGGGTATTGTCTGGTCGTTGATCGTCACGGGAAGATCGCGCTCTATATAATCAACCCGACTATCACGTCGTAGACTTTCGAGGAGCGCGCCTGGCATTGAAAGAGAAAAACCGCGTAAAGCTCGGCGGTCCTGTGTGCCAAAGATGTATCCAATTCGCCCCCTTACAGAAAGAGCAATATCATTTGCAGCGAGTGATGGGTTACCCGCATCATCCGTCAAAACAACAATAAACCGTTCCATCTGGGGAAATTGGGTCTGCGCGGTTGCACTAGACATCGCTGCGATCAAACAACCGACTACTAAAGAAACCAGTCGAATCTGCATTGGGCGAAACTGCATTGGACTCTCCCCGAGCGCATCCGGCCGCATTTAAAATACGGTCGGATTAGGCATTGAAAGCAACTTTACATTTCGGTTTCGCGCACCAATTGCGAATCAACCGGAAGCTGCTCTGGCATTTGTTCAGAGTTAAATTTATCAGATTCTGACCGATGAGGATAGTGACGCTTCGTACACTAAATATACTGGAAACACTAAAAATATTATGATTTTCGGCAATGCGGTGGGGTGTTTTGCACCTCCAAAATGGGATCATCAAGTTGTATATATTGCATTCTGCACGGCTGTGCATGAACGGGGCAGTTATTTTTAATAGTAAAACTCCTTTAAAACGCTTTAGACTTATGCCGGTTGCGTCAATCACGCTATATTGGTCAGTGAACAACATTCATGAGGTAGCCACTTTATTTATGAACTATTCCCGACGCCGCTTCATTGGAACATCTTCAGCCGCAGCAACCTCATTAGGTCTCCTTCCGAGCGCACAAGCCAACGTCAATTATGGTACCGCTGACTTTATTTTGACGGGCGGTCGATTTTTTACGATGGACTCATCATTTAAAAATGTTGAGGCATTGGCGATCCGTGGCGATAGGATTTTGGCCATGGGTTCTGTTGATGATATCGCGAACCTTTCCTCACGCCGTACAAAGACCATAGACACAACAGGCATGACAGTGACGCCCGGCTTTATCGATGCCCATTCACACCCGGTTTTTGCAAATGAGGCGGTGAGCGCCAATGTTGATTTCCGCACCATTCCCGAAGTGCAAGCGGCGTTGCGTGATCAGGCGGCGAAAACCCCAAAGGGTCATTGGGTGGCAGGCCATCTCTATGATGATACGAAGTTTGAAGAGGGCCGGCCCGTTAATCGCCAGGACCTTGATGAGGTTAGTCGTGACCACCCAATTTTTATTCGTCATCGCGGAGGGCATACAGGTGTCGTCAATTCCATGGCGTATGAAGTTGCTAGTATTACGATGGAAACGCCAGACCCGGACGGCGGTAAATTTTATCGGGATGCTGATGGGTTTACAGGGCGAATTGCTGAACACGCGCTCGATGCATTTTTGAGTGTTGGCGAATGGCCTGCGATTGATCGTGCAGCCAATCAAGAAAATGTACGGTTGATCACAAAGCGCATGGCAGCAGCGGGTTTGACATCAACCACCGATGCATTTGGCAGTGCAGAAGATTGGCAAGCCTACCAAGATGCATATTACGCTGATGAGATGCAGTGCCGGGTCGCATTCATGCCGTCTGGCGATATTTATCAGGCGATGAAATCAGCAGGTATTCGTTCGGGATTTGGCGATGCTATGTTGCGCGTGGGTGCAGTGAAATTTTCTGCCGATGGGTCAGCATCGGAACGGACGATGCGGATGAGCACACCTTTTGCGGGGCGTCCGGACGATTATGGGATATTGACCATGTCCCAAGAGGAGATCGATGCGGCCGTCGACGATGCGGTGGCACATGGTTTCCGAGTCGGTATTCATGCCAATGGTGATGTTACTATTGATATGGTGCTGAAAGCCTATGAGCGAGTGCTGAAGGGTTGGCGTGGCGACAATCCACGTTTTCGGATAGAACATTGCTCATTGGTCAATCCCGATCTTCTAAAACGCATTAAGGCTTCGGGTGTAATCCCCGCACCATTTTATACCTATGCCCATTACCACGGCGAGAAGTGGCATGAATATGGGCATGAGAAAATGGAATGGATGTTCGCGCACCGATCATTCCTTGATTACGATATTCCAGTAGCACCTGCTTCGGACTACACACCTGGGCCGTTTGAGCCGATGATGGCGTTGCAAAGCATGGTCACCCGAAAAGATCCGGATGGGAATGTATGGGGACCGAACCAACGTATTAGCGTTAAAGAAGCTATGCAGGTTTGTACAATGAACGGTGCCTATGCTTCGTTTGAAGAAGATATTAAGGGGTCTCTGACGCCAGGCAAACTTGCCGATATTGTTGTGCTTGAAGATGATCCCGTGGAAACTGACCCTGATCAACTAAAACACATAAAGATTGCGCGGACGATGCTCGGGGGTCAAACGGTATTTGAGGGGTAGATTGGGGCCGAAAATGAAAACCAGCGATTGGATTGAGCCCTATTGGCTACCATTTACTGCGAATAAGGCATTTCGTGCCGCGCCGCGCATTATAGAACGCGCTGACGGCCATTATTACTTTACGGATGATGGACACAAATTATTGGATGCCTTTTCGGGCCTATGGTGTTCAAACTTGGGGCACAATCATCCAAAAATTGTAGAAGCGATTCAGCAACAAGCTGCAAAAATTGATTACTCCCCATCTTTCAATTTCGGTCACCCCAAGGTCTTTGATCTTGCGCACCTAATAGCGGATCAGTTTCCGGGAAATTTAGATCATGTGTTCTTTGTAAATTCGGGCTCGGAGGCCGCAGATACGGCCTTGAAATTGGCTATTGCTTATCAACGAATTCGCGGAGAAGGCGCGCGGACTCGGCTAATCGGGCGCGCACGCGGCTATCATGGTGTCGGCTTTGGCGGTGTTAGTGTCGGCGGTATGGTCAATAATAGAAAATATTTTGGTAGCTTGTTGCCGGGTACAGATCACTTATCATTTCCCTATGATCCGGATGCACATGGTTTTACTCACGGACAGCCATCGATTGATGTCGAACCTTACATGCGCGAATTGGAGGCAATGATTTTCCTTCACGATGCATCAACAATTGCAGCTGTGATTGTCGAACCATTTGCGGGGTCCGGGGGTGTCTATATACCGCCTGCAGGATATCTTAATCGACTGCGTGAAATCACGAGAGCGCATGGTATTTTGTTGATCGTTGATGAGGTTATTACTGCGTTCGGGCGTCTCGGCGCTGAAAATGCATCGACGCTTTATGGTGTCGAACCTGATATTGTGACCCTTGCAAAGGGGATTAATAACGGCGCGGTCCCCATGGGCGCGGCAGTCGTACAGAGGGAAATTTTTGATACGTTTATGGAGGCGAGTAAGGACGGCGTAGAATTTTTCCATGGGTTTACATATTCGGGTCACCCACTAGCAGCAGCGGCCGGTATTGCAACACAAGATGTATTAAAAACGGAGGGCGTATATGATCATGCAAACGCTATCATACCGTATTTTGAAGAAGCTGTGCATAGCCTCAAAGGGGAACCTCATGTTTCGGATATTCGCAACATTGGTTTGGCTTGCGGAATAACAATTGCCCACCGGGAACAGGCCGGAGACCGTGCAACGGATGTGTTCAAGGCTGCGTATACGAACGGTGTCTATGTGCGCAATAATGGCGATGATCTTGCCATAGCGCCAATATTAACTTTCTCCCGAAGTGATATCGACTTAACGGTGGAGACAATTCGCGACGCCCTTAAATCAGTTTCTTGACCAAACGACCAAATTTTAGGCTGTTAAGCAAGATAAGTTCCCACAGGTGAATTAAGCTCGGTTGTCGATTGAAACCGATTGCCAAAGAATTTCTCAATTACGAGTCGCCAAAGGCCTGAGATATCGTTTAAATGCGATCGATCAGAACGCTATAACCGGTAGGCGAAAATGCGAACCAATAAAATAATTCACGTTGTCGGGTGTCATGCGGAAGGCGAGGTTGGCGACGTCGTTGTCGGCGGTGTGGTTTTGCCGTCCGCAGACACGTTGTGGGAGCAGTCACGGTTTTTGGCGGAGGACCGAAAGTTGAAAGACTACCTCCTGAATGAGCCTCGCGGCGGTGTTTTTCGTCACATCAATATTTTGACGCCGCCTAAAAATCCAAATGCAGCAATTGGCAATATTGTCCTGGAGCCGGAGACGGTGCCACCAATGTCAGGTTCAAACACCATATGCGTGACGACCGTCGTGCTCGAAACGGGCATTTTACCGATGGAAGAGCCCGTTACGCGCTTTCAATTAGAGATGCCAGGTGGACTCATTGATATTTCGGCTCAATGCCGAAATGGTAAAGTCGAGAGCGTAGAATTCACCAATATCGCATCATTCGTTGACCGAACGAATGTGCCGCTTGAAATTGAGGGGCATGCCACCTTGCCCGTAGATATTCTTTTTGGCGGGGACAGTTTTGTCGCGCTTGATGCCTCAACGCTCGGGTTTTCGCTAGTGCCAGACGAGGCGAAACAATTGGCTGAATTGGGTATGAAAATCGCGAGTGCGGCTGATGAACAAATTGGCTTTCAACACCCTACATTGAGCGGCATGAACGAAATCACTTTTTGTTTGATGATGCAGCCTGTTTCAGTTGTTGATGGTCGGAAGGTTGCACGCCATTGCGTTGCCATTCGGCCTGGAAAGATAGACCGTTCACCCACCGGCACAGCCGTTTCTGCACGCTTGGCGCAATTACATGCTCGCGGAGAAGCGAATCTTGGCGATGAAATCGTCTTTAAGTCTATTTTGGATTCTGAATTTGTTGGCTGTATCAAACGTGAGACGGAAATTGCGGGTAAACCGGCAATTCGCCCAAGTGTGCGAGGGCGTGCATGGATTACAGGTACCCGGCAATTGATGTTGGATCCAACTGATCCGTGGCCCACTGGCTATCGGATGGGTGATACTTGGCCTCGAAGCCAGTAAGACGCGGCGCAAACGGGTTATTCGAAGCGTAGTTAAAGAACGAAAAGGATTGATCGATGAGCAATGGTGTAGGCGGTTCAAATGTCTCTGATGAGCTCCAAACGATACGACCACCGGCATCGCGTGTAGACAGAATTAATAAGTCTGAGCGTGACCAACGTGTGGCACAGCTTCGTGTGCTAATGCGCAAACGTGGTGTTGAAGCTGTCCTTTTGACACCTGGGTCAAACCTTCGATATTTTGCCGGCGTGCCTTGGGGGCAAACGGAACGGTTGGTGGCGCTCATTGTGACCGCGGACCAAACAGTGATGATTTGTCCTAAATTTGAGGACAGCGCGCTTGCGCCAGTTCTACAGATTGATGCGGCGTTTCGATATTGGGAAGAAGACGAAGATCCCAATGCACTTGTCGCGAATGTCCTTTCAGAGCTAAGTCTAAAGTCTCTAGCTATCGATCCAAATGCACCGCTCTGGCTTTATGATCGCGTACGCAAAACAGCGCAGGGTGCAGAAATCCGCAACGCAGAACCGATGACGACTGCTTTGCGTGCAAGAAAATCAACAACTGAACTGGCACTACTACTTGAGGCAAAACAGATGACGTTAGAAGTGCATCGCCGTGCTGCTCGTGTTCTCCATGAGGGGATGCGTGCAAGCGAAGTGCGTTCGTTCATAGATAACGCTCACCGGGCCATTGGTGCGGATGGTGGCAATACTTTTTGTGCGGTGCAATTTGGCGAGGGCACTTCTCATCCACACGGGGTACCCGGAGATCCCGCACTAAAAGAAGGTGACCTGGTTCTTATTGATACTGGTTGTTCGGTAGATGGATATCAGTCTGATATCACACGGACCTATGCATTTGGCGCGCCGAATTCGGAGATTCAACGCATCTGGAACATTGAGAAAGAGGCCCAACAGGCAGCGTTCGACGCGGCTCAACCGGGTGTAGCATGTGGTGATGTAGATCGGGCGGCGCGACGGGTGCTTGAATCATACGATTTGGGCCCTGACTATCATTTACCTGGCTTACCGCACCGAACTGGCCACGGTATCGGCCTAGATATTCATGAAGGGCCGTATCTGGTGCGTTCGGACGAAACTCCGTTGGCATCAGGCATGTGTTTTTCGAATGAGCCTATGATTGTTGTGCCTGGACAATTTGGTGTACGCTTAGAAGATCACTTCTATATGACTGAAGAAGGCCCCGAGTGGTTTACTGAACCACAGCACAGCTATACTGATCCGTTTGGAAACGTTTAAACGTCGAACTTTCGTGCCTTGCGAAATGCGGACGGAGTAAAACCTGTCGCTCTTATAAACTGACGACTGAAGGCGCTTTGTTCGCGATAGCCAGCGTTATAGGCAACCTCCGCAATCGGGATGTTCGTCTGCAATAGTTGCTGGCGCGCAAGATCAAGGCGTTGCTTTAAGATCCACTGGCCGGTCGAGAGACCAAATACTTGGCGGACCCGTCGGTCTAATTGGTAAGGGGAAAGGCAGCCAACTGCCGAAAGTATTTTAATACTCGGCGGATCACTAATGTGCTTGGCGACATAGTCCATGACCGGTTGTAGTTCTTTATTCGGATCATCATTCATATCTGGCGCACGTAGATCTTGCGACACTCCCGTGAGTCCGATCAGGTTTCCTTGACCGTCATACAAAGCCCGCTTATTCGTTATGCACCAACCGATAGACCGGTTAGGATAAACATGGAGCTCGAGTTGATTGTCGATCGGCTCACCTGTTTTCAATACGCTTCGGTCTTGTTTTTCGTAACTCACCCCAAGATCGGGGCCGAGTACTTGCGAGGGGGTTCGGCCGATGAGGAAGCCTTTGTTTTGAGCCCCGCATCGCTTCACGAGTGTGTCATTGACGACGACATAGTTCCCGGCCGTGTCTTTGACAAAAAACACAATATCGGGGAGACAGTCAAAAAGCTCCTCCACAGGCCATGGTTGTTCATAAATCAAGCGATTGTCCACAAATATGATGGGTCAGTTTTTATCAAATTGTGCAAAAAATCAAGTTTAAGCTGAAAGAACAGCCAAGACGGGGAACGGCTTTGGCGCTATGCAATGCCCATCAATATTTCATCACGATGGAGACGCCAGATGGGCACGAACGACAATATTTTTTCCGGATGTATGCCGGCTCTCATGACACCATGCGATGCAGCCGGGCAACCTGATTTTGATGCGCTGGCGCGAAAAGGGAAAGAGCTGATCGATGCGGGCATGCGTGCTGTGGTTTATTGCGGATCCATGGGTGACTGGCCGCTCTTAACGGACGAACAGCGCATGGAAGGCGTTGCGGCACTTTGCGCAAATGGTGTTCCGGTGGTTGTCGGTACTGGTGCTCAAAATACAGCGCGCGCGGCAGCAATCGCTAAACATGGTGCTTCAGTTGGTGCTGCCGGGCTCATGGTGATCCCACGGGTGTTATCGCGCGGTATTTCTCCGCAAGCACAATATAGTCACTTTACTGAAGTATTGAGTGCGGCCCCGGAATTGCCATCGGTAATTTATAATAGCCCTTACTATGGCTATGAAACGAAAGCGGAATTGTTTTTTAAAATTCAAGCAGAGCATCCAAATCTTGTTGGCTTTAAAGAGTTTGGTGGTGCCGATTCACTTAGCTATGCGTCGGAACACATCACATCGGCCAATCCTGATCTCATTTTAATGATCGGCGTTGATACACAAGTATTCCATGGCTATCTCAATTGTACAGCTGGTGGTGCAATTACAGGGGTCGGTAATGCCTTACCGCGTGAGGTGCTTCGCTTGGTAGAGCTCTGCGAGCGTGGCGCCGCTGGCGATGTTCAGGCAAAACGTTTCGCGAAAGAATTAGACGATGCGCTTCATGTTTTGGCGACTTTTGATGAAGGGCCTGATTTAGTTCTCTACTACAAGCACCTTATGGTGTTGGAAGGGAATGATGAATACACGCATCAATTGAACGCATCCGATCAGTTAACGCCATCTCAGAAAGCATTTATTGAACAAAGCTGGCGGCAGTTTCGCGAATGGTGGTCAAACTGGCCAGGTAAAGAAGGGTAAGTGCGCTGACGTGCATGTTATCGATTCTCATACTGGCGGCGAGCCAACGCGCGTAATCATCGAAGGTGGGCCCGATCTTGGGGGCGGGCCGCTTGCGGATCGCTGCGCGCTTTTTGCTGAAAAGTTTGATCATTTTCGTACGATGTCGGTGTTGGAACCGCGTTGTTCGGATGCAACAGTTGGTGCGCTGTTGTGTGATCCTTTTGACCGGACATGTTCTGCCGGTGTAATTTTTTTCAATACTGCTGGTTATCTCGGCATGTGTGGTCACGGCACGATCGGATTAGCAGCGACGCTATTTCACCTCGGGCGGATTCAAATCGGTGAGCACCGAATAGAAACGCCGGTTGGTATCGTCAAAGTCAATTTGTTGAGTCCAAATGAAGCGCGAATCGAGAATGTAGAGAGTTACAGGTATCGACATAATGTAGAGCTTGACGTGCCCGGTGTTGGTGCTGTCTCCGGCGATGTTGCATGGGGCGGAAATTGGTTTTTCCTGGTCGACCACGCGCCGGCACCGATCGCATTAAAAAACCTTTCGTCGCTAACGGACGCCTCAACAAAAATTCGGGCGGCGCTTGTTGACGCTGGAATGACAGGTGAAAACGGCGCTGAGATTGATCACATAGAGTTTTTTGAAAAACCAGAACATGGGGATGCGCATAGTCGCAACTTCGTATTGTGCCCTGGTGGTGCTTATGATCGATCTCCTTGTGGAACGGGTACTTGCGCGAAAGTTGCCTGTCTTGCGGCGGATAATATTCTGGCGCCGGGTGAGCTCTGGATTCAGGAAAGTGTCGTTGGTAGTCGTTTTAAAGCTCAATACCGAATTGGGAATGGCGGAAAAATCATTCCGTCGATTACTGGAGAAGCCTTTATTAGCGGCGATACGAAGCTCGTATTTCAAGATAACGATCCGTTTCGATTGGGAATCGCATGAGCATGGTGGCTGAGGCAAACGACGTCGTTGTCATTATTGGGGCAGGGATCATAGGTATTGCCTGTGCCCATTATCTTGTTGCGGATGGCCGAAAAGTTGTAGTGCTCGACAAAGGGACGGTTGCAGGCGCATGTTCACATGGCAATTGTGGTCACGTCATTCCGAGCCATGTATTGCCGTTGAATTCTCCTGATGCCTTCAGGGCTGGGATAATGTCCTTGTTTGATCCGAATGCACCTTTTCGAGTGAAGCCACAGTTGAAACCATCATTCCTTCATTGGATGGTACAATTCGCGCGACATTGTACAAAAGCGCATATGCTTGCCGGTGCCAAGCACCTGAAAACAATTCTGGATTCATCCTATGATGAGTTCGAAGCGTTGGTGTCCCAGGATGATTTTGACTGTGATTGGAAACAGTCTGGACTTACCTATGTTTTTCAGTCGCAAAAAGCTTTCGATGCATTTGAGAAGACGAACGCTCTTTTGACTGAGCGTTTTGGTGTTGAAGCCGACGTAATGGCGGGGGATAAATTATCCGCGTTTGACCCTGCGCTGAAGCCCGGGTTAGCCGGTGGTTTCTTTTATAAAAAAGATGCATTGTTGCGCCCAGACCTGTTGGCAAAATCATGGACGGATCAATTACGCCGAAAGGGCGTTGAATTCATTGAACATTGCGAAGTTCAAGAAATTGAAAAAGACTCAGCAAAAATCAAACTGGTCAAAACATCTAAGGGCAACTTCAATACGAGCGAGGTCATTCTGGCCGCTGGTGCCCTTTGCGGCAAGCTTGCATCGGTGTTTGGTTGCAACATCCCTGTTATCCCTGGAAAAGGCTATTCAGTAACAATTCCAAGGCCCGCGCTGTGTCCTAAAACATCTTTAGTGTTGTCGGAAAAAAATGTTGCGATCACACCTTTCTCAGATGGATTACGGTTTGGTTCAATGATGGAATTTGTTGGCTATGACGACAGTGTTCCCGATCACCGCGTACGCCAGCTGACAGAAAGTGCTGATGCCTATTTGGATATCAATCCAAATGTATCCAAAGGAAAGCCATGGTTTGGTTGGCGCCCCATGACCTGGGATAGTTTGCCAATGATTGGTCGCCTACCAAATCTTACAAATGCTGCTATAGCGACGGGCCATGGTATGTTGGGCGTCATGTTGGCGCCCGCCACTGGTCGTCTTATTGCTGAAATTTTGGGAGAACGTCCGTGTCATATTTCAGATGCGCCGTTCTCACCCGCTCGTTTTATCCACTAATGTTAAACTAACCCCATCGATGGAGCCAAACATGTCAATTTCTCATAACTATATCGGCGGACAATGGATTTCGTCCTCTAACGCGATCAAAAACATAAACCCATCAGATACGCGTGATATCGTGGGGGAATACGCGGCCGCTGAAAAAAATCAAGTTGATGATGCAATTTCTGCTGCGGCCCTGGCGAGCGAAGCTTGGGGTCAAGGTAGTGTGCAACAACGTTTCGATTGTCTTGACTTTATTGGAACAGAAATTCTAGCCCGAAAAGAAGAACTAGGTCGGATCTTGGCCCAAGAAGAAGGAAAGACATTGCCAGAAGCGATTGGCGAGGTCGCACGGGCCGGGCAGATTTTTAAATATTTCGCAGGTGAAAGTTTGCGTGTGCAAGGAGACTATGTCGCTTCGGTGCGTCCTGGTGTTGACGTTGAAGTCAGCCGTGAAGCGCTTGGGGTTATTGGGGTGATCACCCCTTGGAATTTCCCGATTGCCATCCCCGCATGGAAGATCGCTCCCGCACTTGCTTATGGCAACACGGTTGTTTTCAAACCCGCCGAACTTGTGCCGGGCAGTGCGTGGGCTCTCAGTGAGATCATTTCACGTTCTGGATTACCAGACGGCGTTTTTAATCTCGTTATGGGCACTGGGCAAGATGTTGGGCAATTGTTGTTGGATGACAAACGCATTAACGCCGTTAGCTTTACGGGGTCGGTCGGTACGGGCGCTGTCGTCGCCGCAGGGTGCAGCGGTCGTGGTGCAAAATATCAACTTGAAATGGGGGGTAAAAACCCACTTGTAGTGCTTGAGGATGCGGATATCGACAACGCCGTCGCCTGTGCATTAAATGGTGCATTCTTTTCAACCGGTCAACGTTGTACTGCGTCATCGCGGTTAATCATTGACGAGAAAATTCATGACCGTTTTGTTGAAACGCTTCAGTCCAAGGTCGAAGGTCTTCGGGTCGGGAATGCATTAGCTGAGTCAACACAGATTGGTCCCGTGGTCGACCAGCGACAACTTGATCAGAATGTAAAATATATTGATATAGGAAAAAACGAGGGTGCAGAGCTTGTTTGTGGTGGCGGTCTTATTGAAGGTGAAACACCGGGTTTTTATATGGCACCAGCTTTGTTTGTTGATACGAAGAACAATATGCGCATCAACCAAGAAGAAATTTTTGGACC
>JAJFGD010000002.1 GCA_021776315.1 Hyphococcus sp. | reverse complement strand
AGAAGTGTTGTTACCGACGTCATCACTGTACGAGACAAGGTATCATTGATCGATAGGTCCAAAATGTCTGCCAGTGGGCGCGATTTATACTTGCGCAAATTTTCTCGAACACGGTCGTAGACCACCACTGTGTCGTTCATCGAGTAACCAACGATCGTCAAAATCGCTGCGATAATCGACAAATTAAATTCAAGATTGGTGACAGCAAACATACCGAGCGTAATCGTTACATCATGCACAAGAGCAGCAATTGCACCAAGTGAGAACTGCCATTCAAATCGGAACCAAATGTAGATCAACATCATCGTGATCGCGAGCACCACCGCTATGGCACCTTTTTGGATCAGCTCGCCAGATACTGTTGGACCAACCACTTCGATTTTTCGGAATTCAATGCCATCGCCAAGAAGTGTTCTTAGTGCATTTTGTACTTGTGCTGCCGCATCTTGTTGTGCGGTTTCTTCCGCATCATCGTCGACATCCTCGCTATCCGTCTGGTCAACATCTTGGCGTTCAACAAAAACAACAACGGCTTCATCACCACCAGCGAAATCTTGGATCTCCTGGACTTTAACATTACCGAGCCCGAGGCCAGAAACCGCTTCGCGTACTGAGGCGACATCGATCGGTTGATCATCGGCAACTTCGACGGTGACACCGCCGCGGAAATCGATACCGAAATTCAACCCCTTCGTATAAAGGGCAAAAAATGACCCAACTATGAGCAATGCAGAAATTGTCAGCGCCGCAAACCGCATTGTGGTGAAAGCGATCTTAGTTTCATCTGGAACGAGTTTTAAAAACATGTGCGAGCCCGCCCTTTATAGTGCAATTGCTTTTGGTCGTTTCGACAGGAGGTATCCCCCGGCAAACATGCGCGTCAGTACATAGGCGGTGAATACGGATGTAACGACACCGACAGCCAAGGTGATGGCAAACCCACGCACCGGTCCCGCACCAAGCTGGAACATAATCAGCGCTGCTAAAAAAGTGGTGACATTGGCATCAAGAATTGCCGACCAAGCTTTTTGGTATCCGACTTCGGCCGCATTCACCGGAGACTTCGCATTTCTCAGCTCTTCTCGAATACGTTCAAAAATAAGCACGTTGGCGTCAACCGCCATACCGATGGTCAAGACGATACCGGCAATGCCTGGCAGCGTCAGCGTCGATCCAAACAAAGACAAAATACCGGCGATCAAAACCACATTAGCGATCAATGCAAAGTCCGCATAAATGCCAAAGCGGCCATAACTCACGATCATATAAATGATCACAAGGATAAATCCGATAATCAATGCTTTCGCACCCGCTTCGATTGAGTCTTGCCCGAGATCTGGCCCGACGGAGCGCTGTTCCAATGTTGTCAATTCAGCCGGCAATGCACCAGAGCGGATCAGCAACGCCGTCTCTGCCGCCTCTAATGCGGAAAAGTTTCCGGTAATACGGCCCTGCCCTTGCGTAATGGCTGACTGGATGACCGGCGCTGAAATAATTTCATCATCGAGAACAATCGCGAAAACCGAGCCGATATTATTGCGTGTATAATCGGCAAAGCGCCTGGCACCACGATTATCAAATTCAAAATTTATCTGGAAACCAGCGCCATCTGTGCTTGGTCCTGCTGACGCAGTGTTGACCATATCACCGGTGACCTCCGCTTCTTCAAAAAGCACCATTGGCAAAAAGCCCGGTCCTTCACTTTGCGAATATGGCACAAACATACGGCCAGGCGGCAAAAGGCCAGCTTGCGCATCAGCGATATTCACCGTCGGGTCTTGGCGGTGAAAACTAAGCTGCCCGCTGCGATTGATGATGCTTTTTAGGGCCTCTGGGTCATCGTCTCCAGGCACCTGAACAACAATGCGATCTGTGCCTTGAGGTTGAATTGCGACTTCTTTGTTACCGGCAGGGTCGATACGGCGACGCACGACTTCGATTGAATCGCGCACCGCCTCCGTTGAGTAAAAGCGCTCTGCGTCCGCGGTAATGTTAATATCAAACCGCGCATCAGTCGCAGACACCGTATAGGCACGTTGCCCTAAACCTAAGGCACCCCCAACGCCGCCACGTGTAATGTCACGCAACCGTTCATTGGCCTCGTCTACTTGTTCCCCATTGCGGATACGAAGTGATATGGCATTCGTGTCTTCGTTATAGACCAAACTATCAATAGAAATTCGATCTTTATTGGTCGCGCGATTAGGGCGCATTTCGCGGCGAATTTCCTGCATGAGCCCACGCATCCGGTCATCAATCACTTTTTCCGTGTCGACACCGAGCAACAGGTATGAACCACCTTGCAGATCAAGACCGAGATTGATTGTGCCTTTAGGCAAAAAGCCGGGAAGACTTGTTCGGGTTTCTTCATTCAAAAAGTTGGGAATTGCGAACATCACTCCTAAAAGAATGAGTCCGACAACACCGGCGGTTTGTACTTTTGAAAACTGAAGCATGGGGTCAAACATCGACGCGAAAGACGCGCCGCTCCATTTTTACTTATCGTTGGCCGCTGGTTCTGGCTTGGTGCGCACATCGCTGAGCGTTGATTTCACAACTTTGACTGTGACGTTATCGGCGAGTTCAACCATAACCTCTTCGCCCTCGAGCACTTTCGTGATCTTGCCGACAATACCCCCGGCCGTCACCACGACATCTCCACGGCGAACATTTGCCACCATTTCCATATGCTTTTTGCGCGCCTGGCTCTGCGGGCGGATCAACAAAAAGTAGAAAATCACGAAAATAAATACCAGCGGTGCCATCTGTATGAACGGATTGGGCGCCGCGGCTTCAGCGGCCTGCGCATAAGCGGGCGATATCCACATCTAGTCAGTCTCCCTCGGGAATAATGGATCCGGCGGAAAAAACACCGCGCATCAACGCAGAATGCAGTCCCTCCCGCGGACAAGATGGCGGATATATAACGACTGCCAATGGTGTTGCAATGAGTTCCGACGCTGTGGTCGTCAAATGCCCGATTTTTTTAGCCATTTTCCCATTTTCACCCGCTGTGCGGACGAAATCGCCATTGATTCATGGCAGTTTGAGAGGAAATCTCGGCCATTTCTATTTCGCGCCCGAAAATGCATTGTTTTCTGGGTTGTAAGTCGCGGGGACTGCTTTAACCGTCCATTTTTTATACCGCGTTATTCAAATAGCCTTGGGCCGGGGAGCAAAGCACCAAAATGACCGTTAAATCACTACTCATCGCTATGGATGGCTGCGAACCAGCATTCCTCAATAACATGATCGATTCAGGCGAATTGCCGAATTTCACCAGGCTCCGCGAGCGCTCTTCAATAATGCCTGTCGAAAATGATCCAGCGATGGGGGCCGCGCAATTTTGGGAGTGTGTGGCAATCGGCGGCGGCCCAGACAATCACGGTCACTATTTTTATATGCAATTCAAACCCGACACATATGATGTAATTGTCAATCATGAATCTTCGTTGCCAGAGATCACCACATTTTGGGACACGCTTGATGCGGATGGATACAAAATTGGGGTCATCGACTGGCACCGAATGCGGATGTCTGAGCTAAACCATGGAATGCTTCTAAGCGATTGGTTTGCTCACGATCCTTTGACCAATACGCAAGCATGGCCACCAGAAATTTTAGATACGATAAGCGCTTACAATCCAGAAAGATCAAATGAAGGAAGTTTTGCTAGAATAGAACGCAAGACTGCCGAGGAATTGAAATCTTATCTTGATATTCTTTTGGAAACGGTTGAGGCGAAAACTAAATATTGTATCGACCAAATCAAACAGGGTGACTGGGATTTATTGATTCCAACATTTGCTGAGATTCACGATGTGGGGCATCATTACTACCATTTAGAAGATACTAATCACGAAAATTTTGACCCTGCAATTGCGGAGAAAATACCGAACCCAATTGGCCAGGTCTATCGGAAAATAGACTGGGCCATAGGCGAATTACTGAAAGTTGTTGACGACAATACGATGGTGTCCGTTGTTGCAGGGCCAGGAATGGAAACGCTGATTAGCGCCAACAATAGTTTAGATGATATTGTACGAAGCATTGACCTCGGCCACTTCACACAAAAAACAAATGTGGAATCGACGCGAGCCGTATACAAAAATCTTTTCTCAGAAAGGATTCGAAGTATCCTTGCACCCTTGGCGCGACCAATTCGTCGAAATTTTTTCGATTCCGCTTATCGCAATCGCCGGTTTTTTTCTGTCCCGCATAATGACAATGCCGGTGCCATTCGCATTAATCTGAAGGGACGTGAGCGATATGGCACGGTCTCACCTGGTGATGAATATGATGCGGTTGTTAAAGAAATCACTGATGCATTTTCGACATTCACTAACCCAGATACAGGAAGGCCGTTGGTCAAACGCGTAGTTTGCATCCCCCACGAATATAGCGGACCCCATGTGGATGTGTTGCCAGATGTTTTTGTGGAGTGGGATAGAACCGATACTGCCCATAATTTTCAGCAGGTAACGTCTGATCGTTACGGCAGCTTTCCTATTCCGCCGACCCTTAGAACCGGTGACCACTCCCCTCATGGTGTTTATTGGACCACCGATCAGTTGGCTACGGATCCAAGCCATAAAGCACCGCAAAGACCCGGAGACCTCACCGATATAATTCTCGCCAGTGTGCGCCAAAACCCGCCTATTCAGCCGACAACCTAGCCCCGAACCCAATATTTCCAATTTACACCTCATATTTGGGCTTATGCGTTTCGAAATGTAAGTAAGCGCTTACTTGACAAACTTCATTCAATATGTAAGTAAGCGCTTACACAAGGGTGAATTTAATGAGCACGGACAAAAAAGTAAGAGGGATTACCGCCAAGGATGGTTCGACAAAAGCACGGATCGAACGCGCGGCGTTGTTACTGTTTGCTGAGCGCGGCGTTGATGCGGTGACGACCCGCGAAATTGCATCCGCTTGCGAAATATCAGAAGGCGCGCTCTATCGACATTTCCCAGGTAAGGAGGCCCTCGCCCAAACGCTTTTTCTCGCTATTCATACGAGACTATCGACTGAAGTCCGCCGCGCTGGTGCGCAACATGACAGTATAGAAGCGCAAGCAAAAGCAGTCGTGCATACCTATTGTAAAATAGCGGATGATGATTGGTCTTTGTTTGCCTACCATCTCATAACAACCCATCGTTTTCTCCCCTCTCCAGACCGCCCAGAGATAAACAAAGAAGACAGTCCGGTGACGGCAATTGAAGCCATGATAACGCAAGCAATTAAGCGTGACGAACTGCCCGACGGAAATGTTGCATTGCGAACATCAATGGCACTGGGGGTCGTCTTACAAACAGCATTACATCGCTTTTATGGCGGCGTTGACGGCACGCTTACCGCGCATCGAGATGCATTGACGCGGTCCGTTATTGCGGTGCTAAGAGCGTAAAACCAAGAAAGGGGTATCCCAATGATGAGATCTTTGCGCAATGGTATTTTTCGCATCACCTATTGGGTGACGTCAATATTCTTTGGGCTGACCGCCGCACCGCTATTACTGTTGCCAAGCCGCACGCCGATGATGATTTGGATTCAAACCTATACTCGCGTGATATGTATTTGGTTGCATTGGATCGCTGGCATAAAAATTACGATCCGTGGAAAAGAAAAATTATCAAAGATGCCTTGCATCATTGCTTCCAAGCATCAAAGCTGGGGCGATGGAATTGTCATGTTCTCTCAGCTGCGTGACCTCGCCTTTGTTACAGGGGATCATCTTGAAAAATTCCCCTTGCTCGGTGGAATCTTGAAGAAGATGGGGGCGATCGTTGTCAATAATTGCGGAGGTGCGTATTCGCGTGCGCGACTTCTCGACAAAGACCTGATCGAAGCCAAGGCAGATAATCGCCGCATTCTGATTTATCCCGAGGGACATTTATCGCCGGTTGGACAACAATATCGATATAAAAAGGGTGTCTATCATATCTATTCCGCCTATGACTGTCCCGTAACACCCGTTGCAACAAACCTCGGATTGCGCTGGCCGCAGCAGAGTTGGAAACTGACGCCAGGAGAAGCGATCATCGAATTCCTCGACCCTATTCCACCAGGACTGGACAAGCATACTTTTATGTCCCGACTCGAACGGGCTATCGAAGACCGATCGCTTGAATTGCTTGGGAACGAACGCCCAAACAACATTGCGATCGGCTCAGTATTACCTGATCCGCATTGATAAGATCATGAGCGCCCCCATGGAAAACAAAAATCAGAATGCGAGACCGC
Source organism: Hyphococcus sp. (assembly GCA_021776315.1). GTDB lineage: Bacteria > Pseudomonadota > Alphaproteobacteria > Caulobacterales > Parvularculaceae > Hyphococcus. Next base: position 10,199 of record JAJFGD010000002.1, on the reverse strand, counting down.
TATTTTTTCAACGTCGGTTCTGGCCGATGTGGACAGCGCTCTCCCTCGGCACGTTTTCAGACAACGTATTACGTCAATCACTTCTGATCGGTATCCCTGCGGGGATCATATCGGTGCCCTTCTTTACGAATGCCGATAATGCCATTCCGTATATTGGGGCGCTGCTACCCATTGCTATTTTAATTTTTTCATCTGTCTCCGGACAGCTTGCTGATAAATATGAAACATCATTTATGTTTCGTCGTACAAAGTTCGCCGAAGTCATCTTAATGTGTGTTGCTGCATCGGCTTTTATTTTTGGCCAAGGGGCCTTAGCGATCGCTATGCTGTTCGCGATGGGCGCGCAATCTGCGTTTTTCTCCCCTGTTCGCGTTTCCGCCATGCCCAAATACCTTGAACCTAATGAATTGGTTCGCGGCAATGGATTGTGTAATGCCGGATTATTTACATTCATCCTTATGGGATACATGGTCGGCGGATTTTTGATCATCCAAGACGGATATGGTGGCGTAGCCGTTGGTGGTGTACTTATTACTGCATCGCTAGGTGGTTTCTTTGCCGCCACGCGCACACCATTTGCTGCTGCAAATGACCCTGATTTAAAAATTAGTTTCAATGGCTTCACACAAACCGCAGCGATGTATCGCTATGTATTTACCTCAAGGGGCGTCGCCCCACCGCTAATCGGTGTTGGGGTTTTCTATCTTCTATCCACTGCCGTTACAGTCACAGTGCCACTATATGGTCGAGACGCTCTGCACGCTGACCCATTGGTATGGACGGCCCTAAACGGACTATTCGCCATTGGCGCGGGTATCGGTGCCATCGGTGCCGCGAGCCTAGCGAAAGGCAGGTCCGGCCTGGGGTTTTCAACGGCTGCCATCGGTGCGGCTGGCGTGATGAGTTTTGCAGTTTTTGCCTTGACGCCACTGGCCGCTGGCACGCCCGAAGCACCACTTAACCTCAACGGACTGTTTTCATCGGCACCGGGACTAGCATTGGTCGCTGCTTTCATTAGTACCTCCGCGCTCGCTGGTGTGTATATTGCCCCTTTACAAGCCGCTATCCAACGCAGAGCGCCATCGCAAATTCGAGCGCGCATTATGGCTGCCAGTTCTTTTGCCAACGCTGCCTTTGCCATTCCAGGTTCACTTTCCGTGCTCGCGATCACCCAAAACAATGTTGACCCGCGACTTGCATTTGTCGCCGTTGGCGGCGCTATGTTAGTTATTGCTGGCATTATGTTCACGCGGCGACGCTTGATACCTGAAGGCCAATATGATGAATCCTTGCGTGAATCTGACGCCACGAATTAAAGACTTGTCCGGATTTTGAGGGTATTGTCAGGCTTGAACCCGGGGTAACAAGATCGTCTTATGAGTATTCTCGTCACCGGCGCTGCCGGCTTTATTGGATCTTACGTTTCGCACGCACTCATTGCACGAGGGCAAAAGGTTGTTGGCGTTGACAATCTCAACGACTATTACCCCGTGTCTTTAAAGCGTGCCCGTTTGGAACGATTGCAGGCAGAGCCGTCTTTTTCTTTTCACCAAATTGACATTGCGGACTTTGCCGCGCTGGAAAAAATAGCACGGTCTGCCGAGGTTACATCAATTGTGCACCTTGCAGCGCAGGCAGGGGTTCGATACTCGATCGAGGCTCCGTTTACTTACGGACAATCAAATCTGATGGGGCATATGAGTGTGCTTGAGGTCGCCCGCGCTCTAAAAGTTGATCATCTTGTCTATGCATCATCTTCATCTGTTTACGGTGCAAACAAGGAAATTCCATTTTCCGAAGCGCACCGCACGGATGCGCCGGAGTCATTATACGGCGCAACGAAAAAAGCTGACGAACTTATGTCCGCTTCCTATGCGCGGCTTTATAATGTGCCTCAGACTGGGCTGCGATTTTTTACCGTCTATGGACCCTGGGGCCGACCGGACATGGCCTATTGGCTCTTTACAGAAAAGATGCTGAAGGGTGAACCGATCCAAATCTTCAATCACGGTGATATGGGACGCGATTTTACCTATATCGATGACATTGTTGAGGGAACGCTTGCTGCGCTCGACTACCCACCAGCAGCGGATCGCGGATTTCATCAAATATATAATCTTGGAAATGATCGACCGGAAAAACTGATGTCGATGATCACCTATTTGGAAAAAGAGCTTGGCATCACTGCCGAAAAAGAAATGCTCGGCATGCAAGACGGTGACGTGAAACGCACTTGGGCAGACATATCCCGCGCCCAAAACGATCTTGGCTACCAGCCAAAAATCACGCTAGAACAGGGCCTCGCCAAATATGTTGCTTGGCGCCGTGCCCACCCTGACGGTTTCTCTTAATCAAACCGCCTGCTACGGTTCGACGTCAGATCTTTGGCAATAATAGCGGGTAACAATTTGTTAAGTTTAACCACGGCGAATTATTGGGACATATACCCATTTGTGATTAACCTACTAGCAAGGTCAAAACGGTAAATTTTAGCGGTTATGGGGATGTCATTTTTCATTATTGCGACTTGTTTGATCTTCGGTTTTATCGCTGCCGTCGTTTCATTCCGGCCGAATCTGTTGCCTGATATCCGCGCAAATTTGCGGCGAGCGGAAGCGGTTAAACAATTCTCCCCACGCAATACGCTTTTTCTCGTTGGTCCAGCGACAAATCATCCTGCGTGCAAAATGCAACGTAGGTTGCTGAAACCCGCCATTCCAGCCCTCATTCGTGAGGATGTAACGGTAATCGAAGTTTATGGTGAAGATACGCCGCGCAAAAATGGTGAGCCGCTTGATTGGCTTGATCCATCACTATTGCGCCACGCACTGGACGCTGAGCACGGGTTTTTCATTATCTATGTAGATGAAGAAGGGAAAAATCGTTTTCGCAGTGAAGCACCAATGGTGACTGCTGATATTTTGCGCCGCGCATGCCTAAATATTCCACCACCAAAAGGTGATGGTCCGGCAAAATCGTCTGTCTTGAAAAAACTGCGCGCCGCTTAGTTTGACGGCGTGTACGGCCGACCAATCGAATAATAGTCAAAACCTTTTTCAGCCATCTCTTCTGGTCGATATATATTGCGCATATCGATCATAACAGGCTCTTTTAATAGGTCCTTCACGCGTTCGAGATCTAACGCACGAAACTCATCCCACTCGGTCACGATCACCACAGCATCTGCGTTTTCGATGGCCTGATATGGCCCGTCTGCATATTCGATATCAGTGAGAAGCTTTTGTGCTTCCTCTTTCCCTGCTGGATCAAATGCGCGAATTTTCCCACCTGCTGCTTGAAGTGCCGGCACAATATCAAGTGACGGCGAGTCACGCATATCATCGGTGTTCGGTTTGAAGGTCAGACCAAGAACTGCAATCGTTTTGTCCTTGATCGAGCCACCACACGCCGCGACCACGCGTTCCGCCATTTTGCGTTTGCGCTCATCATTAATACCAACGACCGCTTCAACAATTTTAGTTGGCGCGTCGTTGCTCTGTGCTGTTCGAACCAATGCAAGCGTGTCTTTGGGAAAACACGATCCACCATAGCCGGGTCCAGCGTGGAGGAATTTACCACCAATACGACCATCAAGACCGATACCCTTAGCAACTTCTTGAACATTGGCACCAACCTTTTCGCAAAGGTCAGCCATTTCATTGATGAAGGTAATTTTCGTCGCCAGAAACGCATTGGCAGCATATTTAATCAGTTCTGAGGTTGCGCGGTTGGTCACAACAATCGGCGTTTCGTTCAAGTACAGCGGCCGATAGAGTTCGCGCATAATTTTAGCCGCGCGCTCATCTTCAGCACCAACGATGACACGGTCCGGGCGCTTGAAATCTGCAATCGCCGCACCTTCGCGTAAAAATTCTGGATTAGAGACAACAGAAAAATCTGCATCGGGCCTTACCTTGCGAATGATGTTTTCCACCTCTGTCCCCGTGCCCACCGGTACAGTCGATTTGGTCACGACTACGGTATGACCGTCCATGACCTCTGCAATTTCCTCCGCAGCTTTATAAACATAGGAAAGGTCAGCAAATCCATCACCACGTCGCGACGGTGTGCCCACCGCAATGAACACTGCATCGGCCGTTGGGGTAGAGGCCGCGAGATCTAGGCTAAAGGAAAGACGCCCAGCCTTCACATTCTCTGCAACCAAGGCTTCTAGCCCTGGTTCATATATTGGAATTTCACCCTGCTCCAATTTCCGGATCTTTGTCTCGTCCTTATCGACGCAAACGACATCATGTCCAAAATCGGCGAAACATGCCCCAGACACGAGCCCGACATATCCCGTTCCAATCATTGTGACCCGCATAGGAATTCCTTTGTATTTGCAAAACCAACCAATACCGCCCTTCTTCTATAGAGCGATTAGCATGGCTATTAAACGGCGTTTTTCGGAAATACCACTGCCCGAACCGTCATCAATAGGATTTTGAAATCAAACCAAAGGGACCAATTGTCAACATAGGCCAGGTCATGGCGGACCCGCTCAGCCATTTGTTCATTTTCGGAGGTTTCTCCCCGATAGCCATTGACCTGCGCCCAACCCGTAATGCCAGGCTTCACTTTGTGCCGGCCCGAGTAATTTTCGATCATTTCAGCATATTGGTGATTATGGGCCATCGCATGGGGCCGTGGGCCAACAAGCGACATATCGCCTTTGATGACATTTAAAAGCTGAGGCAGCTCATCAAGGCTATAGCGCCGCAAAATACGACCAACCCGAGTAATGCGCGGGTCATTTATCTGGGCCTGGGTGACAACGTCACCATCCTCGGCAACAGTCATGGTGCGGAATTTGTAAATCTTAAAAACAGCATTGTTGAAACCATGGCGCTGTTGAACGAAGAATATCGGTCCCCGTCCCTCTAGCCTGATCGCGACCATAATCATGAGCAAGATCGGCAAAGCGGCGAGTAGAAAAATAATACCAAGCACAAAGTCTTCAATTGTTTTCCAAACGCCACCCCAGCCTTCTAGCGGACGCCGATAGAGAGACAATACTGACGCGCCGCCCACATTGGTTATTTCACCACCCATATGGTCGAGCCAATGTACGTTCGCGCTAATGGCAATAGATACCGGGAGGGTCGAAAGCCGCCGAACTAACCGCGCCATATCATCGGCTGAACAGCGTGGAACGGCAATTATAATGTCATCTATCTCACCGTTGCGAGCGGCGATGGCGAGCGCATTGAGGTCGCCCATGGTTTTGTCACTATGGTCATCAACTGCTTTTTCAAGGCCAGCATCAAATACGCCGACAATCGAAATCCCATTATCTAATTGACCAGTTTGTTCAGCAAACTTGACCCCTAGTTCATTGGCACCAACAACAGCGACGCGACGGGCAAATGCACCACCGTCACGGCTCATTACTCTTAGACAAATTGAACTCACAATTCGTGATGCGCAAATAGTCCCAATGACGGTTCCTGACCAAGCAAATAGCCAGACACGTGAAAAACTTTCTGAAATCTTTAGCGCAAACCCGAAGGCCAGCAGGCTAAGCACAACCAAGGACCAACGCGATAAGATGGCACGCAAGGATCGGGTTTTAGAAACAAGTTGTTCATAATCATAATAGCCGTCTCGTCGCAAAAGTGCCGTTAGGCCTGTCGCGCCGACAATCCCAGCTGCCGTATAAATTTGGTAATCAAATTCCAATTGCAGCGCATAAACATGATAAAAATATGCGACCCCAATTGAGGTAAATACGACCAACATAAAGTCGACAAATTGGACCACATCGCCAAATAGCGCTCGGGCCATTGGCGAGCGGTGGCGGACCCCATCGCTCGAGAAGCTATCCGTATTATCCATGGTAGACTCGGCCATTTACTCAGCAAATCCCAATAATCGACGGTTTTACCATTCTATAAGCAAAGAATCGGCCATTTCATGCAGCAATTTTATAAAAAAAAAGCAACCTGAAATTACGGCCCAAAGCTTGCCTATAGAATGGGTGGTATAAACGAATTACGCACTAAATAAGGTTACTTTGTGCCATGTCGAAACAATTTTCCGCCTTTCACGTGACCTGGCGAGACGCAGAGCACCGCCCACTCGGGATTTTCGCTGACGATCGCGATTATGGCCGTGCGGCAGCTGCAGCCCTTCAAGATCGCCTCAATCAGTTGGCAGACGAAGGCTGGGTCGTTCAAGATATAATGCCGGCTTTTGGCCTTACGCCAAAACAAACCGCCGCCTTTACCATCGTCGCTTTCCGCTAGGCGATCCGTAGAACAGGGCTTGCAACCACGTTAAAGCTGCGTCATGTGCAGACCCCATGACCAGTTCACCTATAGACGACGCATCAATCTCCGACGCGATCAACGCTCTCGCCTTATCAGCGGGTGCAAAAATCATGGAAATCTACGAAACTGATTTTCAAATTGACCGCAAAAATGATGCTTCACCGGTCACCGATGCTGACCGCCTTGGTGAAGAAATCATATTGGCGGGCTTAACATCCCTTGCTCCAGAGATTCCCGTCCTCGCTGAGGAAAGTGCTTCCGATGGGCATATTCCAGACCTTGGGGACACATTTTTCCTCGTAGACCCACTGGATGGAACGAAAGAATTCATTAATCGCACAGGCGAGTTTACGGTTAACATTGCGCTTATCCGCAATGAACAACCAGCAATTGGGGTGGTTTATGCGCCGGCTATCAAGCGCCTTTATTCGGGTATCGTTGGCCAGGGCGCATGGCTTTCGGAAATTGATCAATATGGGGCTATGGGCCCGCGGCAATCCATAAAAGTCGCGCCAGTGCCGGATGCGGGTTTAATCGCAGTCGCCAGCCGGTCCCATCGATCAGCGGAGACCGACGCCTATCTGGCTAATCTTGATATAGTTGATTTTGCCGCCGCTGGGTCTTCCTTGAAATTTTGCCTTTTGGCAGAGGGAAAAGCGCATATCTATCCGCGATTTGGACGGACCATGGAATGGGACACAGGTGCGGGGCAAGCTGTGTTGGATGCTGCCGGTGGCACAGTAGAGGTCTATCCCGACGGAAAGCCTTTGGCATATTCCAAAAAGGCCCGAGGATTTGATAATCCTTATTTTATTGCGTGGGGTGGTCGGTCCACCAACTAATTTTAGCGATAAAGTGGAGTGCTGTTAGCCCCGAATAAACCGGCTGGCGCAACTGCCCCGCGGCGAACCCAAACCTCCCACAGCGCCGTTTGTTCGACTAAACGGAACTCAGTGTAAAGAAGCGCCTCGACCCGCCCTTTTGCTTTCGTTGTTGCTGGATCAAGATCCAAGCGTGGAACAAAAACAACTTTTGCTGCTGTCGCTGCGGCGGGTCCATCAATATGGCAACGCTGACGCGTTGTCAGGACGCAAGCCGTGTCGGCACCTGTCAGGATTGCAACTTCCAACCCATTTTTGGAAATTTCACGGGCGCGGCTCGCGGCTTCCAAGAGCATCGACGACTGATCAACTGGTGCCAAAGCAAAGAATTCCCTTGCTTCGGGCGTCGAAAACCGGCCTTCCTCTACCCATTGCGCGATCGTCGGCCCGCCTGGCTGTACAAGCGCAAGCTCCGTGCGAATGTCATCCCGGGCTGCAGTTGCCACTTGATGCTGCAGCGTGAATTGCCCAATCGCATGCACAGTTATCGCACAGGTCCAAAACAGCGTTAATGCTGCCGAGGCGAGCGCTACTGAAACGCTTGCGCGGTCATGATTGCGGAACAGGCCATCGTAAAATGGTGAAGCAACCGAAAAACAAGCGATCGAGGCGGTTAAGACGAATACTGGTAAAGTGCTGGCCCCTACGACACGCGCGGCAACAAAAGCAACAACCCCTAGACCTAAGGCAGATAGCCAACTGCGGCGATGCTCGCGACCGCCAAAAATGCTTGCGGTAATCAAAACAATACCGGCGCTAATCGCTACGCCACTTAATCCCATAGCCCCTTCACTACCGGAGAAGGCTGCATCAATACTCAATACACCCGATGCTGCTGAAGCACGGGCAAGGTTAATTCCTGGCACCAAATACTCAGCCAATGCACCCAATAGTGCGAATGACGTTAGCGTTGCTGCATAGCGGGAAAGCCCGCAGCGCCCTGACAAAAACGGACAAGCAGACAAAGCAATAAACCCGGCAAGCGAGTAAACAGGATTTAACAACCATAAAATAAAGAGGACGACCCCTGCGACCAAGCCTTCGACTCGGGCGCGACCAGCGCCATTATCAGCCGACGCCGCGACAAAGCAAAAAGCACAGGTCAAAAATAACGCCAGCCCAAATTCGGCTGGTCCAGCGAAGGGCGCAGCAACATAGGCTGCAAACGCACCAGTTAAGAGCGCCGCTTGGCTCGCCGGTAGTCGTGATGATGAAAAATAGGCAAAAGGATAGACCACCAACAATGCGCCGATCGCCTTAGCGACCAAGTGAATACGCCCTGGTGAGTCGGCGAATATATCAGCGGTCATCAACAACAAGACGTAAAAGGGGCTATCAGTTTGCAGGATCGAAGCATCACCGCCAGCAATTGCGCGGGCCTTTGCAATCGGCGCAATCATATCGGCCGTTGGGGACAAGCTCAAAAGTGCCGGAGCAATTAACGCGGCCATTAAAAATGGGACTGCCGCACCCATGGAAGCCAAAAATGCCCAGCCTGGATTTTGCCACGCATAGGCAGCCATAGCGGCGCGACGGGCCATCGGTGCTGTGCGACGCCAGGCAAATTCGTCCGAATAGTCGGGATCATCATAGGTTGTGCTCATGCAGTGACCACTCAATCCTTTGGTGTTTCAATTCGGCTCGCTTACAAGCCCCCTATTTGGGTAATTGCAAACGCTTTGCCGCCGGGCCGAAAATCAACAAAAACCCCAATGTTAAGCGACTTAATGGTTTGCCTGAGCGGGCGAACTGGTATGATCAAGGTTAATGCGTACGCTATTTCACATGCCCCTCGACCCGGCCTCACGGATGATCCGGGTGATCCTTGCCGAAAAGGGACTCCCTGCCCAATTGTCAGCGCATCCTCCGTGGGAAGATGACGGCACATTGGCTCAGGCCAATCCGGCCGGCACAATCCCAGTATTGGTTGACGAGACACCAACTGGCGAAACGATTTCGATCGCACCTGGCAATGTAATTTTGGAATATCTGGAAGACGCCTATCCCAACCAGCCCTTATTACCTTCAACATCCGCCGCGCGTGCAGAAACGCGTCGATTATGCATGTGGTTTTTGGAAAAATTCGAACGCGACGTCATCGACCTGATCGTCCGTGAGCGCATTGATAAAAGGTTAATGCGCATGGGGCAAGCAGACTATGATCTACTAAAACAAGGGAATGCTGCCCTTGTTTGGCATCTCGATTATTTCAGTTGGCTTTTGGATCAGCGTCCATGGCTCGCCGGTGAAAAAATGACCGCCGCTGACCTGGCGGGCGCGGCGTATTTTTCCGCGCTTGATTATGTCGATGCAATCCCATGGGAAAAATCTCCCGCTGTTCACGACTGGTACGCACGAATCAAGTCGCGACCCAGCATGCGCCCAATTTTACGAGATCGAATCGATGGCCAACCGCCACCAGCGCATTTTGATAATCCTGACTTTTAACCATGGAAGCTAAATCCATCAAACAGCGCCTCCAACACGAAGCGCATGCTATTGGCTTCGACGTCGTCAAGATTTCGGCAGCTGCATTGCCAGCCCAAACTCAAAAAAACTTTCACGCCTTCCTTGCTGAAGACCGGCATGGCGAAATGGATTGGTTAGAAAATCGCTCTGACGAACGGACCAATCCCCAAACTCTTTGGCAGGACGCAAAGACCGTCATTATGCTCGGCATGAATTATGGCCCCGATATTGATCCGATGTCAGCATTAGAGGCAAAATCTGCAGGAACAATTTCGGTCTATGCACAACACAAAGACTATCATGACGTCGTAAAAAAACGGCTGAAACGCCTCGCACGTTGGCTCGTGACCCAATCCAATTCCGAAGTGAAAGTGTTTGTCGATACCGCACCGGTAATGGAAAAACCGCTGGCTGCGCAAAGCGGACTTGGCTGGCAAGGTAAACATACGAACCTTGTCTCTCGCGAATTTGGTTCTTGGCTATTTTTGGGTTCAATATTTACGACATTGGTGATTCCGGACGATGAACCGGAAGTTGATCATTGCGGGACCTGCCAAAATTGCCTCGATATTTGTCCGAC
>JAJFGD010000001.1 GCA_021776315.1 Hyphococcus sp. | reverse complement strand
GAGCGGGCCGGGACGAGGAGACGCCAGTCTAACAGACGGGGGCGCGAGAACCGACGCCTCCTCTCACCGGACGCGGGAGCTGATCGTACGTCAGAAGGGGACTCGTGCACGATCATATCCGCACTGTTGAAACTGGGCGTGCGCGACGCATGTAACAAGGGCCAAGCGGCGAACCGTGCGTCCCTTGCGCCGAAATGAAACTGGATCGCAAAAAGGTACCAAAATCCGGCTGGGGGCCAGGTCGTGCCCCATTTTTGTCGAATCCGACCGCGGGTGCCTCAATCGGTTGGCGGGTTTGGCCGAACAGGATTAAGGTCTACGACATTCACGCCTTGGTTTGAGCCAAGTGTGTATTGCAGGGAGGCTAATGCCATGAAAATCGGTGATATGTTGGGTGCAACTCGTAACACGCGCGTCAATCGTAAGCCAAACTCTGTTAGCAATGCAGGAGCCTCGGCTGGGCGTGTGGGCGGGTCCGATCCAGCGACCAATGTCACCCTGGCTGGCATACCGGAGGCAGAGCTGACCCCTAAAGTGCGTGAAGCTTTGTTTGGCCTAATGAACGAGGTGCAAGCCCTTCGTACTGAATTGGCTGAGACCCGGGCCCGCGCCGAGGAATTCGAAAAGCTCGCAGATCATGATCCATTACTCGACATCATGAATCGACGCGCTTTTGTTCGCGAGCTCGACCGCAGCCTTGCGATGATCGATCGACATGATATGCGCGCGAGTTTGGTATTCTTGGACCTGAACGGATTAAAAGTCATCAACGATACGAATGGACATAGCGCCGGCGATGCGGCCTTGCTTCACGTTGCGAAGGTGCTAACAGCCCATAGTCGTCAGACCGATGCGGTTGGTCGTCTTGGCGGTGATGAATTTGCTGTACTGCTCACGCACGCCGATAAAACGATGGCTACCAAAAAAGCCGAGGACCTGGCTGCGCGTGTTGCGGCGGAACCGGCACCTTGGGAGGGTGGGGCATTCCCAGTCAGTGTTTCAATTGGTGTTGCAGAGATCAACAAAGGCGTGTCGATAGAACAAGCGATGGAAGAAGCCGAGAGCGCCATGTACCAAGCAAATCGCGCCGTAGCGGGTGCGCGATAACGCTTTTTAGGCGATGATATCTGGCAACATAGCGTCTTTGACGTCTTGAATTTTGTCCTTCAGGTGCAGTTTGCGTTTCTTGAGACGGGCAATCGCCAAACGGTCATAGGGAGAGTTATCTTCCAATGCGCGGGTCGCAATATCTAGATCGCGATGTTCTTCCTCAAGAGCCGAAAGTCTAATCGCAAGCGCTTCGTCATTTGCCCCAGCATAGTCTGTATCACGTGCTTTAAATCGGTTCCCCTCCATCAATCTAAAGGAAGGGGTAACGTGATCATCGCCGTTATCATTACCGTCAGTCGCCATGATCGTCCTTTGAGCACACTTCTTTCGACGTGTCGGCAAAAATAAGTCGAACGAGCGATTCGAGCAATGGATTTGCGCATTCTGAATTTCCCAAGGGACCTGCTAGAGAAGCATAGAGGCTCAAGTTTGCATTTGCGCGGGGTTGGGTGTCATTGGGGCTGGCGGCGACAGGGCGTAGCGTTGCAGCGGCCATTGCTCCTAGTACTTCCTGCTCAATTTTTTCGGCCATGAGTTCGTTTTGTTTTATCGCAATACGAAGCGCTTCCGCACCAATAATCTCTTTGGTTGCTAACATTTTTTTGAGATTGCGTCTGGCTTGGCGCAATGGAGATGTAACATTTGTGGCCCACGGAGCGGTCTTTGTTATGGCTTCACGAACCAGTTTCTCCGGTAGCACTTCATAGGCTGTCGCACACCAACAGGCCCATAAAAGCATATTGGCATCAAGACCATTAAGGTCTTGCAATTGAAGAAGAAGGGGTTCGACCCCTTCGCGCTCATAGTGGGTCAATGACCAGACCCAAAACTCCGAAGCCGATATCGCTGTCACGTTGAACGTCGGCCTTTTTCCAAGTCCTCGCCCCACCGTTTAGTTTCCTGCGTATCGATCTCAAATAGGTCGAGTGTGCGACCGACCGATTGGTCGACCAATGCCTCAACACTGTCAGGCGCAGCATAGAAAGCGGGCAATGGTGGTGCGATGATTGCGCCCATTTCTGCAAGCTGTGTCATTGTGCGGAGGTGGCCCAAATGAAATGGCGTTTCGCGCACCATCATCACAAGTTTTCGGTGCTCTTTCAGCACTACATCAGCCGACCGCGTAAGCAAGCTCGATGTAACCCCGGTCGCAATCTCAGACATTGTCCGCACAGAACAAGGTGTAATCAACATACCCATGGTTTTGAAAGAGCCCGACGCAATCGGTGCACCGACATCAGCGATGGCATAACGATGGGTCGCAAGCTTTGCCAACGCATCCGCTGAAATGTCGAGCTCATAGCGCAAAGTCATTTCGGCTGCTCGGGAAACCACCAAATGGGTTTCCACACCGGCGATTTTGAGCATTTCTAGGGCTCGTTTCGCATAGACAACCCCTGAAGCACCAGTGACGCCGACTATGATACGGTTTGGGGAATTCATAAGAAACTCAAGTGGTTGCTGACAATGTCATAGCCCATGGGTTAAGCCTTTGCAAAGGAACTTGGTTGATGCCAGTTAAGACACAAATTCGTGACAAAACCCCATCATTCGTGCTTATATAGGAATCTATCTCAAACAAATGGAGGTCGAATATGGCGATAAAGGCTCACATGGAAACACTGAATGAGCGACACCAACGGCTGGAAGAAGCAATCACTGATGAGACGAAACATCCAGCACAAGACGAACTCCGTATTGTAGAGCTAAAACGCCAAAAACTTCGTATCAAAGATCAATTGGAAGAACTCCGTTCCCAACATATGAAACCGAATTAAAACGTTGAGTTCAGCTAGATAGTCGAGGATAAATCATCGACATATGTTTTCAGATTAAGACGGCGGCGCACGGTAAATGCGCCGCCGGATTGTTTTAGGAAAGAATTTTAAATGGCTGGCCGATCAATAATCATTACCGGCGCGGCGAGCGGCGTTGGTGCTGCTTGCGCACGACGCTTTGCGGCGAATGGTGACCGGCTCGTAATGGCTGATCGCGATGAAGAAAGTGGGAAACAGTTGGCGGAAGAATTGCGCGCAACGAACCCCAACGTCGCTTTCGTTCATGCGGATGTGACCAATCGATTACATGTTCACAATATCGTCGCCGAAGCACTCGATGCCTATGACAGAATTGATGTGTTGGCGCACACTGTAATGCAACATTACGCAGCACCATTTCTAGAAACCCCGGAAGAAGATTTTGATCGCATCGTAGCGGCAAATTTGCGCGGTGCCTTTTTGGTCAACCAGGCGGTGTCAAAACAGTTTGTAAAACAGAATGAAGCGGCGGATGCGACAACAGCTCCAGGGGTGATTGTCAATATTGGCTCGGTTGAAGCGGTCACTGCCGCCGCTGACCATGTTGCTTACGCAGCATCCCAAGGAGGGCTGCAGCAGCTTACCAAAGCGGTGGCGATGGCGATGTCGCAATATGGTGTTCGAGCCAACCTTGTCGGTCTTGGCGGTATAAAATCAGAATTAGCAGCTGATGAGGACAAAACCGCGATGCGCAATACGACACCGTTAGGGCGCATTGGCGACCCGGAAGAGGTAGCAGAAGTTGTGTACTTCCTGAGCTCTCCAGGGGCGTCATATGTGACAGGTCAGTGTGTTTATGTGGATGGTGGACGACTGGCGCAAAAATCCACTAGTCAAGACGACGATAGTAAGTCCTAGTCGCTTGATTCAGGGCCGTCCGAACCGCCAAGACTGGCAAACACTTTATCAAGATCAACTTTTTGCGCATCGTCTTCATCCGTTGTTGCGGGTTCTGACGGTACGGTTTCGCTAACCGGTTCAAGGGTTGGACCTTCAGCTGGTGCTTCAGCACCCACTGGTCGCATTTTTGCAAGTTTCGCCGCAGCTTTGCGCACCACACCATCAAGATCAATCTGCGTACACAAGCCAAGGCCAACTGGATCTTGGGGTTGTAAATTTGCTGCATTCCAATGTGACCGATCACGAATAGACTGGATCGTCGTTTTGGTCGTACCAAGCAGTTTGGCGATTTGTGAATCAGGAACTTCAGGGTGATTGCGCACCATCCAAGCTATCGCGTCTGGGCGGTTCTGGCGTTTTGACACAGGTGTGTAACGCGGCCCTTTTTTTGGCTTGTCTGCAACAATTGTTTTGGGACGCGAAAGCCGTAAGCGATAATTTTCGTCAGCTTGTCCTGCTTCGATTTCATCGCGCGTCAATTGATGGGTCGTAATAGGATCAATGCCACGAACACTCACACCAACGTCGCCATCAGCGATCCCTTTGACTTGCAAAGGATGAAGCCCGCAAAATTCTGCAATCTGGTCAAAAGTCAGCGCGGTATTGTCGATCAACCATACAGCGGTTGCGATCGGCATAAGCGGGTGGTCGGCCATGAACGGTCTCCAGTCAGTGTTGTCGGGTGCTTTTCAATATGCACCATAAGCTTAAGAGACGGCGATCCGGGGGGACCGCCGCGCTTGCCGCCGGATTTTTCGGGGAAAGCGATGCGCGAGACAGCGCATGTGGGCCATATATCGAGTTCCACAGCATTCGCCAAGGCGATTTACACGATTTTCAGGACAATTTTGCCGATATGGGTGCCATCCTCCATCCGGCTGTGGGCCTTGGCGGCCTCTGCCATGGGAAAGGTGGCGTCAATGACGGGTTTGATGTTGCCTGCCTCAAGCAATGGCCAGACATTGGAGCGCAAGGCCTTGGCCAGGCGGGCTTTTTCGGCAGAGGGCCGGCTTTTCATCGTGGAGCCCGACAATTTTAGGCGTTTTTGCATAATTTGAAAAATATTGATGCTGGCCTCAGCCCCCCGCAAGAAGGCGATGGACACGTGGCGACCGCGAGCATTTAGGCAAGCGAGGTTGCGCGGCATAAAATCGCCACCAGCCATGTCGAGCACCACATCGACCCCGCCATGCTCAGCGATATCAGTGTCCCAAGGGGCAGTGTCATACCGATAAACCTTGTCAGCACCGAGGTTGATCAAGGCAGCGCATTTCCCGTCAGAACTAGCGGTGGCAACGACTTTTGCCCCCCACGCTTTAGCGAGGGAAATCGCGGTAACACCAATACCACTAGTTCCCCCGTGAACGAGCAGCGTTTCACCAGATTTAAGATCAGCGTCGTCGAACACATTTGCCCAAACCGTAAAATAGGTTTCCGGCAGCGCCGCTGCTTCGACCATCGATAGGCCGGCAGGTACGGGAAGGCATGATCCGGCATCGACCACGGCATATTCTCCATAACCGCCGCCAGGTAATAGCGCACAGACTTTGTTGCCGATTTTCAATCCTTTGGCGTCTGGACCGAGGGTGGCAATTTCGCCTGCCGCTTCTAAGCCCGGAATATCCGTCGCCCCTGGTGGCGGTGGATATAGACCACGTCGTTGTAAGACTTCTGGGCGGTTTACGCCGGCTGCGTGAATGCGGATCAAAACCTCGTTACCCGTCGGTTGTGGTATAGGCCTAGTTGTCAGTTGCAAGACATTGGGCCCACCAGGGGCAGTGATCTCGATAACGCTCATCATTTCAGGGATTGTTGTCATATCCAGATGATTCCTGTCGTCGTTGTCGTTTCATTCTTGAACCGGCGCGCACTATTTCGCAAACTATGCAGGCGCAATCGGGAGTAGGGTGATGGATGAAGAAGCATTAAACGATAAGCCAGACTTAGCGCTCGGCTTTCTCGTTAAACAAGATCTTTATACACTTTCTGTTGATGATTTGAATGAACGGATTGCCTCTCTAAAGGCAGAAATAGCCCGATGCGAGGCTGCCATCAACGACAGAGGCTCATCATTATCCGAGGCTGAAAAGCTGTTCAAAAGTTGAGCGGTTTTTCTCTGAATCAGGGAATGGTGCTCTCAATTAAGCCAAGCTCTGTGTGCTGAAAAGACTATTGAAGAATTGCCCGCAATTGCTGCCGATGGGCACGGACCTCTTGTGGTGCCCAAGGCGTCGGCAGCCAGAGTTCACGCATCAACGCGTTTCGGACAGGTCTCGCCGCCGCACTAATGATTGAAGACTCGAAAAAATACGGTTGATGCCGACTACCGTCATCGCTTGATGGGCCATAAATGAGTGCAGCCAAATAATGTGCATAGATAATCTGTTGATCACGGCGATCTTTGTTCGGCATGCCAAGAGGATATAGATCAGTTCCAAAAACGGCATTTTTGATCTCGAACAAAAGATCAGTCGTACTAAACTCGTTTCCCGAATGGTGCCTAAAAAGCAATGCTTGTTCGAACATCAACGAAGATAGAACGGACCGTTTGATTCCAATTTGATCAGCAAAAGCGTAATATTGCCCATAGTCGAATTGTTCAAAAAACTCATCTGCAATTGGAGACGTATTCTTTGAAAAAATTAATTGCTCGAGAGCTTTAAGCGCTTTTTTTTGCGATTTCTTACTATTTGGAGACGTGTTTGCCCCCACTTGTGAAATGATGGTGTCGACCCCTTGAGAAATTTGATGCCGCAGCTCTCGATACAAGCTTGAATATTGGATTTGATCGTCGAAAATATCATTTTCGATGGCGAGTCTTGAAACGTCTGTCGCGAATTTGATTCGAGTTTTGGCATAGTCAACTGGGGCATCTGTCAAATCGTTCAAAAGCGAGTCTGGCTTATTGCCATAAGGTAGTGAGCTAAACGCAAAACCGGGTGATGTCGCCCGGTCAAGAAGGGACTCTCTTTCAGCTCTATCTAGGTCTGGGCTGTAACCAAATTCGATGGCCCAAATATCATAAGGTCCAAGTCGTGTGCTAGCGAAGTCGCCTTGTTCCATGCCAATCGGTGAAAAATTGATCGGCAGGTAATCCATTACAGAAGCTGAGATGGCACCGTTGGTTTTTTCCTTGTCGAAAATTTCGTCGATGGAACGCCAATGGCT